>JANQLF010000206.1 GCA_028280785.1 Planctomycetota bacterium
CGGTTTTGTTGATTTTGATGATTTAGCTTTTGATAACATCTATGAAGATATGAGCGGAACAGTTCTGGATCGCCGTGAGTCACGAGCATGGGAATTCGAACATAACGCATCTTACACAGGCGGAGCTATGTATCTGCGTTTTGCAGACTTGCCAAATTCTATAACTGGCAGCCTCAACGAAGATCGCTTTCGTGCTGATTACCAAGAAATCGTTATGCAAGAATCACCCCAGGCTCGCCAAGGATTGGCAGCTGTCTGGGGATCTGAATACCTTCAATTTGCCTATGATAATGCCCTCCAACCATATGAAGATTCAGAAATTGCTGACCGCGTTCATGGCGTTCATATTGCACTGACACAAACCCAATTATTTGAAGATATACACGCATCCGCTGAATTATGGACTGAACAATTCCACTTAGAAAATGCCAGCTTAGCAGGCGATCCATTATCAGAAACGTGGCGGATTCGCGGTACAGCCACCCTTTCAGCCTCGCGTTGGTATGATTTATGGGGCTATGAAGCACAGACTGATCTAAGCCTTTTGCATTATGAAGACACAACACTTCTCGAATCCGATGTTGATGACGCACAAGCGTACACATGGAGTGCCGAAGCTGGGATTAAAACACGGATTGTTGGTGTTTTTACCAATAACCTCAAGCACACATTTATGCCATATATTGGTTTAGAATATATTACTGAAGCCGAGGGAGATACCTTACCCCTCTTTGATATAGGTGATGACAAGCACTTGCTTGATGAAGACCTGCAATTGATTCATATTCGTTTCGACAATACATTGAGCAAAACTGGCCGTCATTTCCGTATTTATAATGACATCATACTTGGAACTCGAGATGAAGACCGAGAATTTATCGATAACACCAATACAATTGTGACTGGTAAAGACTCGTTACGATCAATTGAAAACGTTGTGAGTGGTAAGTTGACAGACCGCGTCACTATCAATGGTGAATTCGATTATAATGGCGTCTTACGAGATTGGGATGAGTTCGATTTTCGTTTGAAATGGGAATTCCATGATCGTTTGACGTTTCGACATGATAGCACGTTAAAACAAAACCGCAGCTTGGCTCAAGATGAATGGCAACATGAGCCACATCTGTTAATTAAATCTAATCGTTACGACATTGATATTGCCACTGTACATAGAGATGAAGGTGACGGCATAGATGGCTATAGCATCGGCTTCGTGCGTAAAATGATTGATGGAACACTGGGTATTCGTTACGAATTAGATAAAGATGTAAACGGTCGCACCGTAGATGAAAAAATAAGTTTCAGCCTTTCTTTAGGTTCTTGGGGTGGTTTATGACCAAAGGATCTTACATTCGTTTAGTAATTTTCCTGCTGTGCATTGGTGTCTACGGCTGGCATGCCATCAATCAGTTTGTCTATCGAACAGGTATTCGGGCACAAAACGATATAGGTGCTGTGATTGCAGCACACCTCAACAAAGAATATGTCTTTTCGTTGGAAACCCCTATATCAAGCATGCAAAACCACAAATTATTTTATAGAGTTTATACTAAAGAAACATTCTACGTCATTCAAATTCGCTTATTGATGAGAAACCTACCTGTTTCGACTCAAAGTATAAATGCAGCAAGTGCAATGATGCCAGCAAATCCATTATTGGAAAAAATTATAGATGTTGTTAAAGAATCAGGTAGCAAAAACATTACAGGAAACATAGAACTTATCTATGATAACAAAACACGTTTTTCAGGTGCCAACGGTACCTTGGACGCATTGGGCATCAGTTGTCGGGTAGAATCACATGTAGACCACCTCGGTCTACACTCGCACGTTGCCATACCAGCACTTGAAATTATTGAAGACGAAGTGCATGAGGATTTTGATGCCGACAATTTCCATGGTCCCGTACTGCTCCTGCCACCCAAGTTGAAAAACGGTGACATTCTTAACTTAAGCTTTTTAGATAAAGTTTTAACAATCGATGTCGGACTTGAAGAAGTGCTGAAAATTGGTCCACATAAATTAGTTGTCAAACAAGCAGTTGTCAGCTACGAGAAACGTCCCTATGCGCGACTGTGGTTCGATGAAAACGGTGTTATTTATCAAATCGCCTTTGAGGGCAAACCTGTTAAGCTAAATTTATTAACTATCAAAAATTTAGCTGGCGATGAATTGTGGCATAAAGATCATTAAGTCTAACGCCCAATCGCAAAGTTATATTCTTCGAGTTTCTCAATATACTGAATTTTCAGCTGTAGCAGACTCACGCGACTATTTTCTAATGCATCCTGATTACGAATGAACTCCAGTATATCAATTTCACCATTCTGCCACCTATCCGCATATAATGCGGTAGATCGTTCTTGTAACTTCAGTCTTGCTTCAGCAATGCCGATACGTTGGATCAACTCATTGATATCCCTATCCAAATTGCGCAATTCAAGTAATTTGCGTTGTGTTATGTCAAATAAATCAATATCTGCACTTTGTTTATCGAGAAGCGCACGATGATAGGTACTGCGATCACGGGCGGCACCAAAGGTCCAGCTGAGAGAAAGTCCAATACTGCTATTAACATCTTGTTCGAAATCGTAGGTCTCATTGCTGGCTTGAGATGCATTGTAATCAAGTGTAACCGTTGGCAGTAATTGAGAGCGCTCAATTTTTATATCCCGCTCTATCTTTTTGAGATCAAGATAATAATTAACAAAATCTACATGATTTTTTTGAGCAAACTCCCAGTCTTTTATTAGGTTATTTTTGGTGATGGTGATGCTGAATTCACCACTAACGTCAATAACTTTATCAATACGCATACCAATTACCCGTTTTAAATTGTCTTTTGCACTGGTAATATCCAATTCAGCCTGAAGGACGCGGTCCTCATTCTCTGACACTTGAATATCGGCATTGGCAATATCGAGCAGACGGTCTCGTTCTACCGCACGTACTTTATTTTGTTTGGCTCGGTCTAATTGGCGACGTTGAATGTCTAAGGTTTGTTTAGATCTAACCACGCGATAATACGCACGAACGACTTGGAGTTTCAGTTGCCGAATGCGTTGATAGTGGCCATTTTGTGTCGTTAGTTCATCAATTAAACTATTTTGAATCTCTCTATTGGACTCTGCTAACGTCCCGCCACCTAAAATTACCTTGCTAATACGCAGTGACGCCGTGCCTTCATTCCCTGTCTCATTTTTGGTTACCCCTACCCGCACATTGAAATCCATCGGCAGCGTTCGATTTAAGTTTACATTGTAACTCTTGGTATCTTCCTCTATATCTTGTGTAATAGAAGAATTAAGCTGGAAGGCATACTTAGCCTTTTGCGAAATAACTTGCCATTCAGCCTTTTGCATTGCTATTCGTGATTTGCGGACATCAACGTTATTGGTGACACCATAGGCTATACAGTCAGCCACACTAAATACTTTTTTGGTTTCGACCGTTGGTGTTTTGGGAATCGCTTCGTTTTCAACTCCATTTAGCGATGAAAGCAATAATAAGATACATGTTATACGTAGCATAATTCTATTCATTTCTCAATATCTCTACAGGGCTCTTCTCAGAAGCCTGCATCGCTGGGTAAAGACCAAAAACCAAACCTGTACCAAGTGCTGCACAAACGGAAATGCTGATCATAACAGGAGAAAATACAGGTGGTATATCGAGGCTATAACCAACTATAAACACCACTAAAAAGGCAAATAAAATACCAACAATGCCTCCGGCAATAGATAAGGTCACTGACTCTGTAAGAAATTGCATTTTAACATCTGATCTGGTAGCACCAATTGCTCGGCGGATGCCAATTTCCTTAAGTCGCTCAGTAACAGAAGCCAACATGATATTCATAATGCCAATACCGCCAACAATCAAAGAAATGGAGGAGACACAAAGCGTTAGAACATCTAATAAGCGTTGAGATTGTTGTTTTTGCTTAAGGAGATCGAGTGGTACTTCAATTGAGAAATCGCTGACACCATTGTGAGCTGCCTGCAGCAAACGGTGAGTAGCCAATCCAGCGCTATCTAAATTATCTTCGTTGTCTAATTGCAGTTGAATTGCATCTAACTCACTGCGCATTTCAGCAGAAGCCGTACGCAAGAGCATGGTTGATAACGGTACCAACACCCCTTTGTTTAGATCTGTGCCACCGCTGGCTTCCAATTCGGTAGTATCTACATGCTTGTTTTCTAAGATGCCAACAATGGTATAAGGATTTGATCCGAGAAATATCTGTTCTCCTATTATTTTATTCAATGGCAAATGCTCTGCTATATGTGAGCCAATAATAGCAACACGGTTTCCTTGGACATGATCCATCTCTGAAAACATATGTCCTTGGCTGAGCACTATATTATTCACACTTAGAAAATTATCAAAAACACCGTAAGCTGATCCTTTTACATCAGAACCACCAACATTTAAGCGAACTTGTATTTCGCGATACGCCGTTACGCGTTCAATATGCTTAATCTTACTCTTTATGAGTTCTAAATCTTGAAGTGTAAGACCGTTCGAACCCTTGGCTCGCGCTTCATTTAATCGCTCACCCTCTAATCGTGAATCTTTAATATTGATAAGATTTACACCAAGTTCTCGAATTTGCATTAGTTGTTTCTGTTTACTACCTAGTGAAAACGAGGACATAGCTATAACGGAAGCAACACCGATAATAATTCCAAGCATGGTCAGTGCAGAACGAAGCTTATGGGTTAAAAGACCTTCTCGAATACCAACGCGAAATAAATCCTGCCAAGATAAGCCACCTACTCCACTTTCATGCTTGCTAATGGTTTCAGATTGTGGCTCCGGTTCTTCTCCGCTTCGAGAATCTTCGATAACTTCACCATCCTTTAATCGGATGCACCGCGTGCCCTCATTGGCCAAATTATTATCATGAGTTACCATGATGATGGTCAAACCGGTTTCGTGTAATTCATGAAAAATATCCATGATTTCACGTCCAGTTTTTGAGTCGAGTGCACCAGTAGGTTCATCGAGTAATAGTATATCTGGATTGGTAATAAGAGCCCGCATAATTGCTACGCGCTGTGCTTGGCCACCAGACAGTTCATACGGTTTATGATGGAGACGGTCACTTAATTGAAACTTATCAGTTAATTCTTTCGCCCGTCGAAGACGTTCATCCCGTTCTATTCCTTGATAGGCAAGTGGCAGCGAAATATTTTCTTCAACTGTGAGATCATGTAATAAATTAAATTGCTGGAATACAAAGCCAATGTGACGATTACGGATATCGCTTAATTTATCATCATCAGTATCAGCTATCACATTATCTGCTAAATGATATTCACCTTCAGTGGGTGTGTCGAGGCAGCCCAATATATTCATGAGCGTTGATTTACCGGATCCGGAACTGCCAACTATCGAGACAAATTCACCTTTTTGGATGTTAAAACTAACATTGTTCAGGGCCTTAACCGTATGTTGGCCCATTTGATAGAATCGACTAATGCTTTGAATCGTAATGAGTGGCTTCATTAATGCTCGCGCCACCTAATTAATGATTCTCCACCAACAAGCCCTTCGTTTACTGATATATAATGAGCGCCTTTCGGAACACCGGAGATACTAATCTCATTCTGAGCACTACCATTTTTACTTAATACCAGATAGCTATTACCATCAACATGCTTGGTGTACTCTTTCGGAATGAGAATCTTGGTTTTTGTATGTGTGGCAGGAAAACGAATGACGGCGGACATTCCTGGTCGTAAATGTTCATCAGAATTATCAAATTTGACAACAGCATTATAAACCGTTATGTCAGTTTTACCTATATCATCACTTAATATTGATGCGTCACTTCTATCTCTACCAATACCACCGATATAATCGAGCACACCCGTATAGTGCTTATTTTTCAGTGCAGGGATAAATATCTCTACATTCTGACCTTGCTCGACAAGACTATAATCTAATTCGCTTATAAGTGTTTCTATGCGCATTTTTGTAGGGTCTATGATTTCAAATATGACGTCGCCTATATAGCGTTTTGAACCCACGGTATTAGGTACCCAGCGTCCTGCATTTCGCCAATCTTTATATCCTTTATTAATGGCTATGCCGTCGCGCGTTGCATAGGCCGTGGCACCCTTGACCTGAGCTCCGCTAATCGTCATATCTTTGCGCTCAACGCTCAATCGTTTGTCGATTGTCTTTAGTCGGTTTTTAATGCGTTTAATTCTACTCTCACTGACCGTGTTACTGCGTTCAACCAAGAATTCCTGCATTGACACATGGGTACGCATTTCCTCTAAAATTTCCTCGACAGCCCCTTGTTCTTGTAAGGTTTTAGCAATGCGCTGCTCTTCTAATTTTGCCTTTTTAGTGATTAATCGACGCTTCGCTTCATCTACATCTAATCGCGAGGCTAAACCCTTTTCGAATAAGCGTTTTTCACGTTCTAAAGCTTCTTCAGATTCCGTCACATCTATTTCTGAAAGTTTAAGATCTATTTCCAAAATACGACGGGTACGGCTGGATAGGCCCATTTCTTCTAGTTCTAATTTAAGTTTGGCTAATGCTAAATCTTCTTTCTTAATGAGCTTCGTGTTGCGCTCTTCCAATTGCACGACGGTAAGTTCTTGCTCGACTTGTGATTTATCGCTGAGAAGCGTATTGATGCGCTCTTGTGCATCTTCATACCATGTTTCAGGTTCACTGCTATCCATCCTGAAAAGTTGTTCACCTTTTTTAACATAGCCACCGCTATCACTCATTTCGACAAAGACACCACTAGCACCAGCGCGAATTACTTCGACATCATCGCTGACCACTAAACCACGTTCAACAACTTCACTTTTGCTTTCTATTGCTTGAACAATATAAACTTCGCTCGTTTCTACCTGGTCTTCACCACTCAAACCAAAAAGAATGAGGATGAATACCAAGGAGCTGCCAATGGCTATATATTTACGCTGGTTAGTGAGCATTTTTATCAACACTCCTCAGCGGCCAATCAATTGGGAAACGAACATGGACTTGCATGCCAGGTTTAATTAAGTCTGAATTGTTGCCCTCTAGATGAATGCGCACGACGAAGACGGCTTGGCCCAAAGGTTCTCTGTTGCCATAAATACCAATGTCAACGTCTTTGCGACTTTTGTTTTTAAATGTGTAATCAACTTCAGCTATGGTCCCGGCAAATTCTTGATCGCCAAGTGAAGGAATGAATATCTTTACCGAACCACCCTTAACCACGTGTGGAAATGCTTGTTCAGGAACTTCGAGCGTAACCATAGTTTGGCTAAAATCCGCGATTGAAATAGGATTAAGGTAACGACGAACCGTTGAACCTTTTTTAATTTTTCCTAATTCACCAGAGTCCCAAATAACATTATACACCACGGTCCCGTCTGCAGGCGAATTGACTGTCAAATTTTCAAGCGCCACTTGCATATCGTCGTAACGATCTCGATGGTGGGTCTCACTATTTTTTGCTCGGATAATTCGCCCACGTGCTATTTGCAGTTCATAAGCCAAGCGTTTTTCCTGACTCTCTAAAGACAATCGTTTGCTCAGCAGGTCTCTTTCCGAGCGTTTCAGCCCAAAGTAATCAATGCCATTCTCAGAGATGTACAATTGGAGCCTTGCTCGTTCCTCTAACAATTGCTTGCGAGTATAATCACGCTCGGCTTTTTTCATCTCCGTCTTAGAGACACGATCTGCAGGAAGATTCTTCAAGCGTTTCAATGCAGAATCAGATTCTTGCAGGTTAATTTTTGATAACGTATGCTGTAACTTTGCATTGGCGATGTTTCTGAAATTATGATTCGCCTTGCGTTTCTCAAATTCAAGCTCAGCTATACGAACATTATTTCGTGAAAGCTTCAAGTTAATATTGCCATTTAACTCTGTGATTTTCAGTTCTTCTTCAGCCTTTTCGCGTTCGGAGACCTTGTTCTTGAGTGTTTCTTCACGCTTGGTTAATTCCTCTACCGACTCAGTGTCATCAAGTTTAAATAACAAATCGCCTTTTTTTACGTCAGTGCCCTCTTCGACCAATTCGGTTATTTTTGAGGAACGATGTATATGGTTTACGCGCACTGGAATGTCTTTGACCGCACTTATTTCACCTGAAAGCGTCAACTGCCCACTATCATTATTAACGATTGTTTCATCTGCTGATTGTAATGGAAAGGTTCCTTTAAGTTGGACTTTTTTGCCAATCAGAGATTCATCTTTTAATTGGAACCAGCCATTTACTGGAGTACCTTCTATAGGCTCATAAATGCCATTAAATGACGCATAGTAACGGTCATCCTTGAATACAACGTAATTAGAAGGAATCGCAGCTGCTAAGTTTTTCTTACCAACAATCTTGACCATTGCATGGGCTTTGGGCTTAATCAGTGGTGAGGATTCACCCAAAGGCTTTACTTTAATCGTGTATACTTTGATGCCGCTGCTTTGTTGATTACCCCATTCGATTTGACCCTTTGCTTCCTTTAAGTCCTTTGGCTGCTTATCAATAAACGACACCTCACCCTTTATATAAGTCGCATCAGCACCTGAAATATACAGGTCGCATTTATTCCCGACTTCGATCATTTGTCTAAGGTGTTCTGGGATAATTCCATGAATATACATGCCATCTATGTGTGGAATGTTAAGAAAAATGCGGTGTCGCCACATTTTACCGCCATTTTCAGCGAGATCACGTTTGAAACGCTCAGTGTAAACTATGTAACCATCTGTAGGCGAGTTAATGACTAATTTATCCAACTCTTCTTTTGATCTTTTGAGACGTTGTTCAAAACGTTTAGCGTCATGTTGCGCGCCAATTTTATTGATTTCGATAAATTCCTTTTGTTTTGAATTTTCGAACCTGAGTTTCTCCAATTCTAATTCAGCATTTTTGATTTGTAATTCAACCGTTTCGACATCCCATGCTTCCGCTGGTTTGTCAACCAAAGAAAGCGTTGTAGATTTGTGTTCAATCTCTGCCTGTTTACGTTTGAGTGCATGATCATATCGCTGTAATTCGGTTTTGCTGAGAAAGCCTTTGTCAAAACGTTGCTTAGCTTTTTCCCAGTCTTTCTGGGCTGCATCTAGTTCCAATTTAGCTACTCGCAATTTACCCTTGGCAATAGCAACATCGGTTTTTAAAGGCATGCTTTTGAGGCGCTTCAATTTTGCCTTGAGAACCAGTAGTCGGCCCTCTTTTTCTTTGATTTGGTCAGCAAATTTCTGTGACTTATCATCGATAGTTAGCAGTCGACCCTTGAGTTCTAAATCAACTACATTTTTTTGGATGAGCATTTTCTCATATTTCGCGTGCTGTTCGAGCGGATCAAATTCAACAATTTTTTGACCTTTAGACACATATGATCCATCCGGTACAACAAAGCGAACCGGCTTCCAAGAAACAGCGCTTTTAATTGGGGTCGTTTCTTCGGCACGAACTTCACCACGGAGTGTATACTCGAATGGTATTTCTATTTTTGTAATTTCATAAACCTCTGCCCCACATAATGAAGATATAGATATCATCATAGTGCTTACTAACGAAGCGAAATGTATGAGGAACAGAGGTTTTGGTGATTTCATGTTATAATTCGGCAAGAAGTGTTCTACATATAGAGAAATCCCCTCATTGCCGTTGCTTTCCTTGTCTAATCATTCGAATGAAGATCCTCATTGAGGGCTACTTGGTTACGTTTTTTAACTGCTTCTATGGAACCACTAATACTGTGTCTTCTGAATAATAAGCCGGATTCTCCACTGAGCTCTCCAGCTTTACGGATTTCACCGTCCCAGGTACACATGACTTTACTGCCTGCGGTTACATAGAGTCCAGCTTCTATTGTACATTCATCGCCAAGACTAACACCAATTCCAGCATTAGCGCCCAATAAACATTTTTTTCCAATGCTAATTACTTCCTTACCGCCCCCGGACAGTGTGCCCATAATTGACGCGCCACCACCGACGTCAGATCCATCGCCAACAACAACACCTGCGCTAATGCGCCCCTCAACCATAGAATGGCCAAGCGTACCAGCATTAAAATTAACAAAGCCTTCATGCATGATTGTTGTGCCTTCGGCAAGATGAGCACCTAAGCGTACGCGATCAGCGTCACCAATACGAACACCTGAGGGAATGACATAATCACTCATGCGTGGGAATTTATCAATTGAACGAACGTGCAATTGTTTGCCTTGTCCAGCAAATTGAGCGCGCACTAAATCAAAGTTATCAGGATCAAATGGGCCGTGATCAGTCCATACCACATTATTTAAGGTCCCGAATAAACTACCGAGATTAGTACTATGTGGCTGTATTTTTCGATGGCTTAATAAGTGCAGCCTTAAATAAGCATCATAGACGGATGCAATATCATCCTGCAAATCTTGAATATACGAAACAACAATTTGTTGTGGCATCAAACCATCGTGTGCATTTTGTTTAAATGCTTTTAAAATTTCAATATTGTTATGAACTTTCCCATCACCCTCAAATGGTTTGAAGTCTGCTAGGATGGTCGATAATTGACTTTGACTAATGACATAACTATGAGTTCCGCTTTTATGGCCAACGTGATTTGCGATAATTGCAGCGGTGCCAGTGTTCTCTTCAAAGTTCACAATTGGATAAAATGTGTCTAATATTTTATCATCTTGTGTATACGTGTTTGGTTCTTGTAGATTACTGATTCCGTAATGGGCAACACCCACAGCAAAAGCAACGGGGGCTTGGTAACCATCGATAGATTCGATGCTCGCTACATGCGATTTGAAATCATCTACTGTCTTAATGCTCATCTAAACTCCTTTGTATAACGATACTTGAGCGTGTCGGTGACGAGTATTTCTACAAGTCAGCGATTACCAATAGCCGGTTTTCTGCTACCCTTATCGTTTTCAGTACACTGAGATCAGCAATCGTACGGGTCAATATCTATAACAAGCAAAACACCCTTTGGTGTGTCCAAAATATGAGATTTTCTCATGCGTTTGACTAGTTGCTGGATTGCACCTCG
This sequence comes from Planctomycetota bacterium, assembly GCA_028280785.1. Taxonomy (GTDB): domain Bacteria; phylum Planctomycetota; class UBA11346; order UBA11346; family UBA11346; genus JANQLF01. The sequence goes on from JANQLF010000206.1 coordinate 11,021, forward strand.
TGATGAAGCCTTAACCAAGCAATGCCAATGGTATTGTCCTTTAGCAAATGCGAGTGCAGCTGGACTGGGGCCGAGAATAATTTCATCTTTACGGACTGTTTCAATTTTCTTACATTGTTCTTTGGCGGCCATTTCAACTTCATGTGCTTTTTCACCGCGCCACATTAAATGTAATAATGCAGTAAAAGGCGGATAAGCGTATCGTTCTCTTAGTGCTAATTCAGCATCAAAAAAAGATTTCGGCTTATTAAATAAGGCACAATCTATTGCCAGTGCTTTGGGATCATAGGCCTGTACTATGACAGAACCATGAACATCGGCTCGACCAGCACGGCCCGCCACTTGTGCCAGCAATTGATACGTTCGTTCTGCAGCACGAAAATCTGGTGCTGCTAAGCCATGGTCTGCATCCACCACACCGACCAATGAAACCCGAGGAAAGTCAAGTCCCTTAGCAACCATCTGTGTACCTAAGAGACAATCGCAATCACCTCTTGCAAATGACTGGATAATTTCTGCGTGCCCATGTTTTTTACTTATTGTGTCGGCATCCATTCGCGCGATGCGCAGGGATGGAATTTTCTCATTAATAAGTGCAGCAAGTCGTTCAGTACCGATGCCGCGATGGGCCATTTCCTGATGTCCGCAGACTGGACATTCATCTGGTAGACGTCTAGTGAAATCACATAAGTGGCAACGTAAAATATCAGTGCTTTTATGCCAAGTTAGACTGATGTCGCAGTGTTCACATTCACACGTGTAGCCACAACGTGGACAGGAAACGACTGGCGACCAGCCACGACGATTTAATAGGATAATAGATTGGTGACCTGATTGATGTGATTCTTGTAGCGCTTCAATGAGTCGATCACTTAATACCGCTCGTTGCTGCTGACGCTTGCACTCTTCGCGCATATCAACGACTTCTGCCTGTGGTAATTGCGCACCACTTGGACGTTCACGTAATTGAAGCACCTCATAGCGTTGTTGCCGTACATTATAAATCGTTTCACAGCTTGGAGTCGCCGAGCCTAGAACAATTGGAATATCGAGCTGCTGTGCATAGACGACAGCTAAATCACGACCCTGATAACGTGGTGTTTTATCTTGCTTATAGCTGTGGTCATGCTCTTCATCCACTATTATTAATCCGACTCGATCTAATGGCGCGAATAGTGCACTGCGCGTGCCGATGATGAGATCCTTTTCACCCTTGGCTGCCGCATGCCATGCACTACTACGTTCCCCGTCACTAAATCCTGAATGCCAAATGGAAACACGTTCAAAACGCTTACGAAAACGTGCAGCTAGCTGCGGCGTCAGACCAATCTCTGGTAATAAAATTAAAACCTGCTTTCCTGATTTAATAACTTGCTCTGCGAGCTCCATATACACCAAGGTTTTTCCAGACCCAGTTACACCATAAAGAAAATACGGTTTGAAAGTTGTTTCATCGAGACTTTCTTGCACAGCTTGTACCGCGTGTGCCTGTTCATCGGTCAAACTGTGCTTCTCGTCTGGCACCGAGATGTGATGCTCAAAAATTTCAGTATTAATGTCGAGACTGAGTGCCCCTGCGTCAACCAAGCGGTCAATGGTAGAAGGGCTACAAGCAGCTAATTGTGTTGCCTCACTGAGGGTAAATGAGCCTCCTACGGGGAGACACGCGAGCACTTCTGATTGGCGTTTGGTCAAGCCTTCGGGTTCGTCTTGGTCAGTTCTGGTGAAAATTTTAATGCGCTGCTGTTCAACACCTTTTCTTACGGCATTGGGTATCATTGTATTTAAAAATGCACTCAGCGTACTCTGATAATAACTACTCGCCCATTGCGCTAATGTGAATAATGTCTTCGGTAATAAGACTCGTTTTTTGAGCAACTGAACCGTGCGTAATGTATAATCTGGCGCCTCTTCATAATTGAGTTGGCTAATGAATCCGTGTACTTTGCGATTACGCAATGGTACCATGACATAATCGCCCACTGCAACCTGATCTTTAATTTCTTCAGGTACGAGATACGTGTACCCGGCTTGCCCAGCACGTTCCATGACCACATGCGCTAATAACAATTTTTCTTGAGTCACATTGGTGAGACTCAGCTTACGAATTTTGAGTCAAGCAGATTTGCTATTCTGATGTAGCACCTTCAGTGGAATCAGTCTTTTCTTTGCCAGGCTTGCTATGGCGATGTCGTGGTCGTGTGCGATATTTTTCGTTTTGTCGAATGTCTTTGAAATAGAGCCATAAGACACATACAAAGAAACTACACATAACAACCGTGAGCGCGACTTTTACCCAGATTGAATCCTTCTCTTCTTCGACGACAGTGATCGAAGGCACGATGAACAGTTTACTATAGAAATTATCACTCTGGAGACGGCCAAATACCGCGTCTCGATTTGAGCTACGATCCATTGGAATACCGTGGACTTTCAAAAAGCGGCCACGAGAGCGAATAAGTTGTCCCTGTTTCAATTTTGGAATATCTCCAACGACGGCTAACTCAAACGTGTGGCGAACAGTTTCTATGCGCTCCGTAACTTTGCCGGTAATATCCTTGGTCTGATACATTTCACGGACCAATGCCCACACAATAACTCTTGAAACTTTGTCAATATCATAGGGCTTTAATTCGGCTACTGAGTCATCCATGAATACATCTAAAACTCGTCCTTCTATACTGAATATTTTTCCACGATAATCAGATGGTTTATCATGAACCATGCCGGCTATTTTGTTGATCGACAATGCTTTCTCATAGACATTTTCGTCATAGGAATCTATTTTCTTTATTTTACCAACTAAGTAAAAGTAAGGACGCAATTCTAGGACAGTACGTTCATCATTAATATAAGAGAATAATTTCTGTTCTTCTTCGTCAGATTTGCCCAGCTCCGGTGCTGCTGGTAAAACACCTGGGACTTCAATTTTCTTATTTTCTTTTCGCTCAATGATGTTGCGTGTGCCTATCAAGGTCATCCATTCACCAGTATTGCCCGGTGATTTCATGAGCCCCATGCTTCTACCAACGACGGCAACTTTATTGCCAATTGTATATTCATTAAGTGATGCTGGTGCTAGGAGCATGACAAACTGATGCGGTTCTGCTTCTATGGTAATCCATTGCCAATCACCAATACCCTCAGCACTCACCGTTTTGGCGTTTATAAGGTTACCCTCAATAATTGTAGGTGTCCCAAAGGCCAGTCCGTCAACAATGATATCCTCGATGTTGAAATACTGAGAAAGCGGTGCTTCTTTGAGGTCCAACTGGTTTTGCTTACGCAGCCAAGCAAAGGACATGTGGCTATAGCCATTAAATTGATTTACCAATTCTTTAGGATTTTTCATCACCCATTCGACATGGTCATCCCAAATGGACAAATCTTCGGCGCTTGGTAGCGCAGGAGCTTTATCCAGATCTGGCGCTCCCATTTTTTGTAAAACTTCATCCTCAGGTTTTTGTGAATTGATGAAGTGTTCTCTGTCGACCTCTTTATCGATGTAATAAATGCAGGCGATTACCAAAAGCAGACTGACAATAACGGACAGCAAAGAGATAATGTCTCTTGCACGCAATCCTGACTTTTTTGTCGACTTGTTGCCAACCGAAAAGCCTGGTTCTGATCCTGCACCATTTTGAAAATCAACCATGAATAAGTGTCCTTGGGGAGTCTAGAACCTACTAAGCTCAACACAATAAACGCTCAGTTACCCGAATTGTTCACTCGGAGACGTGCTTCTAAACTTTGCTTGTATGCGGAGTAAAATCCGAGAAGCTTGGAAAACGGAGTGATCAATGCCCCTCAAGCGACTTAGCGGATTGTTCAAACGTAAAAAACAAAAAGAAGAAGTCGAACAGGCCGAAGAAGAACGTAAGGCCATCATCGGCGAGATGAGCGAAAACTTTCAAAATATGGGAAGCACCATGGACCAAGTGCAGGATCACCTTCAGATCAGCACTGAATCCATGCAGCACCTCCCGCAATTGATTCAAGAACAGCAAGAGCTGTGTCGTCAGGTGACCACGGCTCAAGAGGCGAGCCAAAACCTTCTAGCTAAAGTACAAGAGTACTTTGAACAGCGTGACCAGGCGCAGGTGCAAGTCGTTGAGCAAATGGCAGCCATGAACCAAGAGATGAAGGATAACTCGGTCCGGCAACAAGAGCATTTTAGCAATCTGGTTCAAAGTTTCAAAAGTGGCCGCCGCATCCTAGTTTTCACCATTGCCATAATGGGTGTTATCAGCACCTGCCTGCTAACCGTACTCGTTATCCTGGCAATTCGTCCGGACCTCTTTGGTGCACGAGGCTATCAGGCACCTATTCCGCAAAGCACGACAACAGCGAATCCATTCTTAATCGAAGCCAGTCAAAGCAGCGATCCGGCAATTCGCCAGCGTGCTCTAGAAGCATTACAAAAGCAATAAGGCACAGCTGTACATCCATAATAAACTATGGAGCACCACTAAAAAAGCAGTCCATTCCGGTTGTCACGGAGCTATGTCTAGTGCCGTTAGTCAGTTGCATTCGTATATAAAACATTGAATGTGCCCACCTCCTAACTTGCAGTCCTTATGACGACCTGGATTTCACTAAATAGATGAGCGAAAACGAAGACAAGACTTCTGCAGAAGAGCAAACACCTGAGACCGCCTCAGTAGCCAATGACGAAAAGGGTGCATTTACTATAAAGTCTGTGTTCTTTGGCCTACTTGGATTAGCCATCGTTATTTGTTACACAGCTTATAATGATTTTTACCTCAAGCAGACTTCTTTTGTTGCCAATCACCTGCCTCCAGGACCTATATTCCTTGTCCTCGCATTGGCCCTCATTTGGAATCCAATGTGGTGCCATCGCAAGGTCTTTTACTTGGTCAACGGCATTATTGCTGTCGGAATTGCTTGTTTTCAAACCTTAGTCGCTGAGCAATCATTTTGGTTATCCTGGCATTGGATACCGGTTTTATTTTGTATTGCCGCCTCCTCGCAGTCACTATGGCAAAACGTGGCGTCAAAATGCGTTATGCGCAGCAAAGAGCTTATCGTTACTCTGATCTTTATATTTGTTGGTTGTTGGACAGCGGGAGCAGGTCTTAACTATTTCTTTACACCGACTCAAATATTTTCATGGACGCAGTATAATAACAGCATCCAGATGCAAAAATATGAGACCATTCACTATGTCCCAGCGCATCTGTGGCCATCTGGCGGGCTTGATGCGAGTGATGCCGAAGAAAAACAGCGTGTTTTCGATGCCTATACAACTGGTTATGAGGCACAGGGAACAGAAGGCATTCCTTGGGATGCGTGGATGCCTTCCCTCCTTTCCAGCTGGATACCGATGCTGGTTTTATTCAGCGCCTGTTTAATCGCTATGTCATTGATCGTTCACCGGCAATGGTCCCAACATGAACAACTTGCCTATCCCATAGCTCATATCGGTAATTCGTTATTTGAACGCACGCATAACCGCGCATTGCCTGATCTCTTTTATAATAAGCTCTTTTGGGTTGCTGCACTTTGTGTGATTTGTTTTCATGGCATTCGCTATTTACATGTCTGGTGGCCAAATCAGTTTCCCGATATCGTCACCAGTACTCGATTTGATTTTATGTGGAATTTGTTTCCGGTGCTTAACAAATCCGGTGGTTTTTGGGTTAATCACTTCAGCTTTTTCTTTTCGATCGTTGGCATCTGTTATTTTCTGTCCCGTGAAATTGGCTTGAGCCTTGGCATTTCACAATTCGCATTGGCAATTTTAGGCGCACAGATTTACATCAGCACTGGGCAAAAATTAGGCTCTGAAGATCACAGCAATATGCGCGCTGGTGCCTATATCGCCTATGCTGCAATTATCTTGTACACAGGTCGTGTTTACTATTTATCAGTACTTAAAAAGGCATTTACCTTCAAGCCGGCCGATGAACACGAAGAAAATGGTGTGTTTGCAGCTCGCATTTTGGTCATTTCTTTCCTCGGTTTAATCATGCTGTTATGCCTTAATTTTGGCTTAGATATCTACGTTGCTACGTTTTATATGCTGTTATCTATGTTATTATTTTTGGTCTTTAGCCGCATTGTTTGCGAAACAGGACTTCCTTATATGCAGGCTGGTTGGCAACCAGGTCTAGTGATCTCAAAATTATTTGGCGTCAGTGCCATTGGTGCGGCACCGATGGTGATCATGTATTATTTTGGTGCGATTCTATTTTCGGACCCTAAAGAGGCGATGATCCCCTATGTTGCCAATAGCCTTAAAATGGCTGAGCAGCGTAAGGTGAAACTCAAGCGCTTGTGCGGTATCATAATTGGCGTCGTGTTAGCAGCAATTTTCGTCAGCATGACATTCCGTATCTATCAAATGTATACGATGGGCAGCAATGCCTATTCTTATGCATATGGGGATTTCCATGTACCTAAAAATTTCTTAGGTGCCTCTACGCGCGATCTCACCCAACTCGATGATCTTGGACAAAGAACTGCACCGGGTGAAGCTGAATCACGCAGTATTTTTGAACGCGCAAGCGTCATTAGTCCTGATGGAAGAACACTGGGCTACATCACCTTTGGTGCTGTCTGTGTAGGCCTATTCTTTTTCATGCGTTTCCGTTTTACCGGATTCCCGCTCCACCCAGTACTCTTTCTTGTGTGGGGAACGTATCCATCCGGTCGAACCTTTTATGCATTCCTAATTGGCTGGTTTATTAGGGAGTTAGTTGTCAGATTTGGTGGAGGCAAACTCTACCAAGACTACAAACCATTCTTCATCGGCCTCATTTTTGGCGAGCTGTTCATGGGGATGTTTGGCGTAACCACTGGTCTGCTCTATCATGTATTCACTGATTTCGAAGAATTACCACCGCGCTTTAAAGTGATCGTTGGCTAGCTAAACCTTTATTATTTCATTATTTACACCGTAATGCCTGGTGGTTTACTGCCCAAGGCATGACCTGATTTAGACCAATCGCTCACTATTTTGTGTGTACCTCTTGTGTCATAGGTTATTTCTAAATCACAATTTATAAGAATCTGTCCATAATGGTCACCTTTGCATGTCATAGGTCGTTTACCGATTGCGTTCAGTAATAATGCACCATCATGCGGACCTCTTTGATTTCAAAGGCTATTAAAGCCTAAATGCTAATAAGGACGTGGGTTATAACAGAGAATGAGTGATTCTGATCAGTCCAATTTAGCTTCGAACGAAAATCCAGAAAAAGAAATCCATCAAGAGGAAAACGTCACCCCTACGGGTCGTGCGTTTACCCTTAAGTCAGTGTTGTTTGGCGTCTTCGCGCTGCTCTTCACTATAGCGTTTACTGACTATAGCGATTTTTATCTCAAACAGTCTCCATTTGTATCGAATTTCTTACCGCCTGGTCCCATGATGCTGGTCCTGAGCATTGCGCTCATTTGGAATCCGATGTGGTGCAAAAGAATTTCCCTGCCATTTGTTGGATTGGGAATTTGTACGCTTATTGGCGCCTATTTATCCTATGTTCACGAACAATCATTTTTCTTATCGGCTCATTGGCTTTTATTAATTCCGTTTGCAGCTGCCTACGCTAAACCCGTATGGGAAGCGATAGCTCCAAAAATGATTTTAGGCAACCGCGAGTTATTGGTTTCACTCATAATTGTTTTGGTTGGCTGTTGGACTGCAGGTGCTGGCTTAAATCGTTTCTTTACCTACATGCAGATCGTGCCATGGGTGCAATACAGCAACAGCACGCAAATGCAAAACTATGAAACCATTAAATATATCCCACAAGATATATGGCCTGCCGGTGGATACGAAGGCATTGGTGATAACCAAGAGGAAAAACAGCGCGTTTATGACGCTTTCTTCACTGGTTATGAACAACAAGGAACTGATGGCATCCCATGGGACGCTTGGATGCCATCACTACTCACTAATTGGTTGCCATTATTGGCATTGTTTAGTATTTGTTTAATCGCTCTGTCTTTAATTGTGCATAGACAGTGGGCCCACCATGAACAATTGTCTTATCCCATTGCTCAAATTGGCACGACGTTGTTTATGCGTGATGAAAACAGGCGTCTACCAAGTATTTTTTACATGCGTAGCTTTTGGATTGCCGCTGGTACGGTGATGCTCTTTCACGGTGTACGCCTATTACATGCTTGGTGGCCGAATAATTATCCAGATATCAATTATAATGTTCAGTTTAGTTTTATTTGGAGCCTCTTTCCCACCTTCGGCAAATCTGGAGCCTTCTGGCTAAACTCATTCTCATTTTTCTTTTCTATTATTGGTATTTGCTACTTCCTGTCGCGTGAAATTGGGCTCACTATTGGATTATCACAAATAATTCTAGCGATATTAAGTATGCAGCTCTATCTCAGCACCGGTAATCGCATTGGCAGTGAAGATACCAGTAACATGCGTGCCGGAGCCTACATAGCCTATGCCGCTATGATTTTATTCACGGGTCGGAATTATTATAAATCGGTGTTCGTCAAAGCATTTAATTTTAAAGAAGCTGCTGATCACGAGAAGGACGGTGTCTATGCAGCTCGAATTTTAATGTTTGCTTTTGTAGGTTTAGTGATCGTTCTGTGCACGTCATTTGATCTAGAATTCCCAATGGCCTTGATCTATTCACTGCTCTCCTTGCTGTTGTATCTAGTCTTCACGCGGATTATCTGCGAAACGGGCATCCCCTATCTGCAGGTCGCCTGGTCGCCAGGTATCTTCATGACCAAGATTTTTGGCGCGAGTGCCATAGGCGCAGCACCATTAGCAATCATGTATTATCTTGGCGGTGTTCTGTTCTCAGACCCCAAAGAAGCCATGATGCCTTATGTAGCCAATAGTTTTAAAATGGCTGATAATTACCAACTGAAACTACGGCGCCTCTGTACCATCGTCATAGCAGTCGTAACGGTGGCCATTTTTGTGAGTATTTCAGCACGGGTTTACCAACACTATACACTTGGAGCGAATAAAATCCAAGATTCGTATGGAAGTTTACATGTTCCGAAGAACTTCCTTGAAAACACGACTCGTGACCTCACTCAATTAGAGGATATTGGTCAACGCAGCCTTCCTGGTGAAGCGCATAAGCTCGGATTCTTTGAGCGAATCGGATCCATAGACTTTGAAGCCAGAACCATTATTTACGTCCTCGCAGGTGCCGCTGGTGTGGTATTGTTCTTTATGTTGCGCTTCCGCTATACTGGCTTTTTGCTACATCCTGTTATCTTTCTGATATGGGACACTTATCCTATTCAGAAGACCTTCTATTCCTTCTTGGTCGGCTGGTTCATCAGAGAATTGGTAGTCAGATTTGGCGGCGGTAAAGTGTATCAAGACTGTAAGCCGTTCTTTATCGGGCTCATCTTCGGTGAACTGTTCATGGGAGTATTCGGCATTGGTGCCGGCCTCCTCTACCACGCATTTACCAATGAGCTGCCACCTCAATTCCGTGTTTTTGTGAGTTAACCCATGGTCGAACCACGAGTCATCAACGTCCAAGATCAAGCCAAGCTCTCCTTCCAAAAGGTCTACAGCCTCGTACGCAGCGGTATTAAGCACCGCTTACTACGTTCGACATTAACCATGTCGGTTATCCTCCTCGCTGTAGCCTTCTTCATGGTGACCTTATCTGAAAACGTCATCATCAACTCGGTAGCGAAGGGCGTTGAGCAAGAAATTCTCACAGAGCGTAGCTCCATCTACGTACTCAATCACCTCTACATCAAACCCAACCTTACCAGCATTTCAGTCAAGCTTTCGAAGGCTCATGACAATGAACGTCAGCTCAAGGAATACGCTGCTGTCACGGGCTGGGATCTAGAGAAAGTCAAGGAATTGAGTGCAGAATGCATGTGGGAACAGTCCTACTATCAATTCTTCAATAATATGAGTGTTGGTAATCGAAAAATGCTGATTGGTAATAATAAGGGTCCAGCAATTTTCACATTTTTACAAGATGATAAAAACTTTGGTGATTTCCAAAAAAACCTAGAGCCACTACGCTCTTTAAAACTGCCAACTGATGAAGGAAAGCTGCAGGCGCTCCTCAATAATCAGGAAACCTTTCGCGCTTCCCTCTCTTCATTCCTCAGTGCTTGGAATAATAAAATAGAAGAGCTAGACGGAAAAACCCAGGAATTGACCAAAAAGCAAGAACTCAATACCTGGCTCTGTGATGTTGATGATGCACAGATGGCAGCTTGGGAAAAACTACTTGCCGACATGAATTTCATGGTTGAAGAAAAGGCAATCAAAAACCTTCAATCTGATATGCTCAAATTGCGTGCGCGGAATGAAGTTACCAACGCACTATTATCTCCTGAACTTAAGAAGGAATGGCAGGAGACCTTCTTAGTCAAAGAACCGCTCGCTGAAATGATTAAGCGCTTACGCTCTGAAGATGTCGTTGAAATTGTTAATAAATACACCGTCCATAAATATACACATGAAGATTTAACAGGCATTGCTGATAATGTTGATTATAACCAGAGCCTTTCAGCGCTCGAGTCAGATCTGTTGAAACAATCAAGCAAAGACTCTGGATCCATATTAAGTGGTCGACAAACCTTCCTGCTCATTATTTCATTTATCGTTTGTATGGTTGGTATTGCCAATGCGATGCTTATGGCAATCACCGAGCGTTTCAGAGAAATTGCCACGATGAAGTGTTTAGGCGCAACTGATAGCTTCATTTTGATCCAATTCATGATGGAAGCTGCCATTCAAGGAGTCGCTGGTGGTGTACTTGGCATGATCATTGGATTCATCTTGGCTCTGCTCAAGACTACCTTTAGTTATGGCCTTTATCCATTTACTTATTTCCCATTTGTTGCTCTCGTAGTGTGTGCCCTGGTATCTTTAGCAATTGGAATTGTATTAGCTGTACTTGCCTCGCTGTATCCTTCATGGGCAGCGTCGCGTATGGCACCAATGGAAGCGATGAGGATTGAATAATGACTTTTGATGCAGAGGCATACAGCAAGGGCAAAGAAGTATTAGTTCGTGCCCACGATGTAAAAAAGACCTATCAACGAGGCGAAGAAATCACGCACGCGTTAAAAGGGATCTCATTAGAGATTTATCGTAAAGAATATATCTGTGTTATGGGTCCATCAGGATCAGGTAAATCAACCTTTTTTAACATGGTTGGCGGCCTCGACTCTCCTACATCTGGTCGTGTTTTTATTGATGAAGTTGATATGGCACAATTAAACGCTCATGAATTAGCGTTTTTACGTTGCCGGAAAATCGGTTATGTTTTCCAGTCATATAATCTCAACACGGTTATGACTGCCTTGGATAACGTAACGTTGCCAATGATTTTTGCTGGTGTGCATCCTGACGATGCCCGTCAACGTGGCATGCAGTTGCTTGAAAAAGTAGGTCTGGGTGAACGCTGGTTTCACAGACCAAAAGAGATGTCTGGTGGACAACAGCAACGTGTAGCGATTGCCCGTTCTTTGGCCAACAACCCCTCGCTTTTATTATGCGATGAGCCAACTGCCAACTTGGACTTTAAAACCGGTAAAGAGGTCCATCAATTGCTTTATGATTTGAATAAAGTTGACGGCGTAACCATTATCTGTGCAACGCATGACCACAATATGTTGGAAGTTAGCGATCGCATGATTTGGATTGCTGATGGAAACATTGACCGAATCGAAATTAGTTCTGAAGTTGAATTAGAACGTTCTAGCTTGGGTGAGCATGAGGAATTCTAAATTACTAGCAATTTTATCATTTTTGTTATTCACCGCCATTTCACTTCCTGCAAGTGAAGCGGCTTATGATTATGTTTATGCAGAACTGAGTAAGCAGCAGAATCGCTTACCTGGCAGCGTTGGCTATGAACAGTCAAAAGCGGCAATTAAAAAAGTATTAGCTGATGCCAAATTAACCCACGGCGAACAAACCTATAACACTACCATTGTTAAAACTCTGGAATGTAATTTCACCGTAGATGGTAAAAAGGTCTCAGGCGTTTATCCGGTTCAACCAAATCAATATGCAACCACCACTACTTCTGGGCGCACACTTGAAGGTCCTTGCTTTTATTTAGGCAAAGGGCACGTCGACTCATTAGATAAAATAAAAATTCGCGGTTCGATCATCCTCCTCGATTTAGACAGCGAAAACACCAAGACGTTATTTAACCTCGGCGCTTTAGCGGTTATCTTTGTTGGCTCAGAAGACGCTACGCAGTGGCAACTGCACGAACATGGTGTTGAACAACCTATTCACCTGCCGCGAGCATTTATCAGTCGCAAAGAAGCGCAAAAACAAGGTCTTTTAGAGAATTCCAACAAAAATGGTTCTATTCGCATTAGTACGAAATGGGCAAGCGCTGAAGCAACTAATATCTGGGTGCATTTGCCTGCCAACCAAAGTACTGAAGGTGTCAAAGACTGCATTCTCTTAACTGCAACCTATGACACATTTGGTTTCGTGCCTGATTACAGTCCACAACTGCGCTTTGCTGCAAATTCAGCATTGCTTGCTCAAACAGTTATTGATTTAAGCAAGCAAAAACGTTCACGCGACATTATCGCCGTATTCTTGGGCAGTCACTACTCAGCGCTCGAAGGTGCACGTTATGCGCATTGGGCTGCGAAAAATGCCTATAAAAACGATAAACCTTCTACTTATTTTGAAGATCGACAGAAAAACAATCAAGATGAAATAGAGTACTACAAGAGGCTCAAAGAATTCATGGCCCAAGACAATTTCATTGGTGACTTGGACAACGAATTACATCGAGATGCAAAGAAAATCTTCCGTAAAGCGTTGGATAAAGTTGTTGGGAACATTCTTTACGAGATTGGCATCATTGCGATCAAAGCCGATAAGGAAGATAACAAAGAGCTCAAAGAAAAAGAAAAGAAGCTGCGTGATCAAAAGTTAAACTGGAGCAATTTACTTGGCGAAGTCATGCGTTCTGACAACGATGCTGGAACGGGCATTAGTGAGGAAAACAAGGAAAATTTCAATACCATTCTTATAGCTGCTCAAGCTAAATTAGATAATATCATACAAGATTTAATGCTGTTGGCTAAGCATAATGCCACTAACCAATCATTCTCCAAAGTTTTTGGCTCCAATCGCATTATCATGCAACTGAATCTTGATTTTGCTAACGACACCACTCCTTGGCTTCATAATTTTACGGGTGACCACTCAAGCCTTTACACTTTTCTCAAAGTCGGATTAGGATTCTTTGACAGCCACATTCGTGCCTTAAACAAGGTTTACGATGAATCTGTTACAGATTTACCAGCAGCTTCGTTATTTAAATATAAACATGCGACCGTTAAGCCAGAAAGTTTGTGTACGCCAAATAAACGTATGCATGCCGCCTTAACTGCATTAACAGTAGGCACGTTCGGCTACAGCCTTAACACCGTTGGTGATGCACTTAATAAAGATGATATTCCCGACCACACCGATGTGTCACTTAAGAAACTCACTCCTTCATTAATTAAGTATTTCACTGCACTTTCAAACAGCAAAAGCATTGCCATCGCCTATAGCGGTGAATTATTTAAAATAGAAGAACGTCTCGTTTATACCAATGATGGCAAGAGGCGCGATGGCGTACATGCCTCTAATTTCGTTAAGGGCGGCACGGACTTAGAGGGCTCAGCCTCTAACGCATTGATGACCGTTTTTTTTCCCAATGAACTGCCAAATAAACAACCGGGACACACCAATTACATAGTCTCCTTGACCGATACACTTGGGTATATTTTATCACCCCATATGGCTAACCTGCGCTGGCAGCATTCTCGTGCGCGTGCCTTTGGCTTCGATGAATATGGAGCAATTATTCGCATTGGTGAAGAACGCATTAACACGTCCAAACATGTAAAATTGTTTTTCTGTTTTGGTGGCGGGACTTTAGTACCCCTATTCCCAGTGGATTATGAAAAATTCCCGGCTTCTAAATTTTACAAAGGCAAAACAGACGCACCTTTGGTTACAGAAACCAGTTTATCTTTCGAAGATAAAAACAGTGTTGGTGTCTATAATTATCGCGAAGAAAACATCAAAATAATCAATACCAGTGGCATTCGCATCTTAGGGGCCTCAGATACCAAACCGAGTGGTTACGGAGTCGAACCTGATGCCCAGGTTATGATCAATGTAGATCCCATTACTCAAACCAGTGAAGACTTAGTTCGTTTAAATGAATCGCGATTAGTTGAACTACGAAAGAAAAACATTGTTCTCGAAGATATCGAAACACTTCACGCCAATGCCAAAGACCACTTAGAACAAGCGAAAAAATATAAAGAAAATGATCAACATCTAAAAGCCATGTCTCATGGCTTATATTCGGCTACTTTAGCCAACCACGCTTATACCCCGCTTGTTGGTACAACTAATGATATGATCAAGGCAGTGGTCATTCTATTAATTCTCAGCATTCCCTTTGCCTTCTCTTTAGAACGTTTGTTTTTCGGCTTTACCACAATCTACAAACAGGTCGCTGGTTTCCTCGGATTCTTTATTGCGACTTTTGTACTCCTCTATTTTGCTCATCCAGCCTTTTCACTCGCGAGTTCACCAATAATCATCTTCTTAGCGTTCGTGATTATTATCATGAGTGGTATGGTGATTGTTATTATTATGAGCAAGTTTAAACGAGAGATTCTTGCGCTTCAGGGCATGCAGTCGAGCACGCATGGCAGCGGCGGCGGCGGCAATACTGCACTTGCATCGGTTGTCATCGGTATTTCAACCATGCGCAATAGACCATTGAAAACATTTTTGACTGCATTTACCATTATATTGCTAACTTTTACTATTCTTGTTTTCGCATCATTTGGATCGACAATTGGCGTTAATGAAACTTACGAAGGTCAAAACAGCAGCGTTGAGCGCATAGAAATTAAACGCAATGCTTACATGATGTTACCAAAACATCTGCAACATTCGATTAATGAATTCCATAAAGACACATACACCGTTGTAAATCGTGGCGCTTATTATCCCTACCCCTATGATGGTTCTATGGAAGGACGTGAATGTGTCCTGTATATCCCCAAATCAAATACCTCATTAATTCTAAAAGCAGCCCTTGGTGTTGATCCAGTAGAACGAAAGGAAAATCCAGAAATAGACAAAGTCTATCCTGAAACATTAGATCCAAACATTGAAAGTCCACTTTATTTGGATGAATCAATTAGCTCCCATCTTGAATTAAAAGTTGGAGATAAAGTCGTTTTAAACGGTAAAGAATTCCAATTTGGTGGTAATTTCAATAGATCAGCGATTAAATCCGCTAGTTATCTAGATGATATGAAACTGGTACCTCCAGACTTTGAAGCAACCAAAGGTGAAGACAAAGAATTATCATCGTCCCGAGGCGAATCCCTTGGGGCTCTCCTTGCGCAGATTGACACCAGTAGTTTCCGCTGGATTCCAGTCGATAGCCTTGCCCTTATTGATTATAAAGACCTGAAAAGCATCCGTGGCTTTCACAATGCCATGATTCTTTACCCAGCGGCGGATGTGGATATTGGCAAGGATGCTCGAAACATCGCTGAAATCTTTGAATCACCTGTGTATGCAAAAAGCAAAGAAGGCATTCAAAGTTATTTCTACACCCAAAGTTTCGACAGCTCTGGAGTTAATGAAATCATTGTTCCCCTGCTACTTGGCGGCTTAATTATCTTTAGCTCATTACTTGGTTCGATTGTCGACCGTGAACGGGAAATATTTACCTTTAGTGCGCTTGGATTAGCACCGCCTAACGTTGCCGCATTATTCTTTGCTGAATCTTCTGTCTATGCCGTTATCGGCGGACTTGGCGGTTACATTATCAGTCAATTAGCAGCAGTCTTTTTAGCATGGCTATCTGATATAGGTATTTTCCAAGCACCAGAAATGAACTTTTCATCTTTGAGTTCAACCTACACCATTTTATTGGTTATGGCTACGGTCATTCTCTCAACCATCTATCCGGCAATGAAAGCCGGTAAATCGGCTAATCCCGGCATTGCGCGTAAGTGGCAAATGCCAAACCCTGACGGGGATTCCTTAAGCTTTGTATTCCCATTTACAGTCGGCAGTCACGACTTAGGCGGTATTTTGCACTTTATTGCAGAGCACTTTGAAAATCACAAAGATGCTTCGTTAGGAAAATTTGCTGCTTCCAATATAGAAGTAGGTCCTATTGATGAAATTAATTATAGATTGTCTGCAACCGTGTCGCTCGCTCCTTTTGACCTGGGTATTTTTCAGGAATTTAGCCTGCGTTCACAGCCGTCAGATATCGAAGGAATTTTAGAGATTGTGGTTGAATTGAAACGAATCAGCGGTTCACCGCCTTCATGGATACGTAATAACCGCAACTTCTTAGATGACTTACGCAACCAATTCTTGCTGTGGCGCAGCTTGCCAGCGGAGACGGTTGCCCATTATACCGAAGCCGCACGCGAGCAGGAGTCCGCACATG
>JANQLF010000211.1 GCA_028280785.1 Planctomycetota bacterium
AAAAGTCGCCGCACCCGAACCCGCAGCAACTAATAAATAATCAGCGTGGCCGTGATAACAGCCATCACATTTAATAATTAAATCTTTACCGCTGGCCGCACGTGCCAAACGCAAGGCACTCATCGTTGCTTCGGTACCGGAATTAACCAGACGCACTTGGTCCATCGACGGTAAGGCATCACATAATAATTCGGCTAATTCAGTTTCACGCTCAGTCGGTGCGCCAAAACTTAAACCATGCTTGGCTGCTTTGCTAACGGCCTCGATGACTTGGGGATGCGCATGGCCATGCAATAAAGGGCCCCACGACAAGACATAATCGACATAACGATTACCATCGACATCAGTAATCCACGCACCCTCACCACGTTTGATAAACGCCGGTTGTCCACCCAAACGCGACCAGGCGCGTACCGGTGAATTAACACCGCCCGGAATGCGCTCACTTGCCGCCGCAAAAGCAACTTGTGATTTTTCTCCACTTAAAATGTCATCTGTCATAATCGATTCCTCTATTCCATTCGCAAATCAGGTCTTGCTAAATTGAAGAACTACGGTTTAAACCACAGCATGCTGTACTTAGCCAGTCAAAGTCCGCAGCGCCGTACGCTTTTAGCCCAAGCTCAGATTGCTTTTGAGATTGTTCCAAGTTCATGCGATGAGGAAAGTATCAAGCTCGCCGATCCCGTTGCCTGTGCCCAAGCCCGTGCTGAGGCAAAGGCCCGCGGTGCCGATCTCTTGCAATGCACTATCAATAAAGACTGCGTTATTTTAGGTGTCGACACTATTGCCATTCTCGATGGCAAAATGATTGGTAAGCCACGCGACCGCCAAGATGCACGCCATATTTTACAGGCACTGCAAAACAGCGTGCACCAGGTGATCACGACCCATTTTGCCTGGTGCCCTGCACATGATGGAAGTCCCGAACGGAGCAAGCATCTACTCAGTCAAACTGAAATTCATATGCGGCCGATGACAGACGAAGAAATTAACGCTTACGTTGATTCCGGTGAAAGTGATAATCGCGCAGGGGCTTACGCTATTCAAGAAAATGGCGATAAATTCGTTGATAAAATCGTCGGTGAATTTGATACGGTAGTTGGTTTGAATATTGAAGCGGTTAATAAATTAATAAACGCTATTCGAACACACTAGTACAAGATCCAGTACTAGTACTAATTCCTATTTTTTATTCGGATTTATTTGCTCACCAGTTTTATTGTCGATGACATAATTTTCACCAGTGCTCTGAGGTATGTCTTGTTCCTCTTCATTATCCAAACCGGCAATGCCTAAAATCATGCCGAGCACTGGCCAGATCACAAAAGCAACACACAGCGTTAACATTGGGCTGATTAAGGTGGCATTAATCGTAACCGTGACCCACATGGCCCAGCCAAACCAATCATGCATCCACTGAGCACCAAGCGCAGTGATCGTGGCATAGATCACCAAGTAAATAAAGGTCGCCCAGCCATTACTCATGTCGTCAATATATAGGCCCAGGTGCCTTTCAAAAGGAAGGTTCTGCTTGATTGTTTGTTAACATGTGTATATTTAACGAATGTTAACTTTCCTCTGTGCTTTTACACTCAGTTTGACGGCCACGTTTCTACCTGCCGTTGAGTCCTATCCAGCTAGTGGGCGGGGTCTGCTCGGGCTCGAAGTTGGGATTCATGAAGGGCAATGGGCCATCATGGAGGAACAACAAGTACTCTACACTGGTACCTATAACGACTGTCATAACAAGCGCTTAAAGATATTGAAGAAACGCCATGGCAATGGGCGCTTAAACGTTCGCATGCCTACGCTTGGCGGTAAAGACTACTGGGCTGACTGCTACCACCTCGATGGCTGGCGCATCCAGCGTCACGTGTGGACCGGGCACTACCGCCTCTTGGATCACAAAGACATCCGCATCGCCTGGGGAACTTATGAGGGCTGCCGCGTTGCGCTGGCTTATAAGCGCAAGGCCTACGGCTATGGCCAGAAGCGCGAAACCTCAGTCGTGGTCATCTTACATGGCACCACTCGTAACCGTAATCCCATGTTAAAAATGGGCTATGCCCTCGAAGAGAATGGTTATGAAGTTTTAAATATTAATTATCCATCGCGACATTTACTCATAAAGGATTTTGCCGCGCAGGTACATGCACTGTTAAATGAACGACATGATATTCGCGAAGTGTCCTTTGTTACGCATAGCATGGGTGGATTAATTGTACGCAAAATGCTCGCTGATGAAAATCAGCCATGGCGTCAACGCGCCACACTCAAACGCGCCGTGCTTTTATTTCCACCGAATCAGGGTGCGCATAAGGCAAATATCTGGCACGAAAAATGGTGGTACAAATGCGTCTTCGGACCGAGTGGTCGCGAACTCTGTACCGACATCGCCTCTAAATTACCAACGATTCCGATTAAAACAGGCATTATTATCGGAGCTCAAGGTAATGATAAAGGTAAATGCAAACGTATTCCCGGTGATGATGATGGCACCGTTGGCGTAGAAGAAGCGAAGTTAGATGGAGTAGCCGCTTATGCTTATCATAAAGTCGGCCATACCTTTGGTATGAAAAATGATAAAGTTATTGAGGACATCGTTTCTTTTGTAAATGATGGCGAATTTATTTCAGATAATGTCGAGATCGTTGAATCGTGTCGTGAATAATTAATCAAGCAATTGCTCTAGGTGTTGAATCTCTTTCGCCTGCACTTCTTCAAATTCAACATCAAATTTCCAACTATACCAGGCCCGGCGCTTCATGCCAACAATCAGTGGTTTTACTTCGCGACCTTCACCAAATATTTCCATATAGCATACTTCATCAGAATTTTTGACAATTGGATGGGTTAAGAAATCATCCGGAATCTTTTGTTGAAGGAGTGCTATATCATAACCTTTTTTACGAGCCCATTTTTTAAAGAGTCGATTGATATACCATCGGTCAAATAAGTAAGCAAATGGCCAAATTAATATTTCTGGGCAGAAAATAAGTATGACTACTAATGCAACTGTTGCCCACGTAGAAAAATCACTCATGTCCTGTACCAATCAGCACATTGTCAGTGATGGTAAAATGTATACGATCAGATGACTGCCAATAATCAGTGACAAGCACTTCACGCACCGTACCGTTAAAATGCAAGCGCGCACTCAATTTACCCTCGTGATGCCTACTTTCCAGAAATAATATTTCTCCAGTTTCAGCAGGAATACTCGCAAAAACAACGACATCCTCTCTGCAAATAAATTCTATTTTATCCACATCTACCGCCGTTTCGTTAACAACCATTATTCTCGGCATCATAAACAGCACAAAACCATAGACGTTACAACAGACAAAGGCAACGAATGTCATCACCAGCGGCTTTGGCAATTGCTTATGATTCGTGTTAAATTTAAAGCGCATAATTAAATAATACGCTAAACTAATTACCCACAGCGATATGGCCGGGAGCAAGAAATATACACCAGCAAACGGATAAATGTCATTGAACGTCAATCTATAAAGCAGCAATAGAAGAATACCAATTGCCATGAAAACATACATGCAAATTGGTAAGAACTTATGCATATCTAATTCTATTCATCATCCTCAGGGTCTTTACGCAGTTTGGTATAGCCAACATAATATAAAGACGCCACAAAGATAATAGCCGGTAAGGGATTTAATCCTTCTGCTTCGGGCTGCATTTCGACTAGATAATTATACAGGATCCACAGTGCAATGATGGTTCCTAATACCACACAAATAATACCAACAAATTTACCTAACATCTCAAAGCCCTGTGCTTTTATTGTGGCTCGACAAACTCATAGGTAATTTGCTCTGCCATTTTGGGCTGAGCCTTAATGCTTACCTGAATGGTATATCCACCATAACATTTGTCGCCGACCACTAACATCCAATCAGAAATTTGACTGCTCGATAATTCACGCACATCGCCAAGCTTGAGATCTGGAATATTACGCGGCTCGTTTGCACATTCCGCAGTAATTTTATCGCCACTGATCTCTTTTGGATTAAACCATATATGCTCAATGCCATCATCACTGGTCTTCATCGCAATTTTCAAACTGTAGCCATCATTCTTCATGGTCTTCCAGTTTTTTACAAACCATGGAAAGGTTTCCTTAGCCTTCGCCATAGCAGCAGCCATCTCTTTATGCCCATCCTTAAAATCAAGGATGTTATGCTTTTTGTCATAAGTAACATCTTTATCTGCTTCTGGCTGTGCTTGCGGTTGCGGGTCCGATCCACAGGCAGCAAGTAAGAGTATAATGAGTGAGAGTACGATACGCATATGAACTCCGTATTGAGATTTATTCGCTTAAACAGCTTCTTCTTTTTTACCACGAAGGGCAAAATAAACAATGACGCATAAAATACTGAATCCGATACCAAATTGAATCGGCAAGTTATTACAAATTTTGCTATGCGCATAGAGTATCGGATCCGGCTCACCCCCCGCCGCTTCAATGAGCCTATTGGTCTTCTGCCATAAATAGAGTGTATTCACCATACCAAGCACCAACGGTGCCACTAAAAATTTTACCGCGCTTTTTATGCTATATTCACCTTTGAATGTGCGCGTGTTTTTTATGATCAACACCATCGACACGATGCCAACTATGATAACCATGTAGAGTGGTGTTCCGACTTCTAAAATGTAATTCATTGCTTTCCTCTGCTCATTTCCGATCTGAGATATTCAGCCAATTGCCGTGGCCTGGATCCTCGTAACGCATCAAATCCGTAACCGTTGTTTTCATTAAAAACTTTTTAAATCCAATCCGAACAATCAACGTCATTGTCTACTTCATTATAATAAAAATCTAAAAAAATATTCATGAAAGCATCAGAATTGATTTTTTCAGATTCCAACATGCTTATAGCGGCCTCGACCACAACTTCACCACTCGATTTATCCCCATCCTTCGAGACCAATTTCTTTAACGCATCAAGAACGACTTCTTCACCTCGTCCAGTATGCATATCATCTAAATGTACCAAAGAGCTGAGCGCCTCGCTATCCAACACAGCAGACGGATCTTGCTCCGCCGCCCAGGACATCACTGCCCAGCCATTGATCTTGTGAAGATTATATTCAATTAATATTTCTTCCGCAGATCTCGCCATTAAACACCCCATTGATTATCGTACAATAATCGCCTCCAGAGCTGCCATTAGAGCTGCTCGCACTTCCAATTCCTCTTCCTTATTCAGCGCATTACGTAATTGAGTTGCCACAAGTGGGTCTGCAATATCTCTCAGTGCTAATGCGGCATGTTGCCTAACTAAAGGATGTGAACTTGATAGCGCTTTTAGTAAAATAGCGTTGTCTTTTGAATTTTTATAGTAGCCAAGGCATCGACAATTAGCTGCGGCACGATTTGCAAGCGGGTGATGAAAACGCTTGTCCGGTTCCTCTTCAACAAGAGCCAAAAGTCGTATAAGAATTTTTCCCATTGTATCGTGTAATGCTTGTGATTGAAGACGGCCTATAGCAATCATGGCTGCGTCTTCCGGAGTCACATGTAAATCTGTCTCTCTATCAGTATGAGAAACAGTACGACGTTCAGTAAATGTTACCGCTTGTTCAAATAATAATTTTAAATCAGGTGTAATTTTACAGAGGCCACAATATTCAGCAGCGTACATACGCACCCCTGGCTCCTCGCTCGCTAGTCCAGATGCAATAAATTCAATTACTCTGGGGTTTGGCTTATTCTGTTGCTGCCAAGATCCGAGTGATCGAGTTAGATTACTCATTTGCTTACTACCCGCTTCGGTCTCTAAAAAATTCAACAAAATATCGCAAGCTCGTTTTGCATCTTTATTTTCACTAATTGCTCGGATGACTGCCCGTAACGCCTTTTCTTTAGGATCATTAAGTCGCTCAACTAGGATGTTTAAAAATTCATGTTCTCCCCAATCAGCTATCGCATTATAAATGGGAATATTAGCATTGCCGTATTTGTCATCAGCTGAATACGGTTCAGCAATAAGCTTAACAGCTATGGGTATTGCTGTTCCATCACGAAGATAGAGGCGGTATCCCACTAAATCTCTTAAGGCTCGACCCTTTAGTTCACCACTCTCTATCCGCTTGGTTAAAAACTCTAGCGCCTCTACAACAAATTTATCTGCGTTAGGCCAATCACGCCAAGGTTCTTTGAAATGAGTAATACGGTGCAATGCAGTATCGACGAGTTGTTTGTCTTTCATACATTTTCTAAGCAAATCCATCCGTAGAGCAGGATCTGATTGTTTAAATAATATACGAAATGCTAAATTTCTCCGCCACTCAGCTTGTCCTTCTGTTAATGCTAGTTGTGCATCATCAGCATTTAATGCGCCTTCCCATTTATCTAGAATATGCTGGGGATAAAATACATTCATTATTTCGTCCTCACCCATCACTTTTTTCCAACACCATGCAGCGGTTGTTTCGCCAGCATTAG
>JANQLF010000214.1 GCA_028280785.1 Planctomycetota bacterium
TGCGATTAGTGCCGATGAAGATGATATCGGCATGCTCGAAGATTTGATCGTTGTCGCCATCAATGATGCGTTGAATAAATATAAACAGAAATTCGGCGCAACTCCGGATGAGCAACTCCAGCGCTCCTTAGCCAGCAGCGATATTGGCAGTTTGCTCGGCCCCATGCTTGGCGGACTAGGCGGACTCAAGCCTTAACTTCTCAGAATGTTCGACTAGACTGTTCGTATGTCGACTGAACGCCTGCAAAATGCCATCCAAGCCTATCGCGCGCACTGCGATGGCATCAAATCGGTCATTATTGGCAGCGTCGATGCTCAAGGCGTACCATTAGCAAGTTATGCCCCTTACGTGATGGATGAGAAAAAAAATATTTTCATCATGCTCAGCGGACTAAGTTCGCACACGCGCAATCTCGAGACGAAGGCCAAAGCCAGTGCGTTATTTATTGAAGACGAAGGCCGTGCACAAAATATATTTGCCCGTAAGCGCCTGACCTTTGATTGCAGTGTTTCTATTTTAGATCCTGCCGGCGACGATTTTGACAAGATTGCTGATTTAATGTATGAGCGTCATGGCACCATTATCGAGCGCATGCGTTTACAGCCTGATTTTCGTATATTTCAATTAAGCCCAGAAAGCGGACGCTTTGTCATAGGTTTTGGTGCTGCGTATGATGTAACGGGTGAACATTTAGATGAGCTTAAACATTTGAGCGCCGATGGCATCAATCCACATGCCTCGCGTAATCCGCACGCACTAGGTGGTCACGGTCGCGATGAACGTAGTTCTAAACGATTACCAGCAGTGCCACGCGGCAGCCTCAGCGACGGCATGAAGAAAATGATTGTCAGTAACATGAACGAACATCACAAAGAAGGCCTGATGAACATTGCCAAGGTTTTTGCTGATGAACCGGATGCGCTTGAAGTTGAAATGATGGATATTGATAAAAACGGCATTGTTTTGCACATCACCAAAGACACCGGCGGCAAGCAAATACAAGTCAGCTTTGATGAGCCGGTAACATCTGCAGAGGTGGCTCAAAGTACGCTGATGAATATGTCGATGAAGGCCAAGCAAAACCTTCAAGATTAACGTCATTTTAAAAATTTGACTTTTGCAAAACTGGTTTTGTTGGGTATAAATACAGATAGCAGGAGATAGTCATGGCTACTATGAGCGTGACCGCAAAGGTCCCTGATGAAATAAGAGCTGCCGGTTTTAACCATGCGGTTGTAGTAAATTTTGAAGATCGCAAAGAATACATTGCGTGCTTTAAAAATAAATTTGATGCCATTATCTTTTTACATGCGAATAAGATCAAAGAAGAGCATGGCGTCGAAACCGCAAGCTTTTCACGTAAGTGACACGCCAATCGACAGAGCTAATCTGACACTGTAAACGCATGGCCTGTGCCATAAAAAGAGGACATGCCTGATCGCTACTATGCCCTTATTATTGCAGAAGATGTAGAGATTGAAACGCTCAGCAAGCATGAGCTCCCTGATAATCAATTCGCCTACGTAGCCGATGACCTTGAAGCTTTTCAGCAAGCAATGAAATCATTGCGTATGAACATTCGCCGTTACTGCATGATTTATTATGACGACGAGAAAAAAGTTCGCCAAGGAACTGTCAAAGCAACCAAAGGTAAATTTGAATTCGGTCGCCAGGATGAAGTCTTTGTCCCACTTGGTTCAGATGGGTTTCCACTCAGCAATGCCACCATGGTAACGCGTAAAGATGGCGCCGGCACTGGTGAATACGAAATTGTACAAGACGCAGTTGATTTAGCACTGCAACGCTATGGCCTGACGATCGGTTCGATTGAATTAAAAAATATTATTTTAGATAATTAATTTTCCGTTAAACTTGGGGCATTGCCCCAAAAACAAAAAGATAACTAAAACGTCAGCCAGACAATAATTGCAAACGATAACGGCACTACCACAAACAAAATAGTTACTGAATTGGTTACTAAAAGTCCATGTAAGGTGAACTCCTTGGCCAAATAACCAACGACCGATACAAACAGCGTTAACCATGAAAAAATAAATATTTGCATGAAAAATGCAATTTTTGCAACCAACTCCAAAAACATACCAATTTGACCGTCAACTGGAATAAAAAAGAGCAAGCTCAATCCAAATAGAATGAAATTCATGATAGCAAAAATACGCTCGTCATCTGATAGATAGCGAAACCAATAGCGCAGGTAATGAAATACTGAGATATGACCATTATTGTAATCAGGCTTGGCCGTTAAACGCAAGCACAGTGACTCTTCAATATGCCGCACAATTTTTTCCGCATCATTGAGCGGAATTTTTTCAACTAAGGCACACTGCCGCACCGCTTCCGGGCGACTGTCCTCATACATAAACTCCAACATGCGAAGCCGCATGCCTTCTTTGGATAACATACCGCATACTAGCGCAAATTACCTTCAAAATCTATTGCAAAACTGGCAAGTTATTGCCAGAATTTTTGCGAGTGAGGACACTCGCGTTCCCAGTTAGTCTCCCATGAGCTATAAGCCAAATCTGTGTTTATCTGTGTCCATCTGTGGTTCCAAAAGAACACATTTCGCACGAAATAAATCCTTCAAACATACGCCAAAAATTGCGAACGTGGAAACTAAAAACCAATAACAAATAACTAGGCGAGCATGCGCTCGTTGTAATATTTTATAAAGTGCGGCAATGCGACTTCAGGTTCTGGCAAGTGATCCTGCCAAATTTTTTCCCACTTAAAACTAACCCAGCCGGGGAAGTCGGCGCCGCCGATGGCTTGAAAGGCTGCTGCTAAATCGACATCACCCTCGCCGGGTAAAATACCGGTATGCGAACCATCATCGTTCCATTTTACGTCGCTGCAGTACATCTGTAAACTATATTGCTTGGCATTGGCTAACGCGTAATCCCAATCTTCCTTCATTAATTTGCAATGGTCAGGAGAAAAACACATGCCGAAGCGTGGGCGGTCAGTTAATTTCGTTAATTCAATGCCTTGGGCAAAGGTATACGAGCCACCGTGATTTTGTAAGACGATGCGCGTATCTGATCCATCATTATCGATGACGCGTTGTAAGACCTTTGCCATTTCTTCGATATAGGCTTCAGGAGTTGTGTAATCCATTAATGGGCCGCCAAAAATACGAATGCCTTCTGCACCAATTTTTTGGCCAATTTCCATATGATGACAGATGTCATCGTACATGGCATCCCAAGCACCTTCTTCGGTGCTACCAGTTTTATTATAGCACAGCAAACTTGGTAAGCCGATATTATTATCCTCAGCACATTTACGCAGGTCTGCGATGTGCTCGTCTGAAGAATCGACTTGAATTTCACCCTTGACGTGATGTACGCGTAAGTCGACACCTTCGTAGCCGTATTCTTTTGCCGCAGCAATGGCTTCAAAGCCATCTTTCGCTGGGGTTCCCATGGTCGTAAAACTAATGCGTGCCATCTTTTGCTCCTGTTAATCTATTTGAATATCAGCAAAGCTCTTGGCAATGCTGTGCTCTGTGCTTGATTGCATACCTTCTTCACGCTGAACATGAACCGTGCGCATGCCTGCTGCCTGTGCTGCGTCTAATTCCCCGATCACATCCGATAAAAAGAGAATTTCATCTGCAGCCACACCAATTGCCGAGACAATCGCCTCATAACTCGCTGCTTCTTGCTTGAGACCGGTTGTAGTATCGAAATAACCTTGAAATAACGACGTTAAATCACCAAAGCGCGAATAACCGAAGAATAATTTCTGCGCGTAAATCGATCCAGAGGAATACACATACAGGGGAATGCCCTGTTCATGCCAAGCCTGCAAAAATGCATGTGCATCATCATAGACATGCGCTTGGTAATCACCCTGCTCGTAACCGTTTTTCCAAATCAAACCTTGTAGCGCTTTTAATTCGGTTTGTTTTTTATCTGCAGCAATCCATGCCAAACACGCTTCGACCACAGCATCGTTGGAATCCAAATTTTCCGCTTCTTTGATAGCCACAATTAATGGCGCTACATCATCACGCTGAGCATGTTCACTTATAAATGCTGGCAATTGCTCAGCAGCATAAGGAAACAACACATCTTTGACAAAGCTGATCGAACTCGTCGTACCCTCAATGTCGGTGAGGATAACAGTCATTTAATTCTCAAGTCGGTTAAATGAATCAGCAATATCAGATCCGGTAAAATTCGCCACCCAACCCTCGGTATTGGTGAAAATACGAATACAGGCGAATTCTGGATTAGGGCCCATGTCAAACCAATGCGGCGTGCCATCGGGTACGCTGATTAAATCGCCCTTGGTGCACAAGACTTCGTATACTTTGCCATCGACGTGTAGCGAAAATAAACCACTGCCATCAAC
This sequence comes from Planctomycetota bacterium, assembly GCA_028280785.1. Taxonomy (GTDB): domain Bacteria; phylum Planctomycetota; class UBA11346; order UBA11346; family UBA11346; genus JANQLF01. The sequence goes on from JANQLF010000214.1 coordinate 4,382, forward strand.
AAAGAAGCGCACTTCATCTTCGGTATGAGTGTGTTCGCTTAAAAATTTCTGACGAAATGTATCTTTATCTGGGTTGTCTGATTTCAAACTAACCACATCAACACTTTTAAAACCACCGGCTTCCATGATACGATCAATATCTTTTTTATAAGCCGCAATGACTTCATCCTGTTCAGCACCGGCTGCAATATCAGCATCACACGACCATTGCTCAAAGGTAACGCCAATTGCGTTTAATGCTTGAGCGATTTCAGTTTGATCGCTGGTATCAGTTACTGGTGTCTTGGGATCATTATCATGCAAAACAGTTAAGTGACTCACGATTGCATCCTTATTTCTAAGAGCTGGCATTCCAACATATATTCAAAGGCCTCCAGATGACGCCAACAATCATTCATAGTTGGACCCCAAATATACAGACCGTGACCACGAATAATATAGGCACGCACACCAACATGCTGATCACAATAAACGTCAACCGCTGCAGCTAATGCTGGAATATCTTGTGAATTTTCAAAAATAGGAATATGTAGAGTGGTTTCATGGCTAGAAATTCCGGTAAACGCTTTAGCAATTTCATAACCTTTTAATTCTAGTACTTCTGCCTGATCTAAATAGCGAGAAATAACACAGGCCTGTGGTGAATGCGTATGTAAAATCGCATGACAATCTGAAAAACGCTTATACAGCTGCGTATGCAATAAGGTTTCCGCCGAAGGTTTGCCCTCGCTCAGTGGCTGGCCCTCAAGGTCAACAAGCATCACATCTGTAGTTGTTAATTCACCTTTATCTAAACCCGAACAGGTCACTGCTACTTTATCTTCTGCAACGCGCTCAGAATAATTGCTACTCGTCGCAGGAGACCAACCACGCTCGTAACATTTATGACTGTATGTGACTATGCGCTGCTTTGCCGCTAACAAATCTTGTTCAAAACTCACTGTGCTAGCTCCTGCATATGCGATTCAACAGCAGCTGTATGTGGATTCATAATGCATCCACGCTCGGTAACGATGCAGTCAATTAATTCGGCAGGCGTCACATCAAAAACCGGATTAACAGCATGACAATTATCAGGTGCAATTTGTTGATCGCGCAGCGTCGTGACCTCGCTAGCCCCACGTTCTTCAATGGGAATATCTGATCCCGTTTTGGTTTTGACATCAATAGTCGTGGTTGGCGCAGCTACCATAAATTTAATGCCGTGATGTTTGGCAAGCACTGCTAAATTATAGGTGCCTATTTTATTGGCCACATCACCATTTAAACAAATACGATCAGCACCAACAATAATCCACGAAACATTTTTATCGCGCAGTAATTGCCCCGCTGCACCCTCAACCACTAAAGAAACCGGAATATCATCGCGCATTAATTCCCAAGCGGTTAAACGCGCACCCTGTAACCACGGTCTGGTTTCCCCAGCATAAACATGTTCGATGCGACCTTGCTGAAAAGCACTGCGAATGACACCTAAGGCAGTGCCGTAGCCACCAGTTGCCAAAGACCCGGTATTACAATGCGTATAAACAGCCGTGTCTTGCGGAATGAGTTCTGCACCAAAATTACCCATGGTGGTATTGGCTTTGAAATCTTCTTGATGTATGCGAATGGCAAGTTGTTCGAGCGCTTCAATATTTTTTTCTTGCAAACAGTCACGCATACGATCGATGGCCCAAAATAAATTAACCGCCGTTGGACGTGACTGGGCTAAATATTGAAGTTCATCATCTAATTGTTCATGCCAGTTTTCAGCACCTTGACGCTGGGCAGCCTGCGCTGCAAGAACAATAGCATAAGCCGCGGTAATACCAATTGCTGGCGCGCCTCGCACAACCATATCGGTAATCGCATCAGCAACGTCCTTGGCTTGTTCATAACGCAAGTATTGCTCAATGCCTGGTAAAACACGTTGATCCAATAATTCTAGGGCATCACCATGCCAGCGTATCGCGCGAACCGTATCGTGACTTGTCATAGGGAACGGCATTCTGGCTGATGCCGGAATGGATCAAGCAAGGAGCTTATCGATCGCCGCATCCCAAGCAGGGCATAATTGCTGCCAGCTGTAGACCTGCATGGCTTCATGACAGCGCTGCACCAAGGCCTCGTCTTTTTTCCAATCTGCGATGGCTTTACGCAGACATGTAGCTAATGATGCGGCATCACCTGCATAAAAGAGAGCATCATCGTGATGAGCAAAGACTTCTGGGTAGGCAAGACGTTGTGGTAAAATTGGTCGACAACCTGCTGCACATGCCTCAACCATAGATAACCCAAAAAACTCGTGACGTGCTGTTGAAATAATAAAATCAGCTTCTTGTAAAACTTCAAAATAAGCCTGTCTATTTTCAACATAACCCCAATGTTTAATGCGATGCTGCCATGCTTGCTCAAAACGCTGAAATAAATGATCAGCTTTTTTTGCATCACCGCCAATAACTGAAATAGAAAACTGTAAATCTTCGCCAACGTCGGCTAAGGCATCAAAAAAAATATCAGGACCCTTTTCCCACTCCCAGCGCGCTGCCCACAATAAATGTGGAACTGAGTTAGCTGTTCTTTGAGCCAACTCATCGGGAAAAATCATCCCAGGATAAAGCACCACACTTTTTTCATGAAGCTGTTCAACATTCAGTCGATAATCAGGCATGCGTTTTAAATAATCGCGCATGTCATCTATAAATTGATCGCGATGCCAAGCACTATTCCACACTACAAGATCTGCGGCGCAGGCACTGGTAAAATTTGTAAAGGCATAATGAAAATCACGATCCTGCTTATGTTGATCAGGGTAAAACAATTGGTTTTCATGCATGTACAAGACATGCGGCAGATCGCGCAAATGTTTTGGCGCTAATCCGCGCCAGGCTGCAACATCGAGCATGTCCGTACACCAAATACAGTCTGCCTGTTTATCTGTACTTATTTCTGCAAATGTCTGTGCAGCATGACGCATCCGCCACTTCCAATGCCGCCCAGGCAATGGGCATATATCAATAGCATGAGCACTCCGATCACACCATTCTGCGAGGACACTCTGATGCGAACCACTATCATATGCATTAAGTGCTAAAATTTGCGCCATAGCCACTTTTAGCTGTCAATACACCAATTGTCGAGGTTTAAGCCCCGAAAACACAGCGATTTAGGCCAACGATGCCCCTCGTTTGCTAAAAATCCCTGGTTTTGCTTGATAAATTGGATGTGGCTACTACCTTCTCGCGCTTCATTTACGTTGTTATTCACACTTTAAGGAGCAAAACCATGGCTGCAGACCGAGAACGCGAACGCAAACGCAAGAACTTTGAGAAGAACTTAAAGCGTGAAGAAAAGAAAGCTAAAAAAGATGACGGCGATATCAAAGCAGACATCGAAGAATTAGCCAAGCAGCTCATGACTGCTGATAAAAAGACCCAAAAGAAAATCATGAAAAAAATGGAAGCGATGCGCGAAGAAATCGCATAAGACCAAACAAAACATTCAAAAAAAGGAACCACAGTTGTGGTTCCTTTTTTTGTTTTAAAAGCGCATGCCTAACGAAAATCTATAATAAATACTATCACCATTAAAGGACTCGGTGGCTACTTGTGCGCCACTGCGTGTCGTGCCAACTTGGTCACTCAACCAAAAATGCGCATTGACACCTGCACTCATCTGCAAGCGATTGCCAACACGACCAATGACATCAATACCCAGCATAAACTCTAAGCGCTCGACATCGACACCACCATAAACCGTACCGCTACCCGCATCGACATTTTCAAAATCCACATCCTGAAACGCTAAACCCATGCGCCCATAGGGTGCTAGTCCGAAATTTAATGCGGAATTATTACGTGGCGCTGTTAACCAAAATCGACCACCAGCTTCATAACCTGCACCAAAGGCCTTGGCCTCAACAAACTGATTACCACGCTCCCAGCTGCGCTCTTCCCAAAAGATATAGGCACCGCCATACCAAGAATTTCTGGCCTGCCAAAAATCATCAAAGGCAAACAAGAGTTCATAACGCTCACTGCTATCCCACCCACGATTTAAGCTACCCAAACTAAAATCATCATGACCAGTCGGTGTGTAATAAACAAAATGCACCTCACCACCATAACCAAAATCATGATTCAGATCGATTGGATAGGGATCAAGCGCCCACAAGCCATTGGCAAAAATTAAAAGCAATGAGATATGCAACAAACGCATTATTAACTAGGCTATCCTCTATTTGATCGCTGCAAACCAGTGTTCGTGTTGTATATTCCGTACATATCTAAGACTCCCCAAGCATGGATGGCTTTCTTCCCGGTGCTCGCGGCACCTTCATGCTCGACTTGGTAGTTTGTGCGATGGCCTTGGTTATCCCCATTCAAATGTGGAGCATCAAACAGGCACGTGCTGGTAAATGGCAATTGCACCGAACGATTCAAATCAGCACATCGCTGATCTTACTCGTCGCATTAATCGCCTTTGAAGTAGATATTCGCATCAACGGTTGGCGCCATCTTGCTGAGCCTTCTGCCCATTATGAGTCCTTGGTTTTTCCGGCGCTCTATGTGCATTTATTTTTTGCAATCAGCACCCCATTTATCTGGGGCTATACGCTCATTAAAGCGCTGAAGCAATTCGGTAACCCAGTCACGCCAAATGATTACCTCAGCGCTCATCGCAAGCGCGGTAAGCTGAGTTTTTTGTTTTTATGTCTTACAACATTAACTGGGTGGATATTCTATTATTTGGCGTTTGTGGCTTAATCTTTTTTGAACCACAGATGGACACAGATTTTATTTTCCCGGGAACGCGAGTGTCCTCACTCGCATAAGCACATTTTGCGGGTGAAGCCACCCGCAATCCCAGGGGCGCTAATCGTCACAACAACACCTATCTATGTTAATCCGTGTCCATCTGTGGTTCTTTTTTAAAAAGCCAACAAATAAAAAACTGCCCGCGCATTAACACGGGCAGTTTCCTAATAACTAAAAACCAAAAACTATACTAAGCCGGTGCAGTTACTTCACGCATCGAGTTGACACATTCCGTCAATGCTGGCACTGGTGCTTCTACATCAGCTTCGTACTCGATTACTGAGTAGCCGGCGAAATTATTTTCTTCGAGTACAGCAACTAAACCTGGTAGGTCGAGGTTGCCGCTACCAACAACAACGTCTTCCCATTGGCCTGAACGATCAAAGACAAAGTCTTTGTAGTGCAAACCGTGTAAACGATCGCCAAAATCTTTTGCCCATTTAACTGGATCACCCTTAGCTTGCATACACCAGGCGGTGTCAAGGCAAATACCGATGCGTGGACCAGAAATGCTTAATATATGTGACAGCACATCAAAAGATCCGCCGAACATATAACCACCGTGACAGTGGATAGCGATTTTCATATCAAATTCTTCACAGAGTTTTTCTGCGACTGGAATAGCAGTTTGATAGGAATCGATACGAAAATGAGCTGAAATATATTTTGCGCCTGCTTTTTGTGCAAATTCAAACCATTGACGTTCTTTTGCTTCATCACCGGTGAAGGTTTGCACACCGATAGATAAAATTTCAACACCTTGGTCTTTATAAGCAGCAATGGCTTCATCCCAGCCACTTGGATCATTAAAATCAACGTGTACAGCACATACTTCAATTGCAGATACACCAATTTCTTTTACCTTGGCTGCTACTTCTTTGTTGTCTTTAAAGTGGCGAAAGCAATAGCTTTGTACACCAAAATCTGCGTAACCCATGAGATAACTCCTTAATCAAACTTAACGAGTTCGCCAGTTTTGCACGACTCGTAAATGGCGTCTAAAATACGTTGGATCTGCAACGATTGATAAACACTGGTTAACGGCTCTTCTTCACCATTGATTGAATTGATGAAATTATGGAAACGGTCGCAATGACCAAGTTTAGCTTCACCACCGATACCATCGATGACTTCATAGCCCGATTGATAATCGTTGTTAAAGCGGAACATTTTATCTGGATAGAGACTCGCACCTGCTTCAGTGCCGTAGAGATGCACGTCGTTACGGTTGCCCTGCTCTGCATGCGCAGCCCAAGAAACATCTAGAGTCACTGAGTTACCATTTTTGAAGCGAATAAATGCAGTCGCGAAATCATCAACGTCGAATGCAATATCGCTGCGTTCTGATTTACCCCAACCACCTTCGCCAAGACCGCGGTTACCGAAAACGGTATAGGTTTTACCGAAGACTGACTCAGGCTCAAAATTATCAGTACAAAATAAACACAGGTCGAGTAAATGCACACCGATATCCAAAAGCGCACCACCACCAGCAATGGCTTTATTACCAAACCACGTACCTAAACGAGGAATACCTGCACGGCGGAACCAAAATGCTTTGGCGTGATAAACGTCACCGAGTTTCCCATCAGCAACAGCTTGGCGCACGCGTTGTGATTCAGCGCGGTAACGTTGGTTCATACCCAACATTAATAATTTACCTTTGGCTTCAGCGATGTCGGCAACTTCTTTGGCTTCGGCATAGTTTAAGGCGAAGGGCTTGTCCAAAATAACATGCTTACCGGCTTCGAGCGCCGCCTTAGCCAAGGGTGCGTGAAATTTATTTGGCACACCGATGTAAACAGCTTCGACATTATCGTCAGCGAATAATTCCGCACTGTCGGCATATGATTTTTTAATTGAAAATTCGTCGCATAATTCTTTTAAGCGATCTGCGTTTAAATCTGATGCAGCTACAATTTCTGCGCCACCATGTGACTGAATAGCACGACAGCTACTGGTTGCGATAGCTCCTGCACCGACGATTCCGAATTTGATCATTGTATCTCCTAAATTGACAATTTCTCTATGCTATAATAGCAAATACCGTTACTATACCGCATTATTGACCTAGTATATACAATTCCTAGGATCTGTGTACAGTTCCTGGGCCGAAAATGAACGTCACTTTAACCGGTATCAGCCATTACCACCACCGCCGCAGTAATCATCCGCGTCCATCCGAAATCCCATGGGGACATGAGCGCGTTGAACTGATGACTGACGGCCGTGGCTGGATCATTCATGAAGGTGAATTCCGCGAAGTCCTACCCGGAGACCTGATCTGGCAGGTCCATGGCGACCGCACCATTTGCCGCACCGACCCAGACCACCCCTATGTGTGCCTATCAGTAAATTTCAAAGTAGCACCGAGCGACGAACGGCCTGTTCCACGAGTCACGCGCTGGGATGACAAGAGTGCAGTTAATAGCTTTATCAAAGATATTATTCACAGCTTTCACGAGCCCAGCTTTGATATCGAAACGCTGGGCACCTATGTCTACAGCCGCCTTTTATTCCAAGCGCAAAAACATTTGCAGCATCACTACGACAAAAATACTCCGCCGCAGTTAATTAAATTGGAAAACGTTGTCCAAAAACGTTATCGCGAAGACTTACGTGTTGAGGATCTCGCAGCCTTGGTTAACTGGTCTGCCGCGCATTTACATGATCAATGTAAAAAATACTTCGACGCCAGTCCCCTCCAGTTAATTGTTCGCCATCGCATTAATCACGCCAAAGAGCAACTCTGCTCACATCGCGACACCGTTAAAAGCATCGCCGCCGACTGTGGTTTTAATAGTGCTAGTCATTTTTGTCGTTCATTCAAACAGCATGTTGGGATGTCGCCGGAGCAATTTCGCAGAAGTTATTGGGAACGTTGATTTTCTTTTTTGAACCACAGATGGACACAGATTATCACAAAATTGGCA
>JANQLF010000269.1 GCA_028280785.1 Planctomycetota bacterium
CTGAACTCGATTCTACCTCCCACTCAGTTTGACCGCTTTCCACTAAAACTAGTTCTATACCTTGGTTATGATGCTTATCCAAGGTTTTAACGGTGCCCACAGGCCAGTACCCAGACTCTATCTGCATGTGTACTTTTTACCGGTGGTAGCTTGGGCAAGCAAGGCGTTTTTTGCTGTTATAATCGCAGCTTTACCAACCATCAATCAACCCTTACACGCTTAAGGATTTCTGCGCATGTATCTACTCAGCCAAAAACAGGTTCAACAATTTCAAGATGAAGGTTATTGCCTTGCGCCAGATTTTTTTAGTGATGAAGACATCGCACTGATGCGCGCGGAATTACAACGCCTACGTGATGATCAACTGCTCTTTAATAAATGCACCAAAGATGACGGCAGCACCCCGACAACCGATCGTATTAATTTACAAATTTGTCCATTAACACCGCATAGCGATATATTTCGCAGCCTGCCTTTTTATAAGCCAGTTGGTGATGCCATTGGCCAATTAATTAGTGCGCCGTTTGTGCAACAGCTCGATCAAATATTTGTAAAACCGGCAGGCATTGGTTATGGCACGAATTGGCACCAAGATAACGCTTATTTTCAAAGCGCCCAAATAGAACCACATCGCGGTGTCGGTATGTGGATTGCGATCGATGATACGAATGTGAATAATGGCACTATGCGACTCATTCCCAACAGTCATAAGGGCATGAAAGAACACAAACGCGATTTACATAGCGATCACTTCATCACCTGCGCAGACAGCGTCGATGAATCGCTTGCTGTTCCAGTTGAAGTTGAGGCTGGTGGTGTCGCCTTCTTCAATTTTGGCATTGTTCACTGCACCAAAGACAATAACAGTGACCAGGATCGAGCAGGTCTCGCATTGCATTTTTGTGAATGCGATGTCGTTTCAGAACACCATCCCTACACCCATCCATTTATTCGTGGTGACGAAGCCAGCGATGGACTGCGTGAGTTTGGTCGAGACCTTTCTGCAGATTGGCTCAACGCCAGAAATAAATGCAGTCCAGCACTGATCTAAGAATAGTTAGTATCACTTTTTTATTGAAACAATTTTATGTTTCTTAGGTCAGATTATGAAGTTTGTTAAAATTATATTAAAATTAAACTTTTTTTATAATAGTGTATTTTGAAATTTTTTAATTTGTTTCAAAAGCGTCGCTTTCGATTAAAGTTATAAAACATTATATAATAATACGTTAAGTGGCATTTTTTTAAGAAAACGATGTAAGTAGTATTGCAAGCTCCTACTATGCCCATATCTTCCGCTAACGATTTTAGTTTCGATCCTTCGTTTTGGTGGAAAATATGCCTTGGAAAAGCCGTCCGGTTAAGTTAAGCGAAGAACAACGCGACGATTTGAAGCAAATCGCCAATGACCCCGACGCCACCGAGAAAGAACGCTGCCGCGCTTTAATTGTGCTGCTACTTGGCGAAGGTCTTAAAAACAAAGAAATAGCACGTCGGCTCAATGTTCATGAGAATACCGTTGTGAAATGGCGTGGTCGTTGGACTGGTGAAAATGAAGCAGCAAAAATAACTGATTATGGTGAATTAACTGGCAGGCCGCGTTCAGTTTTAGTTCCAGAAAATTTAACCCGCATTGAAGCCTTGGTTAAAAAAGACCCACCAAGCGGTCGTTCGCGTTGGACGGTTCGTTTGCTTGCAAAAGAAGTTGATCTACCGATCGCAACCGTGCATCGCGCACTCAAAGATCTCGATATACATCTCAATCCAAAATCGAGTTCCAAAGAATCGCACGCAGACAGCGGCTCAGCTGTTTAAAATTAATCAAACATATTCTGCGCTCACTCGTCTTTATTATGTTCGCTAAGCCACTATGGTAAGTGACAGCACCTAAGGACGCTATGCTCGCACTGTTCAAACGTTATGCCAATTGGCTGCATCTTTCCTGGCCTGCAGGTACGGTTGAACGACTCCCGGTCGTTGGTGAACACGGCAAAACAAATGTTCCTGGCGTCTATATTGTCGGTGATCTGACTGGCATACCGCTACTTAAAATGGCCCTGCAAAGCGGCGCCGCTGCTATCAACGCTGCGGAAGCTGAGCTTAAAAAAAATCAAGGTGATGTTGATGTCATCGTTATTGGTGGTGGCGTTGCCGGTGTAGCTGCAGCCATTGAAGCCAAACAAAAAGGTTACAGCGTCAAAATTCTCGAATCTAATCAGCCCTTTGCGACCATCGCTAATTTTCCAAAAGGCAAACCTATTTACACCTACCCGAGTGAACTCACGCCCGATTCGACTTTACAAGTAAGTGCAAACGTCAAAGAAGACCTCTTAGAGGAACTTCAAGAACAGGCAGGGCAATTTGATTTAGAATATGTGAGCGAAAAAGCCAGCCATGTTCGCAATACCAACAATGGTATTGAAGTCGTCATTAACGAAGAAAAAACTCTCAGCTGCAAAGTTGCAATCATTGCCATTGGTCGCAGCGGTAATTATCGACGCATGGGCATACCAGGTGAAGATTTAGATAAAGTCTCAAACCGTCTTCATGATCCAGCTACATTAATTGATAAACAGGTACTTGTTGTTGGCGGCGGTGATAGCGCTTGTGAAACCGCAATTAGTATCGCTGAATTAAATCCAACAAGTGACAGCCCGTTCGTAACGTTAGCGTACCGTGGTACGGAATTAAGCCGACCGAAATCCGAAAATGTTCAACGCCTACTAGACCTCGCTAAAGAACAAAAAATAAATCTGCAACTTGGCGCTCAACCGAGTCAGATTAGCGAAACGAACGTTACGATTAAAAACAAGCAAGGTGAACAAACCATCGCAAACGACAATGTTTTTGCGATGATAGGCCGTGAGGCCCCTTTAGATTTTTTCCGTCGCAGTGGCATCCCGATACACGGCGAAAATTCCTGGCCAAAACGCCTATTGCTCGTTGCGTTTCTCTTGTTTATTACCGCCGTATACGGCATGAAGGGCTGGATTGGCCCGTTCGCTGATCTCAACAGCACTGCATTTAATCCAGGCACATGGATTGGCGGACTAAAACAAACATTTAACGACCCATCAACCTTGATGGGCACAATATTGGCCTCGGCGTCGAGTTCGAGTTTTTGGGTAACCCTCGCTTATTCAGCAGCAGTCGTCATTTTTGGCATCAAACGCATTCGCTATCGCAAAACGCCCTATGTTACTCGTCAAACTATAACCTTGATGACGATACAGGTCTTACCCTTATTTATTATCCCGGAAATTTTATTGCCGTGGCTGTATGCCAACGGCATGATGCCACAAATATTTATTGATAATTTATTCCCAGATAATTCATGGTGGCGCGCCTATGGATTTATTTTGGCTTGGCCGTTGATGGCGTGGAATATCTTTACTGAATCACCACTGTGGTGGTGGATTATCATCGGCTTTATTCAAACCTTTGTCATTATTCCCATTATTGTTTGGCGCTGGGGCAAAGGCGCATATTGCGGGTGGATTTGCTCCTGCGGTGCGCTTGCCGAAACCATGGGTGACCGACACCGCGAAAAAATGCCCCATGGAAAAGTCTGGAATAAGTTGAATTTTATTGGTCAAGGCGTTTTGCTTTTTGCACTGGTTTTATTGTGCCTGTATATTGTCAGTTGGTCGACTGATTTGATTAATGCCAAATCATTAAATGAATATTGGCGCAACGGCGTATGGAAACCGGTCGTCGATTTCGTCCTCGCTGGTGCACTCGGTACCGGATTATATTTCTGGTTATCAGGTCGCGTTTGGTGTCGCTTTGCCTGCCCACTTGCAGCATTGATGCATATTTATGCGCGCTTCACTAAATTTCGCATTGTCGTCGAACAAAAGAAATGCATTTCGTGTAATGCCTGCACCTCGGTTTGTCATCAAGGCATCGACATCATGAATTTTGCCAACAAAGGCAAACACATGCAGGACCCAGAATGCGTGCGTTGCTCTGCTTGTGTGCAAACCTGCCCTACCGGGGTCCTACAGTTCGGCCAAGTTGACGATCAGGAACAGGTAACGGTAGTCGATGATCTGATCGCCAGTAACGTCATAGCAAATGAACGTTTAAAACATTAACCTTTATATAGCAAATACTTAGATTCTATTTCCTGGGTTGGAAATGTAGACACTTCTGATGGCTTGTAGTTAAGCCCTTAGGAATAAACTCTGCGGCTTCATCTTAAGGGAGTTGTCATGTCTTTTCGTCTACTTTTAGTTTTGTGCATGCTCAGTTGTGCCAGTTTTGCTCAGGCCGAAATTTTGAGCGGTAATGTCAACTTCCTCCTCGGCACGCGTACCATGATGGATGACGACTGGGATGATTTTGAAGTACAAGACCAAGGCATGTTTGGTTTAAATGTCGATCTTAAATTGCCTGCTATGCCTGGCATTGAGTTTGGCTTTTTAGGATCCCGCGCCGATGGGGATACACAATTTACAGAAGCTGATGTATCGCTCTCTGAATTATTTGCTGGTGTTAATAAAACCTGGGAAGTCGGTGCGGCCCGTCCTTTTATTGGTGGAGGACTTACCATTCGCACTATTACCACTGAAATTGAAGTGCTCACTATTGAATTCGATGACGACGATACTGACTTAGCTTTGTATTTTCATGGAGGCGTATTTTGGCGTCTTGGTGATCATTTTAATTTAGGCTTTGATTTCCGCACTGTTGTTGGCGGAGAAATGGAATTATTTAATAACGATGTCAACGCAAATAGCTGGGCGGGATCGCTCATCTTGGGCTACGGCTGGTAGTCACAGCCTTGTAGTTCCACCATCACTTATAGTATTTCGAACATTCATGGAGAACCCTATGTTTTTAAGAACCACACTCTTAGCCCTCTGCTTGAGTATCTGCAGTATGAGTTACGCAGAAATACTCGCAGGAAATGTAAACTTCTTACTCGGTCAACAAAGCATGACTGACGATGATTGGGAAGACACAGAAGTTGATGACCAAATTTTGTTAGGCGTCAATGTCGATCTGCAGATTCCCATTCCTTTTGTACCAGGTGTCGAATTCGGCATTCTACAAGCACAAGAAACAGGCCATATCGGTCCAACAGATATTGATGCAACAGTCGTCGATTTATTTCTTGGCGTCAACAAAACCTGGAGCATCGGCCCTGCACATCCATTCATTGGCGGTGGCATTACCCGCCGTTCAGCTGATGTAGATATTGAAGATTTTGATGATGATTCAGATGCCGATATTGGCTTCTATATTCATGGCGGTGCCTTTTGGCGCGTCGGTACGAAAATGAACCTTGGCTTAGATTTCCGTTACACCAAAGCAGAAGTTGATATTTTCGATGATAGCCTCAACGCAGATAGCTTTACCATCTCTGCAATCATTGGCATCGGCTTCTAAAAGCTTTTATTATAAATCGAAGAGGCCTGCTCCATGAGCAGGCCTTTTTTATTAGAGCCCGGGTTTAATAAATGCACCCGCTTCGGTAAAATGTATTTGGATATTGGTCTGTTGTGCATCGATGCTACCAACCTCTACCAAACCTTCCCGTGTGCCACCTATACGCAAACGCAGTTCTTGCTGTGTATTTTCTGGAATAAGTACCCAAAAGTCATTCGGTCCCCATTCTAATAATTGACGCCAAGCAAAGGCCTCCTGCGTTCCTGCGTTAATTCCGTACAAGCACACTACGTTATTGGTGAATGGCGTTACCGACTGCAATGCATACTGTATTGATGAATGTGAACGCACATACGCGCGCTGCAGATCGACTGAAACACGAACTGCCTTTAAACCAGCTTGTTCAGCCGGTTTTTCATGAGAAACACCGCGGTTTTCAAGGCCACACGATGCACAAATGAGCAAGCACATGGTCAATAAAAGAGGCTTCATGGTCATTCCTTTAGTAAAAACACTGGTTTTTTAAGTATAACACTGTGTAACGCTAACCACTCACTACACATATGATTAAAAATCAATATTTGATTCTTTGTTAACAGTTGATAGTCTCCGCTACATCCTTAGGGACACAAGGAACATTAACTCAAGGAGTTCAAAGCCTTTATGCCCGGATGTGTTAGCCCAGCCAATCCCATAGAACAGCAATTAATGAATGACATTAGGCTCGCTAAGAGCCTTTACTTCGTTATTGCCGGCTTCTATCACTGCGGTGGTATTCCAGCATTGCTCGAACACTGCCAACGTACACGGGATCTCCAACTACGTGTTATTAGCACGGCAAGCGGCATTCGTAAATTTCCATTCGATCTAGAACAATATTTGGATCAGGATTATAAATCGATTCGTTTGTTACGCGAAGAGCACCTCTTTCCTCAACCCTTTCTTCATATGGTCTTTGATCAAGGTAGTTGCACTGTGCGACTCCCTGAAATTGATGATCAATGGGGATTAAGTAGCGCGGATTTCTTGCACGGCATAAGTGAAGACCATATTCACTACAGCGATAAGCAAAATCCAGAAGCGCAATATCAATTAGCTAAATTAATGGATGAAAGTTATTTATTAACTTTATCTGAGTTGGCTAGTTATCAGCAGACCTTTCGCGAGCAATTGAATAGCGTCTGCGCATAAGCTGCCTTGCAGCACGACATAACACGCCGCTGAAACGACAACGGCCACGGGGGAGCAACCCCTCATTAGAAACCGCTCAAAATCATCAGCGGACAGGGGAATAACCCCTCTTATCAAAACCTACTTAAATATAGCAGCTAATTCGTCACGAGACGCCTTAGACAACTTCGTCTCTATTTTCTGTGCTGCACTCGATTGCTTATTGGCTTTCATAAAGAATACAGCCAACAGACGTTCTTCTTCACCACCAACTTCCATCAGGCCTTGGGCTAATGAGCTTTGATCCTTCGGCTTCAGGCGCGAAAATGGATAAGCGATATCCTGTGATCCAGCAACCATCTGAATAGTCCCGGAAGTACTCAAACTTTTCACCTGATATTCTTTATTCATAAATTGAAAATACGGTTTCTTCTTCTTGGCCAGCTGGGCTTCTAGCGAGGTGCGCAAGCGAGCTGACCACGTAGCGAGTGTTTCTACATCAACTGAGGTGGAACTCTCTTTTTTCGGTTTAGCGGCCACGGAGCCGCGTTTTCTTTTGGTCCGTTCCTTAGTGCTTTTCTTGGATTTCTTCGCTACGGCTTTAGCTTTGGCATCGTACTGATAACCAGCCTTGGTCATCTTAAAGGTGAAGGATTTATTCAAAAAACTGATATCAACTTTGCTGCCGCTGTAAGACGCATCGATTTTGACCGCCTTCTTATAATCAGGCACCATGACCGTTACTGCACGTAAGCTGGGAATTTTCCCACTACTAGCAATGCTCAGCATTTTACCCGAGCCGTTGATGTCGACAGATTGATCAGCGTCAGCCGCAATCATTAATGCATGCTTTTGACCAGAAAATAACGCTCCGTTCTCATTGCTTTGCTGTGAGCGCTCAGGAATCCATTGCAATTTCATAGACGATGGGGTGCTAGCCACAATTTCATCAAAGACCACAACAATGCCTTCTTTCGTTAAAATCACGTGTCGACGAAATGTCTTCAGTCCAGTATAGCAATCGGTTGCATTAGAAACTAAATAGACATGGCCGCCCTCGACTTCATTGCACATTTCAATTTCAGCAACGGAATCGCTATAACCACCATAGTAACGATTAGTGCCATTACTGCGCTTGCTCTGACCACTATTATTTAAAATCAAGGTATTGTGACTTTTCGTATCTTTAGGACCATAGCCCGGATCATGCAGCATTAATTCATCACCAACGTAAACAATGAGCGAGTTGGCATCATTTTGTCCATGATTAGCCGTTAAATCTCCTCCTTTAAATGCCAACTGAGTTGGTCCGTTGGTTAAATAAGCCCAATGAATATCTTTATACCAAGCTACTTTTCGTTTCGGCGGCAAGGAAACCTTTTTACCAGGCGGGCGCCACAGTATAGCAAAAGGCATTGGGTGATGCTTATCGATATAGCATTCTGGATAAGCCATATCCAGTTCACGCTTATATTTTTTGGATAAATAATAAAATTCACTCGGTGGATCAATGACAGCGCGATTATTACAGTCTGCAAACGGCACCCATTTGCCATCGGGACCTGTAAAATCCAAACCATATTGCGTGGTCATTTTCACACCGGGTAAATCAAAGAATCCATCATCAGTGCCTAAAACATTCTCAAGCGCAGCGTAAAAATGTATGCTGTGCTTCATGCTGCCACCCCAATACATCACACCCTCATCCCAGCCGCCAGATTCGCTAGCACCCTGATTAAACTCAGGATGAGTATAGCGCAGGGATGCACGTGCTGCCTCAACAACTTTCTTCGCGTCAGGATGATGGTCATACATCGCTAAACCCATCAAACCGATGTCACCATTAATCCATTGATTCCAATTAAAATAACACTGCGTCCAATAGGTTTTATTACCCTTGCTGTCAGTAAAAAATCGACCTGCTTCGTTATGATTGGCATGCGCCTCTAAAAATGGTTTAAAAACATTCCGACCTATTTCACGTTCAAAGGTTTTACGATCAGATTCAGACATCACGTTATAAAATAAATCATAGCCATAGGCTATCGGCAATGTCTTTTTAGCCGTAGCTAAGCTACAATGATTAACAGCCGCACCTTTTTGAAACCAAGGACCGCGCTTTAAAACCGCATGCATATCTTTAATACCCTGTTCGGCATAGCGTTTTTCACCAGTTAAATGAAATGCGATACCGGCACACAGAACTTTTTTACCATTTAAATCATAATCCATTGCCCGTTGGCACACTCGTGAAAAATGCGAGCTTAAAAATGGATCTTTAAGTTTTGCTTTAATAGCTGGGATATCTTTTTTACTAAAAAACAAATACGGATGCTGTCGCTCGGCCGCTGATAAAGACGAGAAGCTCAAAAGGACTAACACACATAAAACGGCAAATCTCATTGTTATCCTCCAGCACTGTGCACGTACTTCTTGCATATTATTTGCATGCAACTGAAAATATAACATAAAAAATGCCCAGCGAGACATCAGATAGGCAAAAGTGCTATTCACCGTGACTCTTATCTAAGTTCTATAATAATAGCTATTTAGGATCACCTTCGGCTTGCACTTCTAAGAACCCATCAAGTTTAGATTGTATGCAGGCTTGGGCAAAACGTCGCTGCCATTCTTTCTGCTTACTTGCTAGGACGATAGCAGCCAACTCACGAATACGCTGCTGGCGCTGAGTCTGATCTTTGATCTCGGCAACAAGTTTAACCGCAAGGTCAATACTTTCGAAATGATAACGGGATTCAGTTGTCTGAAATTTTAAAACAATCAACCAGTCTTTAAAATAATCCAAATAGCGACTGCGTACGCTATCATCACTCTGAAAAAGAAAGGATCGATACACTAAACTGAGATAAGCTGCGGCTATATTATGGAATTGTTTATGTTTCACTTGTGAGAATACACGTAATCCAACATTACGTTGAGCAATCACTTGCGCAGCTAAATGATGCGTTGTTTTATCTTCAAACGCAAGAATCATGGTCGGTATAATACGGAAATCGATAATCAAACGCTTGTCTAAACACAACGCTTTAAGTTTCTCTTTTTTAATACCCACAGTTCCCGTACGCATAAAATGCATACTTACCGTTTCACAATTAACATAGCGCAACAACAGATCATCTGTTAATTGTTCTTCAGGTATTTTAAACTTTTTAATCAAATCTGTTCGGACCGTTTTTTTAAATCCCATCGGATCCTCTGATGCCTGTTTTACATAGCGAGTCAGCTCTGGGCTTGTACTCAACACTTTTTTATAATAGGCAGCCAAGGCTTCACTGTTTTCAGCATAGACTTGTACCACGGTGCACACCAGCAGCAAAAACATCAAGCAAATACGAAAATACACGTGCATTAGCTTAGTTTGCTTAAGAATGAGGCTACGACAATCATGAATAAGCATACTGAAGTCTGCCTCATCGCCTTACCCCTGTTTCTGCTCGCGTGCATCGGTATCTGGATCATGGCCTATAAGCCAAGTGATGGTTACTTACAACAAGACACCTCCTTCATCAGACACTTCCTCCACTGTAATCTCTTCAAGGATCAGCCGACACTCAAGCGTACAAACACGGGATTTACTGACAAAAATCTCCTACCTGGCGATTTGATTTTTGGACATCACGCAAATGGCACCTATGGCTATTGGACACATTGCTCCATCTATTTGGGAGAAGGAAATTGCTCACAGCAAAACCTCAGTGAAGGCATGTTTGAAGGCAAGACCTACGACTTCAAAGATTTCTACGACCGCGTAGTGGTTTTTCGTGCGTCCTTAAGCGACATTCAACGTCAACAGATATGTAACTTTGTACGCCAACGCTCTGGTTCTATTTTCGACATGTCGGCACGGAAACATGACTCACGTCTATGGACATGTGCTAAATTGTGCTGGGCCGCCTATAAACGCGTGGGCATCGATCTCTGTCCAGACAGTAATTATATTCTACCAGATTTTTTATGCGACGATAAACGACTGCAAAAAATCGCTGTTTACCCGCAGGAGAAACCCAATGTTCCTGCGCGCTGAATGGTGGTGGCTGTGGCACATCTTAGTGTGTCTGCTTAGTTATTATGCGGCCAGCATTCCTTTTCTAGATTGGGTATTAATGTTAGCCTATCTCTTGGCTAATTATGCATTTGTTACGTGGGTGCGTGGCTACTCACTGTCCCGCACGCGATGTATGCTGTGTATTTTTATCAGCCAAGCACCACTCATCATTATTAGTATTAGCGCCTTATGTTTATTAAGTGGATTATTTTATAATGACATTGCCATATTTTTATTGCAATTGTCTAGCGCTGTTTTTTATCCATTAATCAGCCTGAGCCCCGATACCTTCATCAATGATTATCAAGCCTACCTATGGGTCGCCAGCATACTCTTGCTACTCCAATCAATAACTATGTTGTTCCTGATGTATCGCCATCCGGTTTATAATGATCCGCGTAATTCCTATATCGAACATGATCCCACGTATACTGCCCCTGAACCTGAAGAAGAAGATTAGGACTATTCAATACGATTATGATATTTTTAGAAAACCTTTGGGATATTATGCGAGAACTCGCAGCGTGGCTTTTACTTGGTGCATTCATTGCTGCAGTACTGCACGTTTTGATTCCTAAAGATTTCGTCAAAAAACACCTCGGTGGTTCAACCTGGTGGGCAACCATCAAGGCATCATTTATCGGTGTGCCCATGCCACTCTGTTCGTGCAGTGTTATTCCCACGGGCATTGGACTTAAAAAAGATGGCGCTTCCGACGGCGCTTCGGTCAGCTTTTTAATCAGCACCCCACAGACTGGTGTCGATAGTATTAGCGTCGCTGCAGGTTTTTTGGGTTGGCCCTTCGCTATCTTTAAAGTGATCAGCGCCTTTATTATGGGCGTTATTGGTGGCCAATTAGTAAATATGTTTGCCAACGAAGCCTTAAAACAACAAGCAGATGCACCAAAATCGTGCTGCGATAAGGAACCTGAGCCAGTTACATCATGCTGTGGGCCACAACCTGAACCCGAGCCAGTTAAGTCCTGTTGTGGACCGCAAGAAGAAGTCGAGGCACCAAAATCATGCTGCGGCACAGAAACAACTGTAGAAAACACAATAACAAAAAAAGAATCTGTATTTTTTAAAGGTGCGCATTTTGCTATTGAAGAATTACTGCGCATGATTTGGTTATGGTTAGTTGTTGGTGTCTTATTATCAGCACTACTCAGTAGTTTTATTGATCCCGGTAGTTTACAGGATTATGCCTGGGCTAGCGGCATCACTGCGATGTTTTTAATGTTAATTATCTCCTTGCCACTCTATGTGTGTGCAACTGCTAGTGTTCCCATTGCAGCATCATTAATCGCCGCCGGTTTACCAACAGGCGCAGCGCTGGTATTCCTTATGGCTGGACCAGCCACCAATATCGCGACAGTCGGCGCTATCATCAAAGCCTTCGGCAAAAAAATAACCGTTATTTATTTAGCGGTCGTCATTATCGGCAGTATTGGTTTTGGCGTGGCTTTTGATTATTGCTTCGCTATGTCCTACCACAGTGAACATATTCATCTCCATGAGCATAGCGCTTGGTGGATGGACGCTTGTGCCATTCTTTTAACCTTATTATTAGTTTATTTTGCTATCACTGATTTGAAAAAATATTTGTATAAAAAATCAGTCAAAGGTGAAACTACACCTACCGAGCAAGCTAGCTGCCACTAACGATGCCAATCATATTGGCCTGCGATTCGAGCTCGATAATTTCGCCACCAGCAAACTCTACCTTTTCATTTGGGCCTAAAACAGCAACATAAGTTCCTGCCTGTCCAATTCGCAACTTAATATTTTGATGGTGCCTGCAGATGATAGAGATTTTGCAATCTTCATTAATCAATTTGCCACTTATTATGAGACCATCACACATATGCATATTTTCAAAATAAATATCTTTGTCATTCCAACGTGGCAATAGAGCTGGGAATATATCAATAAAGCCGCGACAATCTTGAACCACACAGTCGTTAAGTGCTGCTAAATACAAACCCATTACGGTAAAGTAATAGGGCTTTTTATGACTCCATCCATTGCGACAGGATGATTCATAAAATTGAATCCAATGCGGATCGGCGAAACGCGCTGGTTGCACTAAAGATAAATCATCTTGAACCGCCTGCCCATCACCCATGCGCGCTGAGGCCAAAGTATATTGGCCAAATGTCCAACCATAGGAGATTGGGGCATGGGTATTCTCACATAAGCCATAACGCTCGCGCCACGAGGTTTGTACTGGTTCCCAATCCATCCACTTCGCCATTGGCACATAGGTAATGGGATTTAATTGCGGTGGGTGCTTTTGCTGACCTGATGGACGCGGATCTGATGCACTGGTTTTTAATGTTCCATCCTCGCGCAGTAAGGAATCCATATCATAGCCACGGTCTAACAATGCTTGCGCTATTTTCTTAAATGTAGCATCGCTTTTATCTAATAATTCACAAAGCTCTATATAAACACCAAGCGCATAAGTCGAAGACCACACGGAACAGATCGGATTTATTGTCACCGCACCAGCAACGGTATGTTCATCCTGACTGCGTAGATCAATATCATTATTCTCAAAAATTGCTGGCTTATCACCTTCGATCGTTGAATTGTTAATATAGAATTCAGCAATCCCTTCAATTAAATCAAAATATGGCTCTATGCGCGAAACGTCACCGTGAACTAAATACGACTCCCATAACATGGCAACGACATAAGCACTGTTATGAAATTGATAGGTATTTAAATTAGTGATCTGTTCTTTTTCAAAGTCGGCTAAATTTTCAAATGGTGCTTCCCATGGTATAAAAATACCCTCACGTTTTGCTAAGCGCCGTGTATACGTACGCAGTCCATCCACATCATTGTAATACGGCATTTGCGCTGCGCTGCGATCAAACATGCCCAAACGCGGCAATGGCATCATGGCATACCATTGATCCTGAGGAAATCCGTGAGCCCATATGTTCGCATTTAATCCGGTTGTCACCTGAATGTGTGACGGTACAGGAGATAAACCAGCAGCGGTAAAATATTTTAAACGCCACCACAGTCCGGCTTCAGGGCCACCTTCCGGTAATAAGATATTTCCCGTCGTTGACCAAAATTCTTGCATCGCTTCGAGATGATCATTATGTGCATCGCACTGCGCTACATACTGTGCTGGATTAGCAGCAATCTGCTCATCAAGGTGCTCATCTATAATTAAAACGCGCATTAATGCATGGCGGTCATTTTGTATGAGTTGGATAGCGTCTCTATCTGTTTTACGCTCAAAACCTTCGGTATACAGATACCACGTTGTCGTTTGACAATCAGTCTTACTGGTCACACACAGGCAATTATCTTCGAGCCCTGTGATAGTAGTTTCGAGAACTTCCATTTTTGAGCTTGGACGACGTGCATTATTTTCGGCAGACCGCACATCAAGCGCAATATCTATTTTTAATGCATGACTTTGCTCTGCTAATTCTGCACTCCCCTGCCACTGCCAGAGCTGTGGACAGGCAAACGAAGCAAATGCCGTCGTATGAAAATGCGATTCGCGCTCGGTCCACTGCGTCTGTAATTGTCCCTGCCACAAATCGAGCCGTTGCTTATAATGCTGAGCAAATGCCAATCCCAGTGGTTCATCGTCTGCATAGCGTGCTGTCGCATGAAACAATGAGCGCAAAATATGCCCACCATTATTATCCAAGCGTTTGCTATAATGGTTAACGCAAGCTAGATGGGTTCGACCATTGTCCGTATCAAAGTTAGAGCGGCTATGAAATCCAAACTCATCGAAGGACCCGCCAATATAACCATTCGCCACATAAAGCGGAATAAATATCGCACCAGATTGAAGAAACGCATTGTCATAAACAATGTCACCCGTTGCTACTGCACTTGCCAAATCAGGAATCATATGAACGGCTGCCATGCACTCATTTTGCCAGGGTCCTTTCATTTGCCTAGGCTCGTTTGGTGAGTGATTTATCCCAATGGGGAGGTGATACGTCCTATGTCGTGTTCAGTCTGCCTGTATATTGGAGCCAAAATCTTGCGCCGTCCTCATTCATTGAACAATGAGCTGCAATCATGACTGCTTCACATTGGATTTGGTTAGCTGGATACGAACGGGCTAAGAACGTTTATGTGCAATTTCGTAAATTACTCGACATTCCCAAAGCAGCTAAAGACATCCAGGTACGCATCTGCAGTAATGAACATTATCGCTTGTGGATTAACAATAAGTGGATTAAAGATGGCGCCGCACGTTTTGAAAAACCCAATCCTTATGCCGATGTGCTCGATAATAAAATTCTCAAATTAAAACCTGGGCAACATTGCTTTGCCATTCAATGTGTGCAAACCGGATTAGCACAACATGGCTGTGCCCTGGCCCCTGGTGCCTTATACCTTGAACTCACTTATTCTATCAATGGAAAAACGAAACGTGTGCGCGCCGACAAATCCTGGCGTGCCCGCATTGCGCCACAATTTCAATTACAGGCACCGCGTAAATTTTTTGCCTTACAATTTAATGAATATATTGAAGCCAGCAAACTAGATGCGTGGACCAAAGCAAATTTTGATGATAGCGATTGGCAACGCTGTAGTAGCGTCAGTGATCGTCCCTTTAAAGGACTCAGCAATCGACCAATTCCATTTATGGATACTCAGGTTATTCGACCACAGCGTATTCGACGCTATGAACACTACGAGTCGTATAATGGCATTGCTGGTCTGTATTGGCCAGTATGTAACTTAGCTATTCCGAATAAAGAAATTACACTCAGTAGCTACATCTATTGCAATAAGGCAACTGAGGGTTTTGTTAATTTTGCCTGTGATAATTACGCGCGTATTTGCATCAATAATAAGGAAATCTTGTGCCAAGGTGAGCCCGATCACGGTTTTACCAATCACCTCGAGACTGAGCGTAAATCCTATAAAGGCATGCAACATGGCCATGGCATTCGCCATGAAGG
>JANQLF010000314.1 GCA_028280785.1 Planctomycetota bacterium
AACGATTTACCTGCGACCGTCGATATGCAGGGAACCAGGCGTCAGCCGAGGTTCCCGTAACGATAACACAGCCGAGTCAAAGCAGTTGGATTCGAACCGCGAGCAGGTAAATTCGCTTAGAGCGAATTTAGCAGAGCACCTGCGTGCTCTGCGGCCCGCGCAGCCAGCCGGAGCTCTGCGTAGGCTGACCTCCGTAGGAGGTTGAGGGTTAAGCGTTCGTAAAAGAAAACGCCCGCATTAAGTTTAACCTCAATGCGGGCGTTTGTTGGCGCGCCAGGAAGGATTCGAACCCTCAACCTCCTGATCCGTAGTCAGGTGCTCTATCCAATTGAGCTACCAGCGCTTATGCAGGGCGGGAACAATAGTGCGCCCAAGGTGTCGGTCAAGTAGTTGGCAATTGGGCAAATTATTGCCCAGAAACGACTTGCTCTTGCTCGCGTCTTGGATCATGAAGCTATGCGCTACCAAGGCTTTACCCTTATCGAAGTCCTTATTGTATTGGCAATCATCGCTGCCTTGTCGGCAATGTTGATCGGAGTCCTATTTGTAGGCGATACAACAGCTCAAGACACGGCTTGTCGCCATAATTTGAAGCAAATTGCCTCGGCTTTGACCAATTGGCAGTTGAGTAACGGAGGATCGGATAAGTTTCCGGGCAAGTTGCTGTGGCTCAGCGATGCCAATAAGGGTGGCCGGGACTTAGAAGGTGATTTCAGAATTTATCGTTGCCCTCATGACCATAGCGAGGGCGCAGATCCAAATATGGGTAGACCGGCTGCGTGGAATGCGGGATGGGCTCTTAGTCAGACGCCATTCGAGGAAGGCTCAAGCTATCTCTATGAGATGAGTCAAGCCGATTGTCCGATGCATTCAGGAGTGACTTGGGCAACGTGGAAGCGTTGGCAACGCCAATTTGGTAATGGGACCGCATCTTATCCTGCGAAGATTGGTGGCCGTCCTTTCCCTGGATCGCAGATGCCGATTCTGCGATGTTTCCATCATCATGATTGGGACAGCGTTAGCGAAGCAGAAGATATCCAGCGTGTATTTAATGTTTCTTGGGGTGCCAACGTATTTACGAGCCGTCCACAGTGGGAATTAGATATTCCATAGTGCTGTTGCGGTCTAGGCAGAGCAAGGACCAGCGCTAATCTGCGCAAACTTCACTTAAGGAAATTTCCAATGGTCCCAAACACCAATGATGGCACTCAGGCCGAACCGTATTTACGTACCGATCTCAACATGGGTAGCCTTGCTGGTCCGAGCGCTCCAACCGGTGAGGGTAAGGAATTATACCAGGCCATAAAAGATGCTGGATTTAAAGGGCTGCAAGGTGGCGACATTGCTTTGTGCAAAGAAGTCGGGCTCGGTTGTACTGCTGGCGGTCGCATTAATGAAGTTGGAGAAATTGACGAGCAGGCGCAGCGTTGGGTTGATGAAGGTTATGAAGCGTCAACGTTGCACGTTGGTTGGGGCTTAGAAGACAATGATAAAGTCTTAGCTTTGGTTGAAGATATCTGCAAGGCGTCTGAAAAACATAATATTGGAATTTATATCGAAACCCATCGGGCGACAATCACTCAAGATATTTGGCGCAGTGTTTGGATTACCGAGCAAATTCCTGATGTACGATTTAATGCCGATTTTTCACATTGGTATACTGGTTTAGAAATGGTGTACGGTGGCATCGATATGAAAATGGATTTTATGGCACCGATATTTGACCGTGTGCGTTTTTTCCACGGGCGCATTGGCAACCCCGGCAATATTCAAGTCGACATTGGTGATGGTACTGGTCGCGAATACGTCGATCACTTCAGGGAAATGTGGACGCGCAGCTGTGAAGGCTTTTTAAAAACTGCGCAACCTGGTGACTTTATCAGCTTTAACCCTGAATTATTAGCGCCTGAGATATATTATGCACGCACGATCACTGATGCCGATGGTAACACCGTTGAAGAGGGTGACCGTTGGCAGCAATCAATTTTGTATTCGCAAATTGCTTTGGAATGCTTTGAGGCTGCCAAGAGTCGATTAGCTGCCGTCTAATTAAGACGTGGCGGCCTGCGCTTCAATTAAAGCTTCGGTTTGTTCAATAGCTGATTCAACAAGATGTTTGCGATTATCAGCGAATTGTTCATGCATTGATTTAAGCCATGCGAGTCTCTGGTCTATTATGTTTATATTGAAAGCCGGATTAACGTCGGTCGATGAATAAACGACGAATAAAACTTTGCGTGGTTTATCAGTGACATTTTTGCTGCCCGCATGAACCAAAGCGGTCGTGCTTACGGCTACCTGGCCTTTTTTGCCACAGACTGGGGCAAGATCGGCATAACCTAAATCAGGGAGATCTTTGTAAAACACGGGTCGTTCTTGATAGGCTTCGTCACCATTATGCTTGGCAATTTGGAGATGACTGCCGGGTCGAACGACGGTAGGTGCGCGATCAGGGGTAACGTCATCAAGGAAAACCATAAACGTAATGATGATGCGGCGCGGTGTTTCAAGCCAATCATTGGCGGTATATTGAATATCGACATGTTGGGAATCAGGGTCAAACGACCATTCATCAGTTTCTTGATCTGGATTAGTATGGAGTGTGGCTGAGGCCAATAAATGCACGGATTCACAGCCTAAGATCTCTTTGGCTGCATTTTCAAATCCAGGGTTTTGTAAGAGCTGTGTAATCTCAGTTTGGTCAACATATTGTTTGATCCCGGTCGGATTATCGCTTTCGGCGTATAGTTGATCCATGCCTTGTGAGGCGGCATCAATAACGTCTGTCGGAATAAGTTTATCAACAACAACGCTACCTGTTTGTATGTAGGTATCGATTTGTTCCTGAGAAATGAACATGAATGGCTCCCGTTCATGAAATGGTGGAAGCGGCTATTCTAACAGATTCATTTTTGCAGCAATGGACACATGTGCAGAATATTTGTACGATCTGGCAATCAGCGATTCTGCTGAATAAACTTTCGCGGGGGACAGCCGACGTGTTTTTTAAACGCCTTGGAGAAGTGGTAGACGTCTGAGTAACCAAGTTGCTCGGCTATGTCGCTGGCTGATTCTCCGACGAGAAGCATTTGCTTCGCACGATCCATGCGTGCAAAGGTTTGTGTTTGAAGCGGTGACTTCCCGGTTAATTCACGGTAGCGGTGTGATAATGAAGAGACTGATATGTGACAGAAGGCGGCGATATCTTCCAAGCGAATTACTTCATCCATGTGATCAATGATATATTGATGTACTTTGCTGACGAGTTGATCGGTTTTTGGTTTGCGCAGTCGTTTATTAATAGCATACGTTCCATCTTCATTGGGAACCGCTCGCATAAGTCGGTCTATTATCTGCAAGAGCACAGAATGAGCAACAAAATAACCGCTATCTTTGTGTTGTTCGCAGGCATCTGCGCATTGATTGACCAGATTAATGACGCGATGTTCAGGATCTAAGAATTGGGCAAAGTGTTGTTCATTGCATTTTTCAAGCAGTGGGATGTCTTTGTCAGCCTCGAAAGTAAGCCAGGAGCTGGTTAGTTCCCCGTCGTGGATTGGATTATCGGTTTGATAGCGACAGCCTGGCGCATACAGGTGTAAGCTGTTACGCGGGCGTTTAATCCATTTGCCGCGGCAAGAGCCGAGGCGATAAGACATGTCGAAATTCGTAATAGCTCCTAATGCCCAAAGTTTGTTCGCAGTAGTTGGCGCTTGAAGCCCAGGTGGAAATAAAAATAAATTTACTGCACCAATAAGGCGAATATTAAAGCGTTGTTCGGGATTGTAGAAGTGACCACGCATGGCCAGAGTGTATCAATTGATGTACGATTGCCAATATGACTTATGGGTTGTTTTTGTTCAATTCATACCATTTAATCAGATAGAGCTTGAATGGGTTATAGATTTTGGAAATGCCTTGGCTGTGTTTGTAGGAATAGGCAATGAATTTTACTGTTGATGTTCGCCCGTGTTCATCTGTCCAGGTCATCGATTGCTTTTGCTTATTATGAATAGTGCCGCGGTTGTATAGACGTGTCGAGTTGTTTGAGACTAAATAAATAAAATATTTATCGTTGTCTATTTGCATGTATTTATTCTGATCATCGAATGGATTCATAGTGTCTAAGACCCACGGTTGTGTGTAATAGCCGTTGTAAGACCACGGTTTGGCCCAACACAAAAACGGTAGAATGACGACGAGACAAACTAATAGAGCAATGCATAAAAGTATTACTTTGGTGCGCTTATTCATTGAGCAAATTGTAACGGAGAGCAATTGACTGTTCTAGGTAAAAGTTTGGCAATTATTGTAAGTGTTTGGCAAATAAACTGCATAATAATGCGTCACATATGCAGTTTGACTTGACTGATCGTCAATTATAGAATTCCGGCCAACAATGCAGGAGTTCATATAAATGCGCTTTTTATCTCTTTTTATAATAATTATTTATACGCTATCGTTTGCAGAAGCCGCAGATAACCCTTGGACTGGTAATGTGAATTTTCTACTCGGTGCAAAAGCATTAGATGAGGATGATTGGGATCCAATTGAAGACCATGGGGCCTTTGGCGTATTCTTAGATTTTCGTCGTAAGTCGTGGCCGATCAGTATCGCTATTGATAGTTTGAGTAGTAGTGCTGAAGAAGAAGTTGGTTCCAATGATCTTGAGGGAACGACCAGGGAACTAGGTATCGGCATCCGTAAAATTTGGGAATTTGAAAATTCCAGTGTACGTCCATTTGTTGGTGGTGGCTTGGCATTTATTCATGCTGAGCAGATAAGTCGCAACGGATTTAATGCAGTCTTGGATGATGACACCGGTGTTGGTATTTGGCTCGGAGGCGGTGTTTATTGGACAGTGACTCCACACTTTAATATTGGTATGGATTTTCGAGTATCGGGTGCTGAAGCTGAATTATTTAATGAAGATGTAGAGGTCGGTGGCGCAAGCTTTGGTATGTTGCTTGGTTATCATTTTTAATTGCTGAGTTCGTCCCACCGTTGAACGAGGTGATTAAGTTCAGTGAATCCATTTGAGATCATCTGTACATCATCTCCACGCCTAAAAATTAAACTTGGAAAACCGCCAATGCCCCATTGTTGGCATTGTGCTAGGTCGTGTTTAAAAAGAGCTTCAATCGTTTGCGATTGCATATCTTGCGCAAATTGTTCCTTATTAATGCCAATTGATTCAGCACATTGAACAAGTGTTTCTGTATCTGAGGGATTTTTGGCCTTGAGGTAATACGCTTCTTGAATGGCCTGAATCATTGTGGCTTTGTGATCGCCTTGCTGGCCTGCAGCGATGACTGCGCGACAGGCTGGATAAGTGCTGCGCCTTGCTTGATTATTTGACCAAAAATCAAAGTTAAATGTAGCGCCCGTACGTTTTGCAACCGCGTGCCAGTGACCTTGTATATATTCTTGCATTTCTTTGGCCATGACTTGATCGGAATCAGATGCAAGACCACCCATGACATAAGTCCATGCCACTGAGTCGGATAATTTTTGTTGAAATGCAATTGCTGTCTCGCGAAAACCCCAGCACCAGGAGCACATGGGATCCATAACATAATAAATGATAGGTTTAGTCACCGGTATAGCGCTTGCTTAAATAGGGTGAGGTGAGGGCCTCGCCTGGAAAATGGAGTTGACCATCTTTGACCCAGCCGCAATCACGTGCGGCTAATTCGTCGATTAGATACTGACGCCATGTTTGCACCTCATCTGTTATGCTGCTGTCATTTATTAAATCAGTGCATTCACCGGGGTCGTTTTCCAAATCAAAAAATTGTTCAACACCAATACGCGGTAGCCATACGAATTTACGTTTACCATCGGTGACGTACTGCATTTCTTGGTCTTCATGGTAACACTGACAGTGCTCACCATGAATATAAGTGCGGAAAGAATCGTCAGCAGCTTCTGATAAAGGAAGCAGCGATTTGCCGTCCATGTAATCAGGTCCCTGTAAACCAGCTGCGTCTAATAAAGTCGGCATGACATCACGTAATTCGACAACTTCATCAGCAACGCTTCGTTGTGGCCTATCACCTCGAAGTGGTGGGCAGACAATAAATGGAATGCGCGCACTGCCTTCATAGGCATAGGTTTTACGCCATAGGTTGTGGTCACCTTGCATGTCACCGTGATCTGAGCTGAATAATATCCAGGTGTTTTTTGCCACGCCAGATTTACTAATATGGTTAATTAAGCGACCTATTTGACTGTCGATAAAATTAATACTGCCAAAATACCCAGCACGAGCGTTGTGAATATGTTCATCGGACATTTTGCCACGCCAGGCATCGGGTTTTTGAGCCTGAAAGGGGTCATCATGCATTGCTGACCATTCGCCAATATATGGTTTAGGTGTTTCTTTGTTATAATATTTATCGAAATAATATTGTGGCGGTACGTAAGGCGAGTGAGGTCTGGCAAATGATATATTTAAGAAGAACGGCTGTTCCTTGTCGTGCTCTTCAATAAAGGAAAGTGCTCGCGACATAGTCCAGGCTGTCGGATGTAAATGCTCTTGGGTGTGCCATGGACGTGCATGCCATGAATTAAAACCGACACCATGATCGTCTGGCGAGACGGTATCGGGGGCATTGGCATAAAACCATTGGCGGTGTTCGCTGCTTTCCATGCGACCTGATTCATCAAGTTCTGTTGTTTGAAATCCCATTAATGAGCGTTGCGGGTGGAAGTGGCCTTTACCAACAAGATGGGTGCGATAACCGTTTTCAGTAAAGGTGCCAGCGAGTGTATGCGGGAAGTCGTTGGGCATCGGACCTTGGCCAAGGCCCATGCCAAGCACGCCAGCATGCCATTGATTGAGGCCGGTCATCAAGGTTGAACGAGCGGGAATGCATGACGGCGAAGCCGTGTAGGCATGTTTAAAACGCGTGCCACGCGAAGCTAAGTAATCTAAGTTCGGCGTTTGTACGTATTGATTGCCATCGGCACCGAAGGCGTCGCCGCGCATTTGGTCCACAAAAAGTAGGATGATATTTGGTTTGTCGCTCATGGATTAAATCTACAACAATTTTGTTCCCGGCACAATGGTGCCTTTTGTCTTGTTGCGTACAAATACTGTATACACTGAGGTAATGATACTATTGACCACTCGAATTGTTCTATTCGCGTTTTTAGTGTTCCACTATTTCCCGCTCTATTCCGCCGACGTATATAAAGTTTACAGGGAGGGTGGTGATTATTCAGTAGGACTGGTTATCGACGTAAGAATGTCAGATGGTCAATTGGTTTATGCAATCGGCGATAAAGAGGCGTCAACCTTTGCTGGCTTGCAGGATACAATAGATAAATCCTACAGAGAGTTGGGAAATAAATGTGCGAATGTTTATCTTGTTCGTGTGAAGGATGTAAACGTAGCACTTAAAAAAGTAAGGGTTCCCTTGACTATTAAGAAAGGGCCTTGCTATTTTGGCGGGTTTATCGATCGATTAGGTTACCATAACAGTGATTTTGGTAGAGAATATGATTATATTAGTGATGAGCATAGTGTGGTACCAATGGTGACCGTTAAAAAGGAAATGTTTGATTATTCCAAGCTTGGAAAAATTCGACAAACGGTTTATGAGAATCCTAAAAATAAACGTCGGGAGCTCTGTGTATTATTGCCACGCGGAATGAAAGAAAAGGAATTGCATGAATATATATGGAAGAACAGGGGTGAAATTAAAATTCCAGTCGATAAGGAAATTCACCACCTAGTGTTTTTTGACAGAGTTAATAATTCACAATGTGATGCGATGGGTGCAGTGATGCCAGCAAAGCTTTGGAGTGCGTCAATAAAGAAGAAAAAGATGAGTTCAAAGATCAAGAAATATTTGAGTTGGCAGGGTCCGGTACAAATGCCTAATGCTGTTCTTGAGTCGTCACCATGAGCTTCCTGTAATCTTTTGGTGAGAGTCCAGTCACTTTTTTAAATTGTCGTGAAAAGATAAAGCGATCTGCGTAACCGAGTTCCTCAGCCACGTCTTCGATAGACATTTCTGTTATGAGTGTTTGTGCACGCCGGATACGTTGTTGAATTTGCCAATCACCAGGGGAAACATCACAGAGATCTTTGAAGCGGCGACGAAATGCGTGATAGTTCATGTCCATTTCACTGGCTATGGCCTGTAGGCTTTTCCGCGATGACATTTCGTTAGTGAGTATGTACTTAGCTTGCGTTAAAAAGTCATCTTTGTTGCGCAGGTGATCAATTGCTTGGTAAATAAGACGTAGGCAATGTAAAACAGCATGGACAGCCTGGTTGGTATTAACCGCTTCTTCGCGACCAAATAAATCATGGCAATCTTTATAGGCGCTAATTATTTCTGGTTGAATGCCAATTTGGAAAACGTCGCTTAATAGGCGAACGCTATGAATAGCGAGCAGTCTCTGATAACTGTCGCGATAAATACTTAAACTGCATTCGCGCCAATCGCTATTATTGTCAACATACAGTGCCTGAGTGATTTCCGGATGTAATTGAAAAAAAGATCCAGGATGTAATGCGATCTCGCGACCGTCATGAAGAATAAGTTGAGCAGATCCAGAAAGAACATAACTGAAGCCATAGGCCTTGGGATCTATGAGGGAAAAGGCGGGTTGACGACCCTGTTCCACCATGTGAAAGAGGCATACATACTGGTGTCTCGTATCATCCACTTGATGCATGTAACTGCGCGAGGACAGCGGGAAGTAGGTATCTGGAATGCTCAAATATGACATAAATAAACGCATTCTGCACATGGACGCCAAACTGCAAGTGATAGGATGGCTCGCTGACACTTACAAAAAGGACATGTTCATGCGTACAATAACACTCCTCGCTATACTGTTGCTAACTGCAGCTTTGCCTGCGGCACAATTAGAGATTGCTGAATATTACGGTGCACGATCGGCTGCTTTATCATTGACCTATGATGATGGTTTTCGTCACCAGGGTGCTGAGCATGTAAAGATGATGAAACCGTATGGTTTTAAGGGAACGTTTTTCATCGTGGTTGGTCAGACAAAAGATAATAAACCGCCGAAAGAGTGGGGTAATCGCATGTCATGGGAGTTGCTGCGTGAGATGCATAAAGACGGCCATGAAATTGCCAACCATTCATGGTCGCATGCAGCGCTTAAAAAAGGGGTGCCACAGGACACCTTAGACAAAGAAGTGAATTATGCTTTTGATGTGTTTAAACAAAAAATGGGATTTGCACCCTATAGCTTTGCTTTTCCGGGTGGTTCGCGACATAAAGAAGTTCCAGGTTTAGCCGAGGCGCGCCATCCCTGCGTACGAGGCCATGTATTAACCTATGGCGGTAATCGATGGACTACTGATAAGGCCAATGCATGGATTGATGAATCAATTGCCCAGGGCAAATGGAATGTGGCGATGATCCATGGTATCAAAGGTGGTTGGTCACACTTTCGTAATCCTGCAGATTTCGATGCGCATTTAAAATATGCCAAATCAAAAGAGGACCTGTTATGGGTCGCGCCAATGGCTGATGTGCACAAGTATCTTGCTCAAAAGAAAGCGGCGACACTAAAGGGCAAGGTGAAAAAATCAGGTGCGAGCTTTGAGTGTTACGTCAACGGTTTGGATGCTGATACCTACAACGTGCCTTTGACAGTGACGATTAAAAACGCAAAAGTCAAAAAGGTGACGGCGAAGGCTGGTAGCAAAAAGCTGCCTACGTATCTGCGCAATGGGTTAGTCTGTGTTGATGTCCCAGTGACGGGTAAGCCGCTCAAGGTAGAAGTCTCATTTAAATAATACGCAGCATTCACAAGTCTGGCTTGCCCTATAAGCTAGATGATTAAGGAAATGTTAACTTTTTCTTGATTCTAGTAGGGGCAGGCCTTGGCTGATAATAAAGAACTGATTGTTTGTGGATGGGATGAGGTTTTCATCCTCGATTTTAACAAAATAGAGGACGGATCTCCGCAGAAAACGTGGTCGTGGACAGCGGAGGGCTGTGAGGGCCTGCCCGAGGATTTTAAATCGCTATTTAAAACAACAGATGAATGCAAGCCGTTTGACAATGGTAAAAAGGTACTGATCACATCATCTGGCGGTGCTGTTGTCTATGTCGATCGGCTTTCAAATGCAGCTTTGTTTTATGCACGTGCAGATAATGCACATTCTGCAGATTTGCTTCCCAACAATCGCGTCATTGTAGCGGCTTCCCATAAACCAGATGGTGAGGGAGATCGGTTAATTCTGTTTGATATGGATAAGCCCGATCATCCTCTATGGCATGATGAGTTATCTTGGTGTCACGGTGCGGTCTGGGATGAACAGCGACAAATATTATGGGGATTAGCCACTGACGCAGTGCATGAGTATCAGTTAAAAGATTGGGATTCTGATGCACCGAGCCTTGCATTAGAATCGGTCATTCAATTACATGAGTCAGGTGGACATGATATGTACCCGATTCCTGGATCTGAATACTTGGGAATCAGTACTGCGAATCATTGTTGGTATTTCGACCGCGATAAGCGTTCCATTATGGATTTTCCTCATTTGGCTCACCGTCGCCATGTTAAATCCATCAGTATGCACCCTGAGACCAAGCATATTGTGTATGTGCATGGTAATGATGAATGTTGGTGGTCGGATACATTACATTTTTTGAATCCGCAGGACGAATATCATATTGCAGACGAACATTTTTATAAAGCGCGTTGGAATATAAAACTCAACTAATTATGTCTTTTTGGTATTGGTGGATTCTACTACATCAACTGCTGTAATAATTTAATAAATATGGTTAATTATTAAATTTCGACGGATGTCGGCAACAATTATGCTTATGCTTACGTACTCAACGAAGCAATTTAGACTGTCCTTTTACTAATAAAATATCGATAAACCTTGATGTGGGATAGGATTAGAGATGGCGTGTATGTTCGTTAGCGAAATTCGATAAATTATTAACCACTATTGCTCATGAGAAATTTGGCTGCCTTGTGATAACGCATTTCACAAGGAGTGATTAATGAAAAGACCGTTTATGTTTATTCTTTTTTGCGTCTGTACATGCTTTGCTACGGCCGCAGAAAATCCCACGCCTGATCCTGGGCGAGGTGAGTTCGTCGCCAATGCTTGGGTGACTCGTGATGGGCATTGGCTTCAAATAAATCTGTATCAGCATGATTTTACGAATCAGGCTATCAACAGGATTGATAAACATATGCAATTGGTTTCCAAGAATCTCGAAGAGATAAGGGTTGAACATGATCAATTCATTATCCAGTGTAAAGAAGCAGTGGCAGATATAAGGAGGATCAAGGATCCTGCAAATCGCGCTGCACGGGCAATGAATTTAACCAATGATGTGATTACTGTCAGTGGACAGTTTGAAGACATATTGTGGACTTACGGAGATCGTGAATTGGCGACAAAGATTCTCGTATATTGTGAAAAGTTTCAAACAGTTGCGTTAAAGATTAGTGATGATGCGCATAATGTAACAGTAAATCTAGATAAAGAAATCTGGGCGAAGAAAATGCGTCATGAACGGGAGTGGTCTAAAGAAGTGGTGTCTAAAGAAATAAATGAGTTGAAACAACGATTTCAACTACCAGGAAGTGTAGGAAAAAGGCATCCATTGGTCGATAAATTGATATTCAAAAAAGGTCAGCGAGTGGTAGAAATGGACTTGTTTGACGAAGAGCTCACCAAAGAGGGTTTGTTGCATATGGAAGTGGATATTCAAGCGGCTATAGAAGTTCAAAATAGTGCCATCGCTGAATTAGCAGCTTACAATGAGCAGGCGAAGAATCAGCTTCGACTGGTCGATGAAGTGAACCGATTGGATTTAAAGATTAAATTGTTAGATATGATTAAGGTAAATCTCTATACGCAGGAACAATTATATATGTATGACAATAGATACCCTGGACTAAAGACGGCTTCTAAGTCAGTGATGCTTGAAAATAAAAGCCTTCGTCGGGACTGTATTGCCAAGGCGAAAGTTGTTAAAAGAAGGCATGACCAAATGGTAGAGGCGCAGCGCAGAGAGATCAAGCGCGCAGCGGATATCTCAGATTTTTAATCTGCTATTTATTTGCTTCTTTAACCGCTTCTTTTAATTGATCGGGAAACATCTTACAGATTTTATTCGCCTTGGGGATCGATTGTTGCATGATGTAACCATGGGTTGGATGTAAGCGCGCAAAGTCCTGATGATACTGTTCTGCTGGTATATAATGGTCACCATTTTCTATGGTGGTCACTATAGGATTAGCAAATGCCTTGGCTTCGTCTAATTGTTTGATGTAAGTTTCTGCGGCAGCTTTTTGTTTATCATTTTTATAGAAAATAGCAGAACGATACTGGGTGCCTGAGTCAGGGCCCTGCCTATTTAATGTTGTTGGATCATGAGCAGAGAAAAATATATGCAGTAATGTCGCAAAAGAAACTTTGTTGGGGTCATAAGTAAGACGCACGACTTCGGCGTGGCCGGTCGCTCCTGTGCAAACTGCTTCGTAGGTGGTGGTTTTGGAGTCTCCACCGGCATAGCCTGACTCGGCATCGTGAACGCCATTAATCTGTTCAAAGACGCCCTCGATGCACCAAAAACAACCGCCAGCGAAAATCGCTTCTACAGTTTTGGCATTTAAGTCGTCAGGATTTTCAATTTGTGGCTTAGGGATCATTATCGTGGCCTTCGAGGTAGGGGATTGGTTACAGGCGACCAGTGTTACTAGTGCGCAGCAAATAAGGAAACGCATCATAAGCATCATGTCTTTAGTACGACAAAGCAAAGTGCATGTTGGCATCAATATTGTGAGGGTGCTTTGCCGGTGTGCTTGCGGAAGACACGGCTGAAATACTGCGGATCTTCATAACCGCAGTGTGCTGCAACATCTTTGATGCTGAGTTGTTGACCACGGAGGAGTGCTTTGGCATGGCGTATACGTTGGCGTTCCAAATAAACCTTGGGGGCCATTTTGTAGGCGCGTTGAAAATGACGGAATAAAGTGCTGCGATCAACATGTAAATCATTGGCAATTTGATTAATACTTGTCGACATTTGATGATATTCCTCATCAAGAATACGACGAAGTACATGGGCAAGTTGATCGATTGGCGCATCCTGCTTTTTTGATGAATGGAATAAATCAAATA
>JANQLF010000006.1 GCA_028280785.1 Planctomycetota bacterium
TTGCGGCAGCGATACTGAACAATTCGTATTTCCCTTGAAATAAACTCGTTGTAAACTTCCTCGTAAAAATTACCCTGACCTACGGGATGCTGGCAGCGAAGTAAATGATCCATTTAGGCATTCTACACCCATTGGAGAAGATATTCAATCAATTCACCACAACCCTTGTGATAGCATCTCGCCGCACATTTACCCATCCTGGGACACAACCTCATTATTTAGTCCGTTAAATACGGGTCCGATGGCAGGAGCACCCATCTCACTGTACGCCTCGTCGTCATCTGAATGACATACAAAAAAGAAAACTTCCAGCGCAAACGACGTTCATCCTATATAGACTATGCCTGAAAAAACGAAAGCCGATTTCGCCAAACAACTAAAAAAAGAGGGTTGCAAAACTGCCAGGTTAAAAACTTCACTTGGTGTAAAATTTACCGAATCTCTCAAACACAAAAGCGTATAGAATCTGGGGCAAGCGAGACACACAAGCACATCTCTTTTCAGCGATAGCAGAAAAAATGAGATGCTCACCGAGCACACTCACCCGCGTACTACAGGCTTCCCGCACAATACCACCGAAAGACGCTCTAAAATTGAGCCGCGCTCTGCAGCCTGACAGAAAGGCCGACGATCAGAACATAAGGCTGCGAGACGATATTATAGTTCAGGCTTACGCCGCCTATGTAAGCAGAGTTTTCCTGGATTTCTGGAGAAGTTTTGCAAGTTCGCTGACAAGAAAAATGAAATAGGCCAAAAACGAATAGTTCAGCTGGCAAAACGTGCTGCCGACTTACTTGGTGAAATGGATGAACTCCGTGAACTCGGATCAGACAAAACAAAGAAACGCAAAAAATAACTTCAGATAAATATCATAGCGACAATACCATATTTGGATTAGAATATGATAGGTAGTCCCCACGATATCCCAGTAGTCGCAGGATGTATTCACGTATAATATCATGACACCGATCATACATTCGCACTCTCGCATTGAATGTTTTGCGAGAAATTCCTGAATGCACTATTTCATTTCGCATTTTAATAATCAGCTTGAACCCCCTACGCATTCCAACATCATGCATCATCAACTTCAACAATTCCTCAAAACTATATTTAGGTGTTCTCCTTGATGGATTCTGCGCTTTCCTGAAATAACCTTGAAAATACGGTATGCCCTTTGATTTTGCATACGTATCTTTCAGACTCTCCAAAGCGACAAAAACCATCATTAATTGCACTTCTACAGGTTGCCCCAATCGCTCTGCATTAACCAAGTAATCGATTATGACTGGAATTTTTCTTACACGGCTCAATGATTTATAATTGTTAATTGTTTTGTGGATAAAATGCTGAACGATAGTTCCATTTTGAATATCGATCGTTGGACGGAAATACTGCACTCTGCCTTGAGTTGCCATCTTGCTACTCTTTCCTGAGCCCTCTGGATACTCATAACCACATACAGACACCGGAGAAAGGGATGCAAACTGAAGCAACCATGACAAGTGATTAACCAAACGTCTTGCTGCATCAACACGATATGGCGCAACATTATGCACAATCAAATCTGTTGTATGCAATTGTTGATCCGCAAAGGCTGTAACGGGCTGGCCGATTAGCGCGGGATCCTGAATTAAATCCACTTCGAACCCTAAATTTTTGAGAGGGATTTTATTGCGGACCCGACGCGCCCCAACATCTGTGAACTCTATTCCACCCACAAGGCAATTCGTAAGAGATGCCTTGTAATCCGGATGAACACTACGCTTCATTGTGAGCCTCGTTTATGAGCTGTATATGCGAGCAAACTAAATTAAACATGTGTTCAGCATGGTACCTGCTAGGCACCTCTGTAGGAGCAGGGCCCCTTCCATGAGCGCTGCCAATTTTATTCCTTATTGTTCCAACAGACTCAAGACATGGCGTATACCAGCTTGGCAAATACTCTGCTTCTATCAAATGTTTCACCAAGCGTGAGCAGGCATCTCTCTGAGGGTCAAAACTAAGTCCCTTTATCGCACATACCGACTTAATATAGCTTTCATAAGCTGAGCATGACTTCGTTATCGAGTCATCATAGTGACCCGTTTTGCAATCACCAAATGCATCAAGTAATTCACTGTTTGCCGTTGCATAATGATCACTCGAAAGGATCGTAAGCGCAGGTTTGACAGCACTTTCATATACTACTTCATCTGAAATCGGTATGATCGTTGGATATTCTGTCTCAATAGTAGAATGTCCGCGGCCTGCGCCATTAGGGACAATATTTTCGATATAATCTGTTAACCTATAAGCCAAGAAACATTCATCGAATAAATTGTTGATATATTCAACGGCAGCTGGACCTTCTGTGCACGTTCTCTGCAAAAATAATGCTTCGATAAAATCAAGAGACTGTGCTCTATCAGAACAGAAGAAATGATTGACAACTGGAATGTCACTAATTGACGCCGCTGCATATGACGACGCATTAAGAGTACCGTACTCCTTCCGCAAAAAGATATCTAGCTCATTCAACAACTCATCAGCTGGGCTGATAATACTTCGATTAAACACATCTAGCCCATGAAGTAATCTGCTTTTGAAATCATCCGTTATTTCTGTGCTCAGATTTGCAGGTCGCTGCTGGTTACGCTTTGAGAAAAGTCTATGTTTTGCCATATGAAATTACCTCGATGATAAGAATATACTCAAGAAAATGTTCCAGCGAGAAAAGCTCCAAGATATTGACGCCCTAAACACACACTAACACCTCACCATACCAGCCCTGACCGTCTCCGATCGGTCCATTAGTGACTTAAAGCCACCCTGCTTATCCAAATTATATCAACTCGAATCGGGCATTCTATCAATTTTCTTAATGTCACCAGTCACGACGTTTTTTAGGATAAAGGGGACTGGATCGTCCTCCAACAGCATCTCTACTACATTCTCAGAAACGCTGACATTAGCCGAAATACCCAAGCACTTTATGCGTGGGAACATTGGATCGCCAGATTGGATATAGAGCGGATCTTCAAACATATATTCTTTTCTCTCTAGACGACATGCCGCATTGGGTATCAGCTCCCCCTGTGCCTCAAAAAAAGAAACTATATTATTGCCACTCGAATCCTCAAAAAAAATTTTATCCGCATCGTCTTCTATTGATATTCTTATTTCCTGATTCTCCAAGCCCAACCTTTTCTTCTCATATTGTACCCAATCCACATCTGGGATCGGTTTAACATCATCAATCATAGGCGTTAAGAGGTGCAATTTAATATGAATCTCTTTTATTTTACCGTCGAAATCACTGCCCTGCGGCTCCCTTAGCTCATACAACACAATACCATGCGCCTCTGCATAAGTTTTTGCACCAGATTGATATCCTTTTCGCGTAACGAATATTCCCTTTGGTGATCCGGGTATGTCCTCAATCACAGATTTAAACTGTAATAACTTCCCTTGATCAACTTTCTGCCCCCAGTCTTTAGCCTGAACAATCGTTTCATAAACCACATCGTTAAGTTTAAATTTCCAATACACATCAATTTGATGTTTGGCCGTCTTTCCTTTAATTACAACATTATGTTGCACATCAATCGTAGTTACAGAATCTTGATTCAAAATTTTTTGAAAAATGTGCTGAGTAAAAATTTCGTATGGAGTACCTGTGTTGGTCATCTGATTCCCTTTACTGTTTGGTTTATATGCGCTCATAGCGAGAGGGCATTATCCTAACTACATGAATTTCTCACGGCATAAGCGGAAGATGTTCAACCTGCACCAAATCCAACCAATCTTCTTGGATGTGCCCAATACCTAAATTTTGATCCGATGAGTTCCGTACATTCAATGCAAGGTTTGGTTTACCAGTGTGACTACTTGCAAAAACAACCCCATGTATTTCATCCGGTGCTGATTGCCCTGGCTGCGAAATTTGTAAATGACGAGCCTTAAATAAATACTCAAAGATCACTTGCGTAGGCGCATAATGCAAATCAACCGAAGTGTTCCGCTCTACCGGATTAGAAATGTCACGGGCTAGATCATGCATGAAACGAATGATTGCAAGACGATCTCGACCCGGATCACTCCAGTAACCAGGCACTGGCGGTAACTCTGTAAAGTCCACTACTCGAATATCTCGCTTTGTTCTGAAAGTTCCCTTGGTGCATATTGCAGCCTCTACACCATCCCATATCTCTTTCACAGCCGTATCATAGTCAAAGGCTCCATAAAACATAGAAATCCCTGCTGGACTCATTCGGTTTGCCTTAGCAAATTCACTTGCCGGAGCTCCAACTGCATTCATACCAGAGAATTTATCCCTCGTATTCACCCTAACCCGGATTACCTCTGTGCCTGCTGGAATAATTCGGGTCAATTCATAGGCATCAATGTGGTGGCTTATCTCCATCAAAGTCATCATAGGACTCGTGCTATCTGGATGCCCTTCATCAGTCTCCGATTCGAAAGCAAAAGAAAACCGCAGGCGATGTCTGACCGTTGTGCAAAACACAGTCCATCCGACAGACAATCTCTCATAAGGGTGCATCAGTGCCCAATCAAACTTTACCCATTCTGAACTACTTGCCCCTTCTGCGATAGCCTCAAGAAAATTGTATTCGACGGCATCACATGCTTCCGACATCACCATTTCATCCCCAGACATATGCTCTACAAGCCAACCTCCTTCTCGTGAATTATAAGGCACTCCAGCACCATCGATTGACTCAAAGCTAGCCATTAGCGATGACATAATCCTGTCCTGGATCACTACAGCTGTTGTAACTTTAACAGAAACACGATCACAGAAATCACAATCACCCAAAGAACTATTGGCGTCGTGAAGAGACAGTAGATCTGAGTCCAGTATGCAATCTCTACAGACCATCCTCTCGTCATGAGACCAGTAACCACGCTCCTCAGCCTCCATCATCGCCCGTTTCGCTCCACCCATGGCACGATCCCCTCAACAGTATAACAGTACTCAAATTACCTATTTAAGTCCATTAAATAAATTCAAGAGGATGACAGTCCACTTTCCACCATCTTTGTTTTAGCAATCGACCTACAACACCACTTTATTCCTAGAATCTCCCTACTCTCCATCCATTTATTTATAAATGTGTTGGAACAACCTATTCTGGATTTTATAGTACATTGTGACAACTTTGTGACACCATAATCAAAGGCGCTGCAGGTGTTCCTATTCACAGTCTTGTCAACTTGTAAATCTTTAAACTACCTAAGTAATGACGCTAATATCATCTTCGGAAAACAACTTCTGTTGAAGCAGTTCCTGCTTTGCCGAAAGAGCATTGTTAGTGTAAAACAGAATTCGGAGGTTTTCTTTAGCCCTAGAAAAGCAGACATAAGCTAGATTTTTGCTTCTTCGGAATTGACCCTCTGTTGGGTCACCTGACGTTTCTGGTGCTAAAAGCTTCGTGAAACTGTAATTGTTCCAAGCAGCCTCAATGTCATCAAATAGAACAAGTACATCAGAGTATTCTTCCCCCTTCACACCGTGCTGCGTGCTGTATGCGGTGTTCTCTTGAATGAAGTCGCAGTATGCAACAAGTTCGTCTGTTTTCATGGCGAAGAATTCGTCGCAAAGCCAGTCACCCTTCTCAAGCCCATAAGCCTCTTCGTGATACTCCTCAGACCTCGGAACTCTCGCTAAATGTTCACCAAGACGCTCCGAGATCCTGATTAGCTCTTTTTCTTGGCAATATTCAAATACGTTTTTCACATTGCCGCTGGTCCACAACTCGTCGAGTTCTGAGACCACCTGCCTAGATAATTCGACCATTTCTTTTAATGGCCGATCTTGGTTCTTCCCTCGGACATCGAAGGCCGTGCCAATTGTCCTTAACAGGTCGACAACCAGGCGTTGATCTTTATTTCGATTAGCTTTGATAAGAGGCCAAATTGCAGTCACTATTGGCTTAAGCAAAAAATGCTGACCTGATTCATAATCCTCTTGAGAGGTAGCCGATGCATATGAGCCGGTAAATAAGCGGTTAATACCCGTAAACCCTAAGCGTCGTGCGATCATCTGTCGCGCCAAAAATAGCCGAATAACGTCGTTTCTTCCTTGCCAACCCCATGCTTCGACTGCTTGATCCATGCGCTGCAAAGCGCGATCGATCTGCAAATCGGAGTAGCGCTTTCTGGGAGCCTCTGGGGATTCCGCTTCAACAAGTGTGATTTTTACACTCCCTTGTCGTCCTTTATTTTTTCCTGCTGGATATTGCT
Organism: Planctomycetota bacterium; assembly: GCA_028280785.1. Classification (GTDB taxonomy): domain Bacteria; phylum Planctomycetota; class UBA11346; order UBA11346; family UBA11346; genus JANQLF01. The sequence goes on from JANQLF010000006.1 coordinate 6,247, forward strand.
CAACGTCTTTTCGAAATGCGTTTAAAAAAGTAATTACACTTTCGGAACAACGAAAATTCTCAGTTTTTTCGATAGTTTCTCCACCGGCAGGCGGCCGAAAATCTTCGGCTCGTTGTTCGAATATCTGCTGCCATGGGTCGCCAAAGTAACCGACGACTGGAAGACCACTATTCTCTGTGACAATATTAAAGGCTTCCACAACAACAGGAAAGGTGTCTTGGGCCTCATCGACAAAGATATAGGGGTATCGAAATCCGAACGCTTTACGAAAAACCTCTCTGTTAATCAGTAAATAGCCTGCTATTTCGATGACGTCGTCATGACTTAACTTTCCTTCTGAGTAACTGCTATAGACGGAATCGTCATATCGGAATACAACCACCTCGTCCAGTTTTTCTGCCTCTTCAGTGAGCTTTGCGACTTTTTCCCTTGCTTTACGTGCCGCCTTGCTGTTACCACCATTATCCTTCTCAGCTGCCTTCACGATGAGTTTCGGTATTCGTGATTCGCGCAAAACTTTTCGTATGTCATTGGTAAAGGTTTTGATCTCACCCCACAAAAAGCTGTGAAGTGTCGAAATGGAAAATAGATCGTCAAAATCTAAACGCGTTGAGATTACATTCACAGCGCGCTTGGTGTATGTAATACATGCCACTCGCTGTCCATTAATACGTAATTCAGCACCATAATTGATACGCACTAGATTGAGCGCATCAATAAGTGACGAAGTCTTCCCAGAACCTGCTCCCGCGATAACAGCGAAGCTGCGTTGTTCATTGAGACACGTAGCCACTTTCTGATCAGCTTCCGTCTGAATTCGTTCCGACATATCAGGTTTCCGAGAACGGCTGTTCTTGAACGGTTTTGCCTAGACGCTGTTCAAGCCAAAGCAAGCCATCCACGATATATCCAGGTGTCACCCACTCCGTCTTTGAAGCCAATACATCCAGTGCAAAGTCGGTTTTTTTAAACCTCGATGATTTGATGCGCTCGAATATAGCCTGATAAGCCTCTTTGAGGTCGCTAGGTAAATCTATCCCTAGGCTCAAATCACCGCTTCGTAGGAAGGTGAAATTATCATACGCAAACGCCTCTTCGATGGTTCGAGGAATCATTCTAGTTTCCTGATCATTGTCTTTGACCTGTATTCCAATTTGGAACGCCACGCAGCGATCCTTTCCTTCATCCTGTTTCTGATCGCGCGTTAAAGCTAGTAGGTCCTGAACTGTGTTGACATTGAAGAACTTTTTCAGAGTGGCATTGGAGGTCAGCGCACCTGAATGATCTCCTCGACACACTCGATGCCTTCCTTCAGGATCAATTGAATCAAGGTCGGTGATGACTAAGTGCGGAATATTCAAGAAACTAAGCAAGCCCTCAAAACGGTGCGCGTACGCCCCACCGACTTCTAAGATAGATAGGTACTTTGTACGCAGCGAGTCGGTAGTTTTTTCAATCATCTTTGGCAGCAATAGCTTCTCTACGGTTCCCTCCACCAATATTGCCGCATCAGCAAAGAATAAGTCGCAGTGCGACAACTTTAAATAACGAAGAAGAAACCGCTTCGCATCTTTAGAATCAACTTGTCCTCCCTCAATTTTTACCGGATCCGGTTGAAAACTACGTAGACTATGCACCTTGGATGCATTTAGAGTTGTGGCCTTTTTACGATTTTCACCTTCAAGTTCGCACCGTTCGAAGTAGCGAACTTTCTCAAAATCCACCGTATCCAAGATATGAGGTGCATGCGTTGACACTATGAACTGCGGCACTAGGTCAGGTTGTGACACCGCATTAGCAGCACTTGAGATGATATTCCAGATATTGGCAATGAACGTTTGCTGCACTTGCGCATGCAGATGAACTTCAGGTTCTTCGATGAAGATCAATTGACAGAGCGGTCTGTTACGTTTTGTTCGCATCCACTGTAAATGGAAATGACTGATCTGAATCGCCATATAGATAAGGTTCTTGAAACCCAGTCCGTTATACGATTCAGGCAATTCGTGTTGTCGTTTTTTATCAATATAAATCAGGTCAGTATTACCCTGAAGGGCCACAAGTGGACTCATTGAAGATACTATTTTGAGATCTCGATCATTGACGGAAGGAACTCCAAGACCTCTAATAACATCCATTAGACCGCTAAAATGCGTTTCGTAATGATCAGTCAATTTCTGATTGTTTTCATCAATTACCTGATATGCGCTTTGCTCAGTTTCAGCTTGCTCTAAATTCTTTTTATAGAAATCTGAAAATGCTGTAGACAGACGGCTACCTCTACTGGCTTCGTCATCATCAACATTTCGTTGAGCATCTACAAAATCCACCCTCAACAACTCTCTAAGCAAAAGTTTTCCGTCCCTGCTGTCTAGCAGTGTTTCTACAATTTCTTGGCCACGATCATCGAGCGAGTAGTATACGATTTCGTAGTGTTGCTTTAGATTTAAATCAGTTCCAAGAAACTGGGAAAGAGCCTGAGTCCGTTTCTCTCCATCATTCGATAGGGGATAAGCGGCGAAATATTCAGCGCGCATTTTTTCCGGATCACGCGGCTTGTATTTCAACCGGATACCAACCTTGTCGAGTTCATCCGACAGCTCTGGTAGCAGCATAAACGCACGTCCAAATGAAATGTGATTAGGATCAATCGAAAACCAAAGATCCAATTCGATCGTTGGAAGGCATTCCTTGTCGCCGCCCTCACCAAACACATCTATTGATGGAACTTTCGACACCGAAAAGTCATGCACCTTGAAGTCTCTCCCACCAAGGAAACAACGAAATGCTGCTGCCGCGGAAGTCTTCCCGCTGTTGTTCGGCCCGACGAAAACAGTTTCATCTTCCTCGATCTCGATCGCGATTTTCTCCAAACGCCTGAAATTTCTAATGACTATATTTGCGATTTTCATAGCAACCTAATTCGCCAAACGAGTTGATTACACCTTTAAAAGCTAACAGTATATATAAGTGGAAGGAAGACTATCACTACGCTTTTTTCCATCAAACGAGTGTTATGCGAATAACTGACTATCAAGAAATTTGAGTCTTGGTCTACACATGCTTATCATACAAGAAATGCCACTGACCACTATCCAGTGAGCTCCTTCAATTGATAACGGTACATATCGAGGAATGTCTGCGCACCCCGCCTCATCGCTCACTGCACTAATATAGGGGGAGCCAAAACTGGATTAATCGCCGTTAAAAGGAAATGACCAGTCGTTCCTACATAATTAATATATCCGATCTCAAGCGGGATAAGGTCACTACTGTAATAATAGTCAATTGATCCAGAAACCCCCAATGTCACCAGCTCAACAGTTACAGCAGAAGACTGACCTCCATTTGGTGTTGTCTCCAAAACACCAGTCACTTCATAATCGTGCACATCAGTCGTGATCGGATCAGTCACAGTCCAACTGGATCCCATCAATAAATCATCGTGTAAATAAATTTGCGGTGTTGTGTAATCGGTACTATCCTGCCGGAGTGTATAGATATTCCCATTTTTCGCTTCGGCGTAATAATAAAATGAAGAACTGATCTGAGTCGGCGTGCTATCGAAAAGGAAAACGCTTTGGCGTAGGCATGGAACGCCGTTCACAGTATAACCATCATCGAGGTAAATATACAACGTATACCCGGCCCAGTCTCCGTAACCTGAGTACACGTATTCAATATCACCAGTCCATGCAGATGGTGCGTCGTCGCTGTTCGTGATATTGAATGCAATGCCACCTATGGTTACCGTGTTAGAGGTACTGCTGCTAGAACCTCCCCCGCCACCTCCACATGCAGTCAGCAGTCCTATGAACAAAAGGGCAAATAATTGGCGCATCAGGTCTCTCCTTGGTAAGCGGCACATACTGTCCACCATATAGTGGACAATGTCAAGGAGATGGATAGTATTTAGGCAAGTTCTGATAAGCTAAAAGGATGCGCTCATTTGGTGACATCCTGCAAAGCTATTTGGACAAAAGAGATATGTCCCACCGGGCATTTGCCAAGATAACCGGCTTAGGCCATGCGCTCATCTCCTACATAGTTAACGGGGAACGATCCTGTCCGTTGAACGATCTTGATGACTGGATTGACATACTGGAAATCCCCTCCTCAGAAAAAGCCTCCTTCAAAGAGGCCGCCCTGTTAACTCATGCAAATGAAGAGCTTCGGGAATATATCGATGGTCTACATGCCCGGATTAAGAGGCTTGAGAAAAAGTAACCTCTCCTTCGACAGAATATAAACCATGTAACTGTCAGTGAGTAATATTCTAATGCCAAGAAGATCAAACCAGTTCCAGAAGCTCATACTTCACGTCAACGAGGCCTTTGCATCCACCAATGCAGCAATAACTGAATCAGCCATGCTATACGACAAAGAGTCAGGATGTGATCGAGAAGTGGACATTTTAATTGAAGATAAAATTGGAATGCACACTGTTCGAGTTGGAATTGAATGCACAACGAGGAATAGAAAATTAAACATTAACGATATCGAGCAACTGCATACAAAGCATAGGAATATTGGAATTGGTAAATCAGTAATTGTTACTAATGCTGGATATACAAATCCGGCCGCCAACTATGCCAAAGCAAACAATATAGAACTCCTTACATTTAAATCTGCTGAAGAACTGGAATGGCCGGATTGGCTGAAAAGCCTTAAAGGATTGTCGCTGTGCCAATTGTCCTTTGACCACACGGATGCTGAAGTGACCTTAAATATTCCACCTTCTATAAATTTTGACCCAAAAAATGGAATTAATATAGAACATATAAAATACGGAACATTGAGTTTTGATGATTTTATATTCACACATTTTCAAACGGTCAGGCCAAATTCAATGTCACATAAAGGCAGTGATAATATATGTTGGTGTTTTGAGCCCCCCCTGAAGGCAATTGATAGTGATGGAGTCGCCGCGGAAATTTATGAAATAACATTCACTTACATAATTGATTTTATTGAATCGCCCGTGCAATACGGGGCGATATCGGAAACATCCTTTGGCTACATTCAGGCGGGTGGAAACAAAAACAGGCAGAATGTGACCATGCTTATTACACCAAGTGATAGGTTAAATGACGAAGGGAATCCAATGTCAAATATTACTATCCACATAGATGGATAATAGTCAAACACTTACAGCTAAAGTGCAAATCTATGAAAATTTTCTTCCCTTCAAGAATCATAAAGTTTCTTCCTACGCTATCCTCACTCATATTTGGAAAAAAAATCGTAAAGGAATACAGTCATCACCTCAAGAGGTCACAAGAAAGGCACAATGAAAGCATTAATAATGCAAAGAACCCAATTTTGCTCAAACATCTCATAATTGGAATCATAGACATCCAAAACATGTCTATTTTATCAGATAAAATAGACATGTTTAAGAAAAGGGAAAATCCATTGAATGCAGGAGTGTTCTCGTGGTCAAACGACTACCACATATTAGACACCGACAAAAATCTATTCTTCAGCTCAAGGGGAATATCTTCTAATATACCAAATTTTTGCGAACACATCCATGTTGAAAGCCTCAGGGTCTGTGGTGGCGCACCGTTCATCCTCTTAACGTTCAAAATTAAAGATTCTTTTGCCGCCAACTGCATGGTCAATGCACTCAAACCACATAAACATGGGCTAAGTCGTGAATTGTCGAGCATTTGGCCATTTAGATTATTTTATCGCAACAAAAAAACCTCCGGTATAAGTTATGTTGGCACTGGATTTGATGTGTCTAACATGGCAAATATCATTTGTGATGATATCAGAAACGAAGCCATTCAATTTTCCAGAAAACACCTTGGGTATGGAAAGGATTCCGCCGTCAACATAATGGAATGTTACGAATGTAATCGCACAACTGATCGAGAGAGGTTCAGGGAACACTCCTTCTATCATTTAGCCAAAGGGAATTCCGACTGTTTCTCTAACAATCATCAAGACATTTCACTGCCAAGCGACCCTTCATCTCAGCCTTATAGGGTATTTACACAATTTGGTAAAAATAGTTTGGACGAATATCAAATGTTCGGATTGTCATTAACGCTCTTCCTCTCCGCTTATCCAAATTATTTGTATAGAATTTTAACAAAATGTTATTTTCGTCACAAAATTCCACTCGTAAGTTATGGAATATCACAATTTGAATACGCGAAAATAGAAAAAGATCATAATATATATAAAATAATATGCGATGATAATATATTAATTCATCGCCTACAAGGACTCGACCTCACAAATTATAAATACGGAAGAAAAGATGCTTATTGTCTAGACGCAATATTGAAAAACAAACGTGATGTCGCATCAAAAATATTATCTGATGAATTAGATATAAGATTAAAACATACCCGGAACAGTGCCTCCCTACTGTCAATTGCAGTCACTCTGGTGCTGCAAATAATCACAGTTGCCATATCTCTCATAGCCATCTATATAGCACTGTCTAACTCATGAAGAAGCTCAAGGACTTCCTGACCGTTCTCATCGGAGCCGTAATCATCGCGGCTACTGTAGCGAACCACTTCTGGCCGGAGCCCTTCAATACCTGAAGGATCGCTTCGCGGCACCCCTGCTACAGGCCCGGACGTCGGCGAAGGCCGACTTACAATTTATGGCACACATGACGGTGAACGATTTTTTACCATACCGACAATACACGATTTTCTCGATAAGTTAGGCCAAAGCCCTTACGAGACAGTTTAGTGCTCTCAAAACTACGTATCGATCTAATTAAATTGCGTCCATATTCACGGCGCACTCGCGAATCACTGTGCACGGGTAGTGGCATATCGATGATGGCCGCATCAATTTTCTATTGTTTATAATAAAATGTGGCTTCCTCACTGGTATTGGCCACTGCCGCCGAGTGTTGATGGGACGCGAGAATATCGCAAATAAGTTTGCTGATAGCCACTTCGTGGGCGACAACTAAAACATGCATAAAATGAATCCTTATAAAATGGTTATCAAAAAAATACTGACGATAACCAATGTTAGGAACCTGGGTTTTGTTGGCCTTCTAGCGTTTAATTTTTTGAGGGAGTATACCCTCGAGATTTTGCGACGTGCGTAATTTTTGTGGGGTGACTGGCATAAGATACAGCTCCGTAGCGTTACAGGTGGCACCGTGGTGCATCATTCGTTGATAGTCGGCTGTTGCATACTGCGTGCAGCATGCGATGTGCTGAGCGCAGCACGGTAGTCTCACCTCTATTTGCGTATTATGGGTATGTGAAACTTGAACCAGGATTCGTAAGTTTAGACTGTTCTGTTAGTATCTTCCATGGGTCATGGAGTTGTGTAGAGCGTATTTTTTGAAATAGAACTGTCACAAATCTGTCTCAATAATATGATAGTCTTGATTATAGGTGTATAAGTGAATAATATTATAATACTTATGAACAATAAACCACATAGGAAAGAATCCCTCCCTCTCCGCCAAAACCCAGTCGAAAGACTGGGTTTTTCATTATGCCCACGAGATATCCTGCCACCCGGGCTCATCCTGATAACTCACGCGCTCGAGGCGTAGACCATGTGCAGGAGCGATGTTACCAGAACGCTGGGCACTGTCTCGGCCCTCGGCCAACATGCGCTCGAATTCGCTAATTGGGTAGGACCCCTGAGCCACAGCGACCATCGCACCGACCAGCCCACGGACCTGCTTATATAGAAAGCCACTGCCAACGATATGAAAGGACCACAGCTCACCCCCTGCGTATTCGCTCTGCACCCATTCAGCTCGGTGGTAGCTACGCGTCGGATCTTGCTGATCGGTTTCATCACCACGCAAACAGGCAAAGCCTGATAAGTCCTTCTCGCCGACGATTTGCTCGGCCATTGCCGGCAAGAGCTCGCGCTGATCCATGCGGCGATGATACCACAGCGCCTTATCCAAAACGGCACGCCACGGACGCAACAAAACTTGATAACAATAATGTTTAATGCTTGGACTGAGCAACGCATCCCAGTCATCATTAACAATCGCCAATCTACGAACCGCTAATGCATCAGGTAAATGCACATTTAATGCCTTACCCAAGGATGAGAGATCCCAGTCCTTACTCAAATCCAAATGTGCAGGTAACGCCAGGGCACTCACTCCGGCATCCAATCGACTGCTGCAACGAAATTGTATTTGTGGTTCTTCTATTTTTTCGCAGGCATCATAGATTAATTGGGTCAAGGTCGGATCTTCAGCTTGAATTGCTGTACCCGCGTAATTCGTTCCATCCCATTCTAATTCAAGTGCGTAACGCGGCATAATGTTTAGCGACGACGACGTCGTCCTCCACGGCGTTTATTTATTATACTACGCTCTTCGTCTGGTCGGTAACGACCACCGCCAGTTTTTCCTCGAAAGCTAAACACATCACGCGAATCACGGGAATCCAACCAGCCAGCTTGTACTGATGTTCGATTTTCTGCTGCGCGCAGCCACACTTCTTGAATCGAATGCAACTCAGTCACTTCGCCAAATGCTAAATCGTGATAAGACCAGATCCAATCAAAGTCCGGATTATTCACAAACCGCTGCACATTCTTTTTGCGGTGTGGAAAATACAGTAAATATAATTGCCCGCGTAATAAGGACATCATCGCCGCCGTCATACGCTTAGGCAAATCCATGACATCACCGAGTGCGCGAATTTCCGTAGCTAAATGCGAGGCATGTTTTTGATATTGATTATCCAACGGATCAATAGTTCCCAATAAAGGAACAAACAATCCGGCAGCGACAAATTCAAGCGGATAAAAACGTCCTTCATCAGCTTCTTTTTGTATGCGCGCAAAGAAATCGAGCACTTGTTCAAAACCATCTTCGCCAATGACTTCAAGCCACTCGCCCCACAAGACATCGATGAAGCCAAACTCATGCAATAATTTAATGCCTACATCCCCATGTAATTGACCGATAATACGAAATAACTCTTCAGTCACACGTGGCGTGCTCGCTTTTAAAATATCGGCATGATGTTCTTTAATTGCTGTACGTGTTGCCTCTTCTATCTCAAAATCAAAGCGCGCAGCAAATTTAATTGCCCGTAACATGCGCACCGGGTCTTCTTGAAAACGCACGCCGGGATCGCCAATGCTGCGAATAATTTTATGTTCAATGTCATCAACGCCGCCAGTGTAATCTATTAATGAAAAATCATTAATATCATAAAACAAAGCATTAATGGTAAAATCACGGCGGAATGAATCGCTCTCAACATCACCCCAGGCATTGTCTTCTTCAACATACAAGTCATCGTCACTGGTATCTGTTGGCACCTGACGACGCAACGTCGCTACTTCTATATTTTTATTTCCAAAATACACATGAACGATTCGGAAACGCCGACCAACCATTCGTGAATTGTGAAATAGTTCTTTTAATTCCCATGGACTGGCATCGGTGGCGATATCAAAATCTTTGGGATGCTCGCCGCGCAAAATATCACGCACCGCACCACCGACGATATACGCTTCATACCCGTGCTTTTTCAAGCGGTATAAAATGCGCAACGCATCTTGGTCTATGTCTTTACGACTAATGGTGTGATCGGGCCGAGCAATTACGCGAGCATCGGCGTAATCTTCCTGGTCTGGAGATCGCAACAGGCGGTGTCCTTTTTAAAACTCCCGCTCAACGATGAAGGACGCAACGTCAGCCAGTACTTGGCGGTCTTGTCCGTCAGGAAATATTTCCAGTGCCTGATGTGCTTGCTTCACATAATGACGCGCGGTGGCGATAGCTGATTCAATGCCGCCGCGTTCATGCACCAAGGCACGAACGTCTGCAACATCCTCTTGACTTTGAACTGATAAAAGCCGCTGTCCTAAGGCTTCACGTTCAGCGTCATCTTTAATCTCAGCTAACATGTGAATAAATGGAAGCGTTAAACGGCCGCACTCAATGTCAGTGGCTAATGTTTTGCCAACTTTTTGCGGATCGCCGCTTAAATCCAAACAGTCATCTACAATTTGGAAAGCCATACCGCAGTATTTTCCATAATCAGCCGCAGCCTGCGTTTGATCATGCGTTGCGTTGGACGCTCCAAATGCACTTGCTACCTCACATAAGGCAGCGGTCTTCGCATGGATAATGCGATTATATTCCTCTTCGCTCAGAGCTACATCGCGGCGCGCACACATTTGGTGCAACTCCCCTTCGCAAATAACATTGGTTACTGCGCTGAGTCGCTGCATTAATTCGGGGCGATGCATACAGGCGACGATGTGGAATGCGTGTGTATAAAAATAGTCGCCAAGCAAGACCGCCGTCGTATTCCCGAAACGTACGTGCGGTGTTGGTTGGCCACGTCGCGTACGACCCTCATCAATCATGTCATCATGAATAAGAGTCGCCGTGTGGATCATTTCGAGGGCGGCGCCCAATCGAATATGGTCTTCTGTTACTGGACCCAAGGCACGTGCTACCAATAGCACTAATGCTGGTCGTAACATTTTACCATGAAATTGTCCGAGTTCTTCAAGTAATCCAGCAACACGAGGCTCATCCGTTTGCAAGGCCTCATTCATTACTGCTTCAACTGCTAAAAGATCCTGTTCAATACAGGCATAAACAGCGGGCATCATAATTACGATTTATTTCCTGCTGCGTTAAATTCGTTAGCGATAGCCTGTATTTGTTCACCAAGACTCTCAACCGATATCGGTTTATGCACGCAATGGACAACTTGATCATGCGTGTCTGCAAGCGCTGCAACACGATCGAATGGCTCATAAGCAGAAACAATAATTATTTTGCTACCAGCAAGTTCATCACGACGTAATAACTCTTGCAAAACAGCAAAGCCATCCATGCCAGGCATCATAATATCTAATAATAATAATTGAGGTTTAACCGTTCCAACACTAATGCAGGTATCAACACCATTAACGGCTTCGTGTATTTTTGCACCAGGCAAAAATCGTTCGACGACTTTACGCAACACCATTACCATGTCTGGATGGTCATCAGCAATTAATACTCGTAATTGATCTTCGTCGACACTCGGCGCATTAGTATCAGCATCAGGAATTTGATCGTGTGGAATATTAAATGTTTGTCGAAATTCAGCGAGGTCTTCAGGGCGCACACGATAATGACCACTCGGCAAACTATAGGCGTTTAAATGACCATTAACGATCCATCGGTACACAGTGGTACGACTCACGTTGCATTGCTTGGCTATTTTGCCGAGGCTCAAATGGTCTTCAGCACCCATAGACTCTTTTCCTGCTCTGTCAGTGTAACGTTTGTATCATCTGCATTGATTTCTGCAAGCAGCGTCAGCCTCTACACTTAGAGCACATAAATACACCGAATCGCCCTTCTTAACTTATTATTAATAAAGTGCTTATAGCGCACAGCCAGACGCACTTACAAACCGAGAATCATATCCCAACTACTAATGGGATACGCGATGCAAAGGCTTGGTATATCAATAGCTAGAGAGCGTTGATCACCCGCTTTTGGAACTGCATACTAGTCACGCTTATGGGACTACCGCTCCAGCCGCAATTGCGACCGTGGCCCTACTGGTTGCGACGCGTTTTATTAATCAGCCTAGTGCTGATTTGCATTTTAATTCTTGGCCTGTTCCAACGACCAATTACCTATCAGCAAGAAATACTCGATAACCAGCAAAATCATTACCTTCACACCGTCAGTCAAAAATTTAAAAACGCCAATGATCGTATTTGGTGCATGCTTTATGTGATAAGAAGAGGCAATCAGGATACCCATCCTGTAAATTACCTGTCACGATTATTAGTCGAAGCAAAATCACGAGGCGTTGATGTGCGGGTTATTTTCGATCACAGTGATCCGGAAGCAACGTACCCGGGACCAGATAATTCACCGAGCATTAATTATTTTCGAGCACATGGCATCCCGGCTCACTATGATGAATTAGACAAAACATCACACGCCAAAGTTCTGTTAATAGATGATGACCTGATCATTGGCAGTCATAACTGGACTAGTTGGGCATTAACAAAAAACAGAGAGATTTCCATGCTCTCAAATGACCCTAGAATGCGTCGTCACATAGAACACACCTTCCAAAAATTGTTCAACAAAGGCACAAGTGATGACATCACCAATTCAAACCTGCTGGGACGATCTCCTTGAAGACATCAACAATCTCGATGACTGGCAAGTAAAACGCAGCGTCCTAAAAAAACAATTTCTTGAATTAATTCGTCAAGAAGCAGCACCAGCTATTCCAGATAATTTCGATATTCAACGCGAAGATTCCTGGGAAGAAGACGGCTACCGCGTCGAATACATAAGCTATAACGTCGAAGATGACGAACGTGCCCACGCTTATTTAGCTATTCCTGATGGAGAAATACCTGAGGGTGGATTTCCAACGGTTTTATGTTTGCACGGCACAACTAACTGGGGTGCACGACGCACATTAAATTATGGCCCTGAAGAAGGCGATCCGCATTACAATAAAGAACACAGTGCCGAAGGAAAAGATTACGCGCGTTTACTGGTAAAAAATGGTTTCGTCACCTTATCACCCGAACATTTTTGCAGCGCCGCACGCTGCCCAGCCGAAGGCCCCTACGAAACCGGCCCGTTTTATCGCAAGCACCCGAATTGGTCGGCAGTAGGTAAATATATGCACGACAGCAGTATCGCTGTTAGCGTTCTTCAATCATTAGAGCAGGTAAATTCAGAGCGCATCGGTGTTACTGGGCATTCGCTAGGCGGCCAAGGCAGTATTTGGTTAGCTGCTTATGACGAACGGATTAAATGCTCAGCTCCAAGCTGCGCTGCTGGCACCTTTCGTGAAAATGACCAAGCGCATCACTGGTCGCGTGATTATTGGTACATTTATTTTCCACAACTTGCTCAAGCGATTGCCAACAAAGAACGCATTATTCCTGATTTTCATGAAATGATGGCATTGATTGCACCGCGCCCTTATTTTGAACGCCTCGCCTTTAATGATGGCGATCACCTCAATCAAATGCACCGTGTCGAATTACACCTACGTCTACATAATATTTATCAATTATATGAGCAAGAAGAAAAACACGCATTCTTAGTGCATGGTGATGGTCACGCGATCCCAGATATTAGTCAGGATCCATTGGTTGCATGGATGACGCGTTGGCTAGGGGATGGTGATTCATTAACCCAGTGGCGTAAAACTCTTTAAGGCACATTATTACCGACCATGTCCTTCAGACGACTTTCTAACATCATTAAAGCGCGGCCGTTGTGATAGGCTGATTTCCAACCACCACCTTTATGGGTTGATTGTACTTTACTGCCATCCCAACTAATTAAGGAAAACCATTCGCCGTTGCTGTGATCAATTTGATGTTTCCAAGTCCAATCCCAGGTTTTATAAAACGCATCGAGATATTTTTTATCATTAGTCCAGGCATAGGCCTCTAAACACGCAACTAACATCTCAGATTGTTCCCACCAACTTTTACGCAAACGTAAATCACTCATGTCTTTGGCATCGACGACATGACCGCTGTGTGGACCATACATGGCAATACCACCACGCTCATCATCGCAACCAAACTCAATAGCATGATCAATTAAACCTAAAATATTTTTTTTATACGGCTCGCGATCGGTTTTTAAGACTTTAAATGCTTCAAGCATCAACCATCCCAGTTCTACATTATGCCCATAACTCGTCGTCATTTGTTTATCTTTTCTACGAGACACTGGATTAAACTGACGATCATAAGGTTCATATGCAAAGCCGCCCTTTGTATCAATGCATTTATCGACAATTAACGCAATCATATCCTCCAAAGCCTTTTTATGCTGTGGCTTACCAGATGCTTGATAGAGCGTCGTAAAGCATTCCATTAAATGCATATGCGTATCAAGCGTTTTGCCTTGTTGATCTTTCGGCTTTTTCGGTTTCCACGTTCGATCTAAGTTTTCAGTAAAGCCAAATTCACCATCACTGGCATTGGTAACAAATAAATCAAAAAGCTTTTCGGCATAAGCCAAGGCCCGTGGGTCTTTCGATGCCAAGTAATACTCGCTGAGCGCATAAATCGCGAAAGTTTGGGTATACACACTTTTATGGTCTTTGACTGGATTACCTTCACCATCAACCAGCCAATAAAAACCACCATACTCCTTGTCCCACATTTTGTCGCATAAAAACTTAAAACCATGCGTGGCCAGTTTGAGGTAACCCTTATCAGTAATGCCATGATTATGGGCTCTTGAGAATATCCACACCATACGCGTTTGTGTTAGCAAATACTTCTTTGTGTCATCAGTTACTTTTCCTTTGAGATCTAATTGCAGATTAAAACCACCACGCGCTTTATCCGGAGAATACTTAGCCCAGAAATCAAGGACACCATGGCGCAGATTATCCTCAACTTTACCCAGTGTGTCCTCTAAACGCTCGATGTCTTGACTACATACAGGCGGCATAATTACTCCTAATAAAAACATCACGATAAATAAGCGCATCATTTATTCCTTTAAGCGTAGCAAGGCAGCATCAATCTGCTGCTGTATATTTTCTAAGTCATGCAAAGATTCTTGTGGATTCTCAATTGGAACTATCTGTCCACTCGCCGTATCTATATCGACTGCTCCATAGCGCCCTGGTTTATCAGATTGATGTAAATACTCATCATAGGCATCACCAGCATTAAAATGCCAAAATTCGTACGGGTAGGCCATAAATCCGTAAGATTCCATTAATGCTCTTATTTCTTGTCGATTATGTAGCGCTTGTTCAGCAATAAATGGCGACTGCATCGGCGTTAATTCTGACATTTCTAAATAAGGACCACCTCGATCTATCTCCGTGCCATCATTAAAACTTATAATAGAAATATCGATCGCTGATGCAGACATATGCGTACCAACTTTAGGAGCGGTGGCAGTTAACGCTGATAAACGCTTTAATAAAAAGTCAGGATCAGGCACCGCACCATTTAATTCCCACATGGTTTTTTTAAGTACCGCATCAATCACAACCGGCTGCAATGAAATATCACGCTGCATCGCACGTGAACGAAATCCGTCTTCGACTTTTAACTGCCAACCCCGTTCATTCATCGCCAGAGCGATGGCCAAAAACGGATCGATTAAACCCTCGCGTAAAAAATACACACGCTCATGGCTAGCAATTTTCGTATTGGAAAAAGCGACGTTGACATTTTTATCTGCCACTGCTGCTTGCATTGATTGCACGGCCTCACCGCATTCCTCAACGGGATAATTCATAATGACTTGCATAAAGTCATACGCTTCATCCATCTGTTCAGTCCAATAACGGCGTCGCGCAGCTTCGTCTGACATCACAATGCTACTTTTATTTCTGTGTTAACTGAGTTGGCTATAAAGCACCACTCATGTGCTTTGTGATGTAATTCCTCTAATTCAGCTGCACTCGGCTCAGCGTCACTGCGCCAGGTTGTTTGTGGATGCAGCGTCACTTCGGTAATCGCTAATTTGCCATCTTTATTCTTCTTTAATAAGCCGGACGCATTGTCCTCATAGTGCAACGGACAAAATCCGTCATTAACTGCGACCCATAAGAATGACAACATGTGGCAGCTCGCAATTGCTGCGACCAGCGCTTCCTCTGGATCAACACATGATGGATCACCCTTGAACTCAGGGGCACTCGAAGCCGCCATGCTATGACCATTATCAAAGGTCCAGGTGTGGTTGCGTGAATAAATCAGTAAATTGCTTTCGTGGTCATCAGTGCGATCCCAGTTAAGCGCTGCGGTATGGGCTGCCATATCTAGCTCCTGTTGTTGAGATGCTTTATAGCACGTGGATGGGCTGGGTATACGTCAGCGCTCAGAGCGTTGCTCTTTACTGGTGCACCCATGGTTAACCCATATTATGCTTGCATCCGAAGCTGTCCACAACAAGATTGACCTCAGAAGCGGTGCACCACTTCCCTCATCTCACGGAGCTTGCATGCCCAAACCTATTCGATTGGCTTTTATTGGACTCGGCCCACACAGTTTTTATCTCGCCAAGTATGCCGCCAAATCCTCGTCCATAAAAATTCAAGCAGGTTTTAGCATTGACCGCGACAACACCGAGCAATTTGCTGAGGCCTTTTCCTGTGCAGCAATCCATGACTTCGAGACCTTGTGCGCTGATTCGGATATTGATGCCGTTGTCGTAGCCTCCCCCAACCATGTGCACGCTGAACAAAGCATTGCGCTCACTGAACATGGCAAACATATTTTTGTTGAAAAACCAATCGCCAACACCATCAACGACACTGATGCTATAATTGAAGCTACTGAAAAACATCAGGTAAAATTGGCCGTCGGACATCATTTACGCCGTATGTGTGTATATAGAAAAATGAAACAGATGATCAACGCAGATGAACTAGGCGAAATTTATTCTTTCGAAGCCAATCACTGTGGTGATTTATTGAACTGCTGGTCTCAAGATGATTGGCGCTTTAAAAATAATTACGGCGTTGGCCCTATTATGCACAAAGGCATTCATAAAATTGATGTCCTCAATTATTTATTTGGTGCAGCAGAATCCGTTTCCACTCTTAGCAAAGCACTTTCCTTCAATCAAGATATGAGCGAGACAACCATCACCGGCATTAAATATAGCAGCGGTACTGTCGGCAGCCTCAGCACCGGCTTCCGCTACAATAATCAAACCTTTAACATATACGGCGAACATTTATCGCTCTTCTATTCAGGCTACGGCAATACCTTTGAGGTGAAAAACGAGAAAACATGGGAACGCTACCAGGTCACCTGCGAAGACGTTTGCCCAATTACCGAAGAATTAAACGAATTCGCCTTGGCCATACAGGACAACACGCCTATTGAAGTAGGCGGCAGAGAAGCGCGTGAGGCAGTGATCTTGGCTCTCGCTGCAGCGAAATCAGATCAAGAAAATCGTCCCGTTCACATACTTGATATCTTGGAAACCTGCTGCGCATAAAGGAACATTCTTATGACCAAAGCTAGCAATATTACCGAAGAAGTACTCAAACGCATAGAAGACAAAGTTTACCGGATTAAAATTCCAGGTCAGCGACAACTTGCTGTCGAATTCGATGTTAATGTTAAAACTATCAATCGCGCACTTAATCCATTGGTTAAACGCGGTGTTTTATTCAGACGTAAAGGCGAAGGCACCTTTATCACTGCTGACGACCACCATCGTAGTTTAAACATCGGCCTGTGTTTTTTTAAGCACACTGATCCATCGCGTGACCCGGTCTTCACACGTTTCTTTTTTGGCGCGAACTCCGGTGCTAAACATCACGGTGTGCGTATCCAGGTATTTAGCTACCGTGAAGTAGCTAATTACGAAGAAAATGATGAAGCAACGAATAGACAGCTCTTCCTAGAGTGGTTAATGCAAGCTCAAGTTGATGGTTTTATTTTTATCGGGAATTTAGACGTTGAAATAATTCAAATGGTCTCAACCAAGGTCCCAGCGATCGTTATTGGTCACACGCCACGTGATACCACCCTGAACAGTGTCCGCCGCGATGTACGCAATGGCACCGCCGACGCCGTAAAGCGCCTGGCAACGACTGGTCATCGCAACATAGCGCTCGCTTCTGTAGAAAATCCTCATGAAGCTTACGATCTGATCGCTAAAGAAACTGGTTACCAGGAAGCCATGTATGCATTGGGATTACAGCCACACATTGTCCGCAGTGCTTATGGTGACATTTGCCAGAATTTACTTGCTTGTGAACAACTGCCGAGTGCCGTTATTTGCGTCGAATCAAATTACGGTCTCAGTTTAATGAAGCAGGCTCCAAAGCATGGGATAAATATTCCCGATGACCTTGCTGTTATCAGCTTTGATGATGGCGACGTCGGTTCATTCATACATCCGAGCATGTCCGGTATACACGCATTCGGTGAGGATGTCGCCGCAAGCGCCATGGAACATTTAATTAATAAAATCGACGGCAACACCAGCACCATTAATGTATGCCTACCCTGCCCATTCTTCGAACGCGACTCTTCTTCTTTAGTCTTAGAAGCTTCTTAAGCGATTTTAGGAAGCTTTCACACGCGGAACAATATTACGTCGCGAAACACTCGGTAATTGTAGATGGCCGTGGCGTTGGTAGTAGGCATACATCAAGGCGTGAATTGCTTTTTCTCTTCCACGTTGGCGACTATTATTTTTTTGCTCGTTCATGATGCCTTCTCCAATTGTAATTTTCCCTCAATACACACGCGTAAACTCCCACGTGCACGCTCTAAGCGCTTCAGGACCAACGATTGTGTTACCTGCAAAGCCTCGGCTATATCTGCAGTTTTTTGTTTGTTAAAATAAAATAATTTACAAGTGTCTGACATTGGGTCAGATAATTTTGACATGCACTGACGCAGCATCACAATTTTATCATCCCATTCATTGCCCTCATCACATTCATCGAGGGCAGAATAGACATCCTCAATGCCTTCAATTTCTTGTGCATCGATGAGCACCTCGCGCTTTTTTGAGCGCAGCTGATTAAAAGCCAAATTGCGCGCAATGGTTCGAGCCCAAACAGGGAAGCTGCCCTTATTTGGGTCAAAGGTGTGAATCTTTTGAATAATGCGAATAAAAGCATCCTGAACCACGTCTTCAGCCAGCGTTGGCGAGCCGAGCAAGGCCGTCAGATAGCTTTGGAGCATCGACATATGCTTGTCGATCAAAGCCTCAGACAATTCGTTGATATCTGCATGCGCCACGCTCATCTCGGTTCCTTTTGTTAAATATGGTGCACCCATGGTTCACCTAAGTTTATATAGGTCCGGTCCATTTCGTCAACGCGAAAACGCTGAATCAGAGGTATTCATCTCAAAACCAATAAAAACACTGGTTAATCGAGTCACAACGCCGATCCCTGGTGCACCCATACTGGTAACTCACTGAAGAATTTGTTAGAAACTCAATGTGCTTTTGCTACTCTTAGTGCTCCAGTAGTGGACCCATACGCCCCCAGGAGCTCGCCATGCGCATTGCCGCCCTCTTTCTCCTCCTCAGCACCATTTCCATCGTCCAGGCCGCCAACATCAAAGGCAGTGGCACTTTGGAGCCAGGATTGCAAGGCCGTGATGATATTATTTTCTTTACCGATTTTGAATCACCCACATGGCGCAATGATTGGGGACATAAAGATGATGGTCGCAGCGATACGGTGGACCAAGATCCAAAAAATAAATTTGAAGCACTCAGCGGCAAAGCACTCCGCGTCGAAGTTACGCAAGGCAAACATTATGGCACCAGCTTTGGCTTTAATTTCAAACAACAAATCGGCGCCGAGCCCGAAGAAATTTATTTTCGTTACTACATTCGCTTTAGTGATAACTGGGCACCTGAAGGCAGCGGTAAATTACCAGGTATCGCCGGCACCTATGGCCGAGCTGGTTGGGGCGGACGTCGCGCCAATGGAACCAATGGCTGGTCAGCACGCGGTTTATTTATGGGCATGCAAAATAGCAAAACTCCGACCGGTTTTTATGCCTATCACGCAGAGATGGGCCGCTGGGGCGCTCATTGGAAATGGGAAAACCAGCAACGCGGTTATTTACTTAATAATCGCTGGTATTGCCTCGAACAATATGTGAAGCTCAATAATCCAGGAACTAAAGACGGTATTATGCGCGGTTGGGTCGACGGCCAATTAGCTTTTGAAAAAACTGATGTGCGTATGCGTGACATCGACTCCTTAAAAATAGAAAAAGTCTGGATCGATGTTTATTACGGTGGTAGCTGGACACCGAAATACGACATGTTTATTTATATGGATAACATGGTCATTGCGCGCAAACCCATCGGCCCAATGCAAAAGAAGAAAAAAGTCGCAAAGAAAGATAAAAAACAAAAAAAGAAAGTCGAAAAGACAACACCTACCTATACCGCCACTCCTGCTGGTTTAGATCACTACACCAGTGAACTTAAACAACTCGTACATATCAAGAAATCAAGGCCACGCTTTGAATTAGATATGCTTAAAAGTGAAATCGAAATTGTTGATGTGAATGACAAGCAAACGACCGTGCTCATTCCAAAAACCGGCAGCACCATGAGCTTGGATATTTGGTCAACGATGAGCTTGAATGACCGAAAGCGCCTTGCCGTTGTCATGGCCAAACGCAATCAACCCAAACAACAAGCAATAGCTGCGTTTTTCTTGCTTGCTGCTGGTGAAACTGGTGCCGGCAAAGCAAGACTTCGTCAATCAGGCGATCATGCTCAAGAAGTTATGAACGCTTTGGTGCATAAATAAATTCTTTCCGCCGAACTATTTCCACAGCGCTTTTTTAATTTTAGCCAATGCTTTCGGTCCGATTCCTTTTACACCAAGTAATTCGTCATCACTAGCCATAAGCAAGCTCTGCTGATTGTGAAATCCAGCGCGCATCAGCTTTTTGCTGTAATCTTTTAAATCATCGCCAAGACCAAGACGTTTCCAACAACATCGCCCAGGATTACGCAGCGTTTGTGCAGCTTGCTGATGAGGACCACTCGTTTCCACGCCTACTCCTTTTCAATGTGCTAAGCAACCAATTAAACGACGATATTGCAAATTGGACCGGACCAAAAATTTATTTCTTAAACAAATGACTGTAAACTACACCAACATTTCGTAGCGCCCAATATTAAAAGCACCGCTTCCCTACTCCCAAGCACAGTGATTTTAACAAACGTAAAATAAGCACTACTCTAAAAAATTTTATCGGTGCTAAGTGTTTGACGCTCTCGACGTGTTGAAAAATACCGACAGCGTATCCTATTGAAACAGAGAGAGTTACAAAGGTGACCCTTTTTTAAGCAACAACCCCTGCTTAGTGCCACTAAACAGGGGTTGAGCGTTTATTAATCGTTCTGTAATAATAATTTTATACGGTAGATATGCCTTCCACCCTTATTAAAGGTCACCTTAAATGCATTGTTACTAAACGATGCATTTTTACTGCCAAATAAACCTGTTGCTGACTTTTTCTTCAGCCCAGGAATGGTCACTGTCACTTCACCAACATCTTCCAGCGTTTTATTAACAGTAATCAACAAGAGCCCATCTTTTGTTTGTTTGGTAATACCAATGACACGTGGATCAGAAAATTGCGGCTGCATTTGTGCTGGTTCATCGCCACATAATTCGTCGTGTATATCTTTTAATTCCAAGGTAAGCTTCTTAAATGCCTCCCAGTGTTGAGGGTGACGCTTGGCCCATTGTAATTCAAACCACAACAAAGCATCAGCACCACAGGCAATAGAAGCATAAGCCTGACATTGCAGCACTTCCAAGGGATAGTCACTCGTCGTATTATCCCAGCCCAATTGCAAAACTGACCAAATAGGTTGGTGACGTTTGTCTTTTGAGGCATCTTCCATGCATCGCGCTATGCGCACGGGCTTATCCATATCTTCAACCGAATAAGGATCACAAGCCAAAATCGACGCACAATCCGAATATTGGAAAACCATTGAGCGATCCCAGCCCATCACCAACACAATGCTTGGATGATTGGAATCAGCGCGCTTTAAAATTTCCGTTGATTGGCGCAATTCTCCAGGAGAGACATACCAACGCGAGTGATCTGGTTCATCGCAAAGATAATAACCAAAGAAAGCCGCGCGGTCTTTAACTGCTTCCGCCACGCTAGCTGACTGCGAGCCTAAATGGGCGCGCAACATACCGGTCATATTGGCAATGGTCATCACGCCAGCTTCTCGACATTTAGTCATCCACTCGTCTGAGGTTGAACCCACGGCATTACCGATGGCAAAATTCATACCCGTACCTTTAAAATCAACGGTCGGATCTTCCACACCATATATACCAATTGGGAAAAATTGTTTTCCATTCACCGTCGTACGGTCACCCTTGACCACTACCTTGGATGGTTTTTCTTTTACTTTCTTGGTAGTACCGGCAGCAATTTTTTGACCCTGTGGCACAAAGCTCACATTGTCGAAATAAATATTATCATCACTGGTGTGCATTAGGTAAAAACGCATTTGACCAGGGAGACCATCCCATTCGAAACTTTTCGTTGTCCACTTGGTACTGACCTCAAAATTCTTCGTTAACTTCAATGCATCTAGTTCGGGTTTACCTTTCTCTGCTGGTGTTATCAAAATGCGCATGGAGTTAGCCTTAGCCGTTGACCCTTTAACCGCAAAACTGACTGAATATTTGCCAGCCTTTGGTAATTTAATAATCTGATTCATACCACCGCGACCTACGCGTTCACATTCAATTGCCCCCGAAAACTGACCATTGTAGGCATCTTTACCAGCGCCTGAATTGAAATTATAGAGGCCGCCATCCCACTTGCCCCAGGTACCCCAATTCTGCAAACCCAATTCAAAATTAGCATTGGTAACGAGATTGCCTGGAATTTCGGTAGCCGGCTTGCCTGATGTTGCAGCCTGCTTTGGTTTAATAAATGGTTCAGGGCCTCGACTCAAACGAACATTATCAAAATACAAGACACTGCCTTCAACTTTATTTTCATTTCTAACATTAATAATTTTTATATTACTGAGGTCTAAACTTTTAACCTCTCCCTTTTTAGGAACCTTAGTCGAAAAGCCACGCAGGTTATATTCAATGGTATTTTCTCCTGGGAAAACCCGGAAATACCAACAAGTATAATGTTGGTCTTTCACATCAGTTCCTTTTAATGTGAGCAATACCGACTTATCGCTGGCGTTGTGCACATCCATTTTGAGCTTATCCCAGCCGGTGAAATCCATTTTCCCAACCTTCTGGAAGGCACTGCCCTGTTTGCCTAGGGTTATTTTAAATGAGCCACCATGCTTCTTGCTGTGCTCGCCAGATGCGCCAGAAACGGCAGTCCAGCCCTCAGCTCCTGAATCAAAGGAAGCGAGCGTCTTTTCTTCATAGTCTGCAGCAGGAAGGGCCAAGATCCCAACGCTCAACATGCCTAAGCTCAGTAGGTTATTAATAAGTTTCATGGTTTGTCCTTTAGGAACGGTTGTTTTAATGTTCTAAAAATTCAGGTAATAAT
Organism: Planctomycetota bacterium; assembly: GCA_028280785.1. Taxonomy (GTDB): domain Bacteria; phylum Planctomycetota; class UBA11346; order UBA11346; family UBA11346; genus JANQLF01. Next base: position 29,260 of record JANQLF010000006.1, read on the forward strand.
GCTATACTTAGTTTAAAAAGAAGCTCTGCAGTGACTAACACATGCAGAGCTTCGAAGTCCTTATTTTATACGATAAACATGGCGTTGACCTGGTGCAAACGTTGCAAGGAATGCACCATTTTCCGCACTTACTTTCTCTGAATCAAACAATGGAGTCAAAGCCCGGTTACCAAGCTGCGGCACGGTAATGCGCACCTTACCGACATCTTCAATGGTTTTATTGACCACGATCAACAAATAGCCCTTATCGGTTTTCTTGGTAATGCCGATAACACGCTTATCTGAAAATTGTGGTTGAATTTCCTTCGGCTCTTCGCCGCACAGGTCGTCATGGATTTCCTTTAATTCCAAACTAATCGTCTTCAAAATTGCCCATGCCTTAGGATGCTCGTAACCCCATTTGCGCTGGAACCACAAAACCCCATCAACACCACAGGCAAGGGATGCATAAACCTGGCCATATAATTCTTCTTTTTTAGGTACCGGACGTCTATTATCCCAACCAAATTGAAGCACGGTCCAACATGGTTGTTTTTTAGCCTGTGCATCTTCCATCCACAAGGCATTGCGCACTGGTTTATCCATGTCATTGCCAAGTGAGTACGGGTCTACCGATAGTACATTTGCCGAATCAGCGTATTGATAAGGCCGAGAACGATGCCAGCCCATTACCAGATTAATGGTAGGATGATTAGGATCTGCTTCATTTAAAATATTGGTTGCCTGACGAAGCTCAGCGGGCGTGACATTCCATTTTCCATGGTCAGGTTCATCACAAAGATAGTAACCAAAAAATGCCTCGCGGTTTTTTACATAAGGTACCAAACCTGCTGCAGTGCGACCCATGTGCGCACGCATCATACCAGTCATACCAGCAATGGTCATAACACCTGCTTCTTTACATTTTTTAAACCACCCTTTTGAAGGCGCGCCCGTAGCCCCGTCGATAGCAAAATTAAACCCAGTTCCCTTATAATCTTTGACTGGATCTTTCACCTCATACATACCGATAGGAAAAAACGGCTTCCCATTCACAAACGTTCGGTCACCTTTAATAACAACTTTGCTTGGGGTTTCGCCCTCATGCATAGTGATAGCACCACCTGAACCGGTTTTACCACTTGGTGTAGCTACACTGACTGCATCAAGAAAAAGTGAACCAAGGCCAACATGATAAAAGTACAAGGTCGCTATGCCTTTATCTTTGACATTCCATTTCACTTCAACGTGTTGCCATTTATCAGTTACTTGTACAACTTTAAATTTATTACCGATAATTTTCTTGTTTTTACCCTTACCTTCAAATCCCATTTTTATTTTTTCAGCACCATCGACACCCTTAACGCTAAACTTAATCGTATATTCACCCAATTCTTCGAGTGCCACCGTTTGGAAAATACCACCGCGGCCTTTCTTAATGCAGAACATTTTTGCCGAAGCCCTGCCGTCATAGACATCTTTGTCAAAGCCTGCACCAAAGGCATATTGACCACCATCCCACTGCGGCCAAGAATTCCAGTATTGTAAACCGAGCTCAAAATTGCCGTTCACAAGGATATTACCTGGAACAGCCTCGATAGACTTGCCAGTTTTCTTTAATGGCTCTGGGCGAATAAACGGCTCGGTGCCTTTCGTTAAACGCACATTATCAACAAAGAATACCTTCTTGCCATCAAGCGGGCCACGCCCATCTAATTTAATTTGGATCTTGGCAATTTTGGTTAAATCCAAAGCGACAACTTTACCACGATCTGGAATCGTTGATGCCAATCCGCGCAAATTATATTCAATGGTATTTTGACCCTGATTCACCAATTGATGCAAGCAGGTATAGCGCTTCCCTGCTTCGTCAAAAGCATTCAAGGTTACACAGTGCGCAACCGTTGGACTATAAATATCCATTTTAATTTTATCCCAACCAGACATGTCATAGGTCTTGGTTGACTCAAAGGCTTGTTGGCCATGAGTAAATGTTACTTGTAAACTTCCGCCATGTTCGGTGCTGTGTCCACCTTTGGCTCCAGCACTAGCACGCCAGCCTTCGGCATCTTTGTCAAAGGATGTAATAACTTTTTCTTTATAGCTTGCAGCCTGTAACGCAGCAATCGCGCACATACTTAAACACGCTGTCTGCAGCAGTCTTATGTAATTGAACATAGAAATCTCCTTTTCCATGCTTTTGGTGAGTGCCTTCATAACCCATAACACCATGCACTTTATTTCGTGACAGACTAAATATGGGTCACCTGTGGGGCACCATAGCAGAAACGTAAGTTCTTATCAATATATGTTTAAAAGGTGGTGCACCACCTTAAAAAAGCGCTAGAAAAAAACAAAAAGGGCATACACTAGGCACGCCCTTTTTTATTGTTTTGGCTTAATTTATTTAGCTATTTTACGAATACCAAATACCTGCATTTTTATAGAAAAACTTTTCCAAAATAGCTTCTGATAATCCCAAACCCTGCACTGATTTGCCACGCATTTCCATGTGATCGTCAGTACTATAAAATTGCTTTGCCTCCAAACACTCAAAACGATAACGCTCAATACGATTTTGGCGTCGACCTTCCTCGTCTTCATCAGCAACTGCCGGCGGCATACCTTGATCAATACCAAATAAAATACGGTCTTGGTATTTTTCTATAAAGGCAATCACCTCATCGCGTGGCAAAAATGCCAAATCGTAATTTCGCGCACCGGTATCTATGGCAAAATTAGGAAAGCGATCGAAGCGTTCAGCCATTTTTTCAATGCTATATTCCAAGCCACCCAGATGTGCACCGACAATGCGTAAATCCGGATGACGTTCGATGACATTATCAAAGGCCTGCATATGTTCTGCATGACTACGCATGTCTTCTTTACCATACATATGCCACTTCGGATTTTGTGTATAATAACCAGCATGTGGACTATCGAATTCTAATGATTGCCAACAAGCATACGGCTCACCGATATGTGTTAATAAGGTTTTTCCCGCCTTGGCAATGTGATCAAAAATCGGTTCAAGAATCGGATGATCGACCAACATATACGATCCATCTTCGGCCTTGTGTTCCATGCCGATGTTCTTCCACACCTTGCAACCAATTGCGCCTTGGGCAAAACACTCGTCCAATGATTTTTTGACACGATCAATATAACCGGGATCTTCAAAGTCCGGTAAATCGAAACTACAGATCCATTGATAACGCTCTGGATGTTTATCGTATATGCCTTTATAATTATCACGTTGATCATGCCAGTCATTAGCGACGTGAGCGACGCAAATGTTATAGCTTTGTACATTTAATTCTTCTAACATCCCACGAACAAGTTCGTCGTCACCACATATGTGGCTATGGGCATCGATTATTTGCATCATTATTCCTCAATAATTCTCACTGTGTGGGTAGGGCCACAGACATCAGCAAGGTTGCATGAACGGAATTCAATCTGCATACCTCCTGCTGGTATTTCGAGTTCTAGAATATCTGCACAATCTTTCCAACCAGTGTTCTCTAGGTTATATTGATAGGTCTTGAAATTTGGCGTACATGAGGCCAAGCGAATTCGCGCCTGATTGCCATTTATTTTACAATTGGCTTTCACAACATTTGGCGTCCATT
>JANQLF010000020.1 GCA_028280785.1 Planctomycetota bacterium
CACCTTGGCATCAGTCGCCTGCTCTGGCGACATGTAATCCAAGGTTCCGATGATCTGACCGGTTCGCGTCAGACCCAAACCCTGCTCAACTTCTTTAGCGATACCAAAATCAGTCAGCAACGGGTGGTGCTCATCACCAAGAATATTTTCAGGTTTCAAATCACGATGAATAATGCCAGAGGCATGGGCATGGTCTAAAGCAGCGGCTACGCAGCGAACCACATGCACGGCGTCTTTAATGGTTCCACGCGTCACATTGTAGCGACGACTCGCCAACTCCATGACCATATACGCAACGTCGCTGTGCGGACCCTTATTGATTGGCAACTTCGAGCCATCTTCCTCTTCATCGACATTACCAGCGTGAATACTGTGAACGGTAACTATATAGGGATGGTCCCCCAGTTTTTGCGCCCATTCCGCTTCTTGTAAAAATCGTTTGTGCGCCGCAGTCCCAACACGAGCCGTACAGACCTTGATGGCGAAGCGGTCCATATCGCCCATTTGATTACCAAGCATATCGCTGGCCATGGTTGCCTGCTCACTGCGCGGCAAATCTGCCAATTCTTGGCGCACCAAGGGACGTTCATGCACGGGAACTTGTAAGGAGAGCAAATGAACGAAGTCGTATTCAGCTTCGTAGACTTCCCCCATCCCACCACGACCGATCCCCCTGATCAGACGCCATAATCCTAGCGTCTCACCTATAAGCGGATAATCATCATCAGTCAGTGAAGAGGACAATGGACTCGCAATGGGAATTGGGCCTGTGAGATCGACGGCCATTGCCACCACCATAGTAAATAGCCCCTAGTCGCAAGGGCTACAACACTTAGCGCAGTGCTACAGTCCCAATCCATATCAATCTGGTAATTGCGCTCGCCACATTCGTTGCCAATATCGCCCAGCCCGGGAAAGACGACTATGCACGAGAGCATAAAGGCACTACTTGACCTCCACGATATCAACCATCAGCGCTTGATCCTGAAAAAGGACCGCGAACGGCGCGAAGAAGGTATCGCCGAGGCCCAGGCTGAACTAGACGCCGCCAATGAAAAAGCCGATGCCGCAGTTGCAGAAGCCGACGAATTCAGCGCGCTGATAACACAAAAGCAAGCCGATATCGAAAATGCAGACAAAACCATCGAAGAGATGCGTGAGAAGCAAAGCTCTGCAAAAACCAATAAAGAATACATGGCGATTATTAATGGCATCGAAGAAGCCAAATCTACCAAGACCATGGCCCAAGAAAAACTTGATGAGGTCCAAGCAAATATAGACGAAATCAAAGCTAAGGCAGAAGCCATCAACGCCGAGCGTGAAGAAGTCAAAACCAAGGTTGAAGCAACCATCCAAGAGCTCAACGCCAGTGCTGATGCAGAAGTCAGTGAAGCTGAGCTCGATCGCATGTATGAAGAACAAGCTCCAAAAGTTGACGCTAAATTCCTCGAAGTGTACGAGCGCTTAACTAAATCGAATCACCCAATGCCGTTAATGCCCATTGATGCGCACACGCGCGCTACGCCGTATGGCAATTTGATCAGTCAAAACCAGATGGAACAAATTCGCATGGGTACACTGTCGATTGATCAATCGAATAACGCGATTCTGTATATCAAAGAATAATTAAGCGTTTTGTAATTGTTTTCGCAACGCACCGGGACTCATGCCGGTGCGTTTTTTTATCGCCCGGCTTAAATGACTGATTGAATCAAAGCCACAAGTGCGCGCTACTGCCGCTAATTTTAAATCAGAAGAGCCAATCAATTCACGAGCCTGATCAAAACGCAGTTTCGATAAATACTGCTGTGGTGAGCAATCGTATAATTTATAAAACCAATCACGCATCGTTGATACCGCGCTATGATGTGCAGCAGCAATATCCTGAATGCGAATAGGTTCTGATAAATGTTCAGGCATATAGGCAATCATTTGCCGTGTCGTTATGATATGATGCTCATCTTCTTGCTCTGCTTGATGAGCGCGTTCGATTAAAATTAATAATTGGTCCTCAAAGCAGCGCAGCATCTCACTGCGATAGGCATTGTGGTGATTGAGCTCATTAACGATCGCCTGACAACAATCGCGAATAGCGTTTTGACCATCATCAAGAAAGCGTCGCGATACCTGCTGCGGATCGGCATCGATGTCCAAACCAATAAAGAAATTGGAACAAGCCGTGGCGCCATAATCGGTATGCGCTTCGCCAGGTGGTGTTAGCATAATCACACCAGGGTGGACCTCGTACTTCATGCCGTCGATTGTTGTAACCACTTCGCCACGGCGATAATAGACCAATTCCCAATGGTCATGCATGTGCAAAGGATAAACACTGCCTTTGCTATCCTCATACGCGCCACCACTACGGATATGAATCTTATCTATTAGCGATTTGTGCAACATATTTAGCGATTGTGGCCTATCATCTTCACAAGGCAATACATAGAATGGCTGCTGGAGCACAGATGAACACAGCCATATCTCAATCACCTCTTTTAGAACTGAGCCTGATCCAAAAGCACAGCCTCGATACGTTTGGTTTTCTCATCATTCCACAGGCCATTGATCAAGAGACCGTCGCTCAATTAAACAAACGCTGCGATGAACTCATGGCCACTGAAGGCGATGAAGGCGGTAAAGAGGTACATACCGAAGCTGGTACCAATCGGCTCTCTAATTTAATCAACAAGGGTGAAATATTTAAAGTAATTTTAAATCATCCTCAGGTACTCAGCGCTCTCGCTCATGTACTTGGTGGCGACATGAAATTAAGCTCACTGAATGCGCGCTTTGCTCAACCAGGACACGGACGCCAAGCATTACACACCGATGGTGGCTTTCCTAATGATGCACAAACAAACACCTACTATGTTTGTAACTCACTGTGGGTGCTTGAAGATATTTCAGCACAGAATGGTGCTACCCGTGTGGTGCCTGGTTCACACCACAGTTTACAAGGTCCAAATGAAATTATGGATAATCCCTTGGACGATCATCCGGCGCAAACAATAGTAAGCGCAAAAGCTGGTGACGTGATTGTCTTTAATAGTCACCTATGGCATGGCGGCACATTAAATGCATCTAACAAACTACGCCGTTGCATGCACGGCTATTTTACGCGACGTAGCTGCCCGCAGCAAACTGAGCAACGTAAATGGTTATCCAAAGAGACCATCAACGGTCTCAGCGACTGGGAAAAATATCTCTGCGACGTTTAATTTTATTCTTTAGTTAAAGCTGTCGGCGGCGCTTCTTCAGGCAGCATCTCATCTGCAAATTCATCAGTCGCCCCCGATTTTTTGGCAACAACAGGGTCTGCTCTGAGCAAGCGCATCAATGCAACTTGTACGGTCATTGGCATCGCAGCTTGCACATATAAATTTCTAGCTCGATCGTCGTCACCACGAACAAACACAGCTCCATATTGTGGCGGCACGATTGATAAATCACATTTACAACGACTACATTGCTTGGCATTTCCAACGGTACACCCACACCACGAACAAAACCATTTTATAACGATATCAGCTTTACCGGATGGGATTTCTACATTGGAGAGCATTCCCCCCATCGGCATATCACTTTTAGGCGTAGGCAAAGGCCCGAGATCATATTGCTCATTACCACAAGAAGGACAATTAAATGCGTGCAAACCACATCGCTCTTGCGCCTTACGTTTCAATCCCTTTCCGCATTTTCCACAACGCATTAAGTGGGTCGCATCTCCAATTTTTTTAATGATGTCCTGCTCATAACCTTTTTGTTCGGTTGGGGCCTGATTGGTCTGTATTCCTAATTTACTACAAGCTATTTGTAAAATCTGAACTGGTGAGCGTGGCTCTTCACCAATCTCAATACGCAAAGCGTCTTCAGTCTCTAATAAAACCTCCGCCGCACCAAGTTCGTCAAAGCCTAAACTTAAAAATGATTGAGTCATCGACGAATCCCAATGCTCAAATTCCATTCCATTGCCAAATGTATTCATCGACTCTAAAATGACTTTCTGTACATCTTCGGCACTTAATTGCGCTTGTGCAGCTTTATTCTTTTTCGATGCTTGATGAGCAGGTGCCTTACGTCGTTCTCGTTTATTATTTTTATTCGATTTTCCGCCAAAAAGTCCCATGCTCGCCCCTCAGTTTATTTAGTGCATGTTACACCCGGCGGGTTCTCGGTCAATGAGATAAACACGAGTATTGATCATCAATTGGATTTTACTCAGATTTAGGAAGTTTGATGTACTTTAATTTATCGAAAGAACCTTGGTAAACGGTTTTATCTTTATAAAGAAACTGCACATCTCGTTCGCGATCGCAGGAGCGCGCAAATGCATTAAACTCCTGAGTATTCACTCTAAAGCCATCGACATTATCTGCTTTGGCAATGGTAAAAACATTGTCCTTATGCTGAATCGTGAATGCAACCTGATGCCATTCGACTCCCCGAAAAGGTACGGCCTGAAATCCATGACAAGACAACGGTGACCAGGTGCTCCCATCATTTTTTGGCAAACGATAGCTAAATGATTCTTTTGCACTGCGTGTATATTTAAAGCATTCCAACAACATGTCGCTATAACTATAATAGGGATAAGTATGCGGTAAGCCTGGAGCGATAGTTTGGTGCACAGGCTTGAGCCCACTTTTTTCCCATAACGGCAAAACCTTTTTCAAGCCGTCGTACATACGCTTATCTTGATCGCCACACCACACTATGACCGGTAAATCTTTCAAGTTAACATATAATTCGCTATGCCAGGTAGAACCCCACGTATGAAAACCTGCAGATAAATTAATTGCGGCCCAATAATCAGGTTTACGTGCGGCTATCGAAAATGTGCCATCGCAGCCCATCGAAAATCCGCTTAAATAACGTCGATCTTCATCAATTTTAAAATGTTTATGCGCAATCTCCAAAGACTGCCACACATCTTTTTCCGCTTGGTGTTTATAGCCAATACTGCCTCGACCAAACGGTGAGACCAAAATACACTGACGTTGTCCTGAATTGCGCACTTTTTCATCTGTTCCTTCAAGCCATAAGGTATCTTGGCCGGAATTATTTTCTAAACTATCTAAATAATCGACCGGTGTTTTCGGTCCGTAGCCGTGCAAATAGCAAACCAGCGGATAGGTTTTCGCCGAATCAAAGTCATGAGGTAATTGCAGCGATGCGAATTGCAAACTACCGTCACTACTCGCAACGAATGCCAACGCCAGCGGCTTGCCTGAGATTAAATGGCTCCGAAGGTCAAAACCTGCTGCAGGCAGTGTCTTTAGTAATCTTTGTTGCCATTTAAATATTTTCGTTAACCACGCATTATAATCTGCCTTGGGATCATTATGCCCAAGAATACTACTTCTAGTCATACAATCTGTCGCAAGCGCACGCAAACTATCGACATGCAAAGCAGCGACTGGATTTGTCCGATCTGATTTACCTAATCGTTCATGAATCATCTGGTGATTTTTCTGTAGGCTACTGATCTGTCGTTTATGGCTTTTTTCGTCAACAAATAATTCTACGACATCACCATACTGTAGGTCGCTTTGCTTAACTTTAATCCAACCCCGCAATGCTTCATTCGCTTGATGCGTCATCGGTAATTCATGTTCACCGATACGCGCACGAATAGCGTGTTGCTTGTCTGATTGTACTGATACGGCGAGATCAACGGATCCGTTCGCAGACAACAACGGTTGCTTGTCAAATCCGCCAATAAATACATGTGTCTGCGTTGGCTTCTCTAATTGCAAAGAGATTAAACCGCGAGTACGCCTGCGCTTATTACCACGTTGGCCTAGGACGTTATCTTTTTTCTCACTACCTTTATGTGCGACATTAATCGCCACGCCACATTGCGCATTTAATCCCGGTCCACTATTCAAATATTTCCATGGCACAAATATCTGATAGGTAAACAACTGCGCGCTCTCATCAAATGCACAATTGAATAAATCTTTTGATAATTCACCACGCAAATGCGGATGACCATGATCTGAAATTTTCCCATGTGGGCCATCGGCACTCAAGGCATAAAACAATTGCAGGTCATCAGAACCCATAGCATATGTATTTGGATTATCGCCATGGCCATCAATTTCGAGATACAGGCAATCGCCCTTCCACAACCATTTCTTTTCGCTGCGCGCTTCAAAGGCCTCGTCTTTTACCGTAATGTGTAGATGTAAACCTTTTATAGATTGCCACAAAAAAACATCAGCTGGATGTTGATGTTCTGTTAATTGCAATTGTGGCTTGTCTGGCTTCTGTCCAAACGGAACGCTGGGCAATGTAGCATCAGCTTTCGTTTCAGTCGCTGCTTGCCATTCGAGTGCCGATAAAACATTTAAACATAAACAACATAAGATTACATACATGTATTGTTTCAACATCGTCTGTCCTCAACTGTGGGGAGACAAGCTAACAAGTACACGCGTGGTGTAAATTAAACTTATGGTCAATTGCCCGAGTTTCTGCTTAAGTTGTTGATTAAAAACAACTCAACAATGTAGGCATTTTATTTTTCTTCGACTGCCCAAGTGATTTCTTTGACACCGAGTGCCAAGGCAATGTCCATAATCATTACGGCTTTTTCATACGGGCTATCTTGATCACCTTTAACGATAATGAGCGGCTTTTCGTCAGCTGGCGCTGATTCATAGCGTGACTTAATCGCATCCCATAAACCAGAATCAGGTACTATTTCAGTACCGATGGCAATTTTGCCACTCTCTTCAATGACGATGTGTATAGCCTCATCAACTTCACGAATTTCTGAGTGAGCAGCCTTTGGCAGTTCAATTTTAAAGAGATTGGTTTCTTCTGAGAACGTCGTCGTGACAATAAAAAACAGTAAGAGCAAGAAAACACAGTCGATCATCGGGGTTAAATCCGCCTGATCACTACCCTCACCTAATTGTTCGGTGAGGCCTTTCATGCTGAAGCCTCCGCATTGTCATTCGTTTCTTGTGCTTGTGCTTCAGCCTCTGCTTTCTCTTCAGCTTTTTCTTCAGCGGCATTAAAACGATAATTCACACGATGAATGTCATCTTCAACTTCTTCGGCAATTCCTATCAGACGTGAATTAAAATAACGACCACTGATAATAGCAGGAATAGCGACGATTAATCCACCAGCCGTGGTTAAAAGCGCTAAGGCAATACCGTCGGCCAATTGGGCTTTATCTGCACCGCCGGTCGCAGCGATTTGTTGGAAAGTAATAATCATACCAGCAACCGTACCCAAGAGGCCAAGCAATGGAGAAATAACACCAAGGGTGGCAATGGCCTGTAAATTGCGCTTCAGTGGCTTAAATGCTAAAACAGTTTTATCAGTCAACGCATCTTGAATCGAAACACCACCAAGCTTGTATTCCTCAATCCCATGATGCCAGGCCTTACCGACTATTGTATCCGAGCCCTTGGCTATCGTACGCGCAGCATCAATATCGCGTTCACTCATGCACTTGGTAAAATCATCGATCATTTTACGATCAACAATGTTTTCACGTTTTAAACTTTTGCTACGTTCAAAAATAAGTGCGATTAAAACGATCGAACATATCCACAAGGGCCACATACCTGGCCCAAAAACGGCACCAAAAAAGTCGCTGCCTTCCTGCGTTTGATCCTTTAAAATCTCAGACGCTTTCTTCTCTGTATCCTCAGCTGCGCAATGGATAGCGAATGATGACATCAATAATACTGCTAGACAAAGCAAACGTGGCATGCTTGTTCCTTTTTAAGTTAATAAAATTGGGTTTATTTAGCCAATTCAGTTACCGGCCAACCCACTGCTAAGCTGGCCGTGACCTTACGGTTCTTTTCTCCATAGCCAGAGCGCGCATCGGTATAGGTTAAAATAATCGAATTACCGCCACGAATATTTAAGGTATTCGCTTTTGCTGGCATAAAGTAAGCCTGCGTTGCAAAACTTCCTGCAAAGACACCGCTATTTGGTTTGGTTTCTTTTAAGATTAATAAAACAGGTGCTTCGGTGCCTTCAACATTAACCGTACAGGCAATGCGATCAGACTTTAGGTCATAGAGATTCATGTCTGGGTCCGTAATTTCTACACGCACTGGACTACCGGGTAATACACCCTGAATCGTCTTGTCTTGTTCAAAATCCTTAAACGCAACGCGGGCATCAGAACCGAGTAATAAGACATCACCCCAGGTATCTGGTTTATTCCAAGTCTGAACGACCTTCGGGGCTGACCACTGCGTCTCATATTTATTACCTAAATTCACCGAGTGATTAATAGCCAAGTACATACCGGGTGCCAATACCGAATGCGCTAAAGAACTGCGCTTCATAAACATTTCTACATGGTAACCACCAGGCACCATTTTTGCTGCACCCTTACCACGCAAACCCTGAATATCAGGATAGGAACCGCCGGCCTTCAATCCACGGAAGCCGCGACCACTCTCGCCAAAAGTTGTCTTCGGGTTTTTCTGGAAACCAAATGGGCAGAAGAAAATCTGTTGAGACGTCGGGCTTTTCATCATGTTGTCTTTACGCCTATTGCGTACATCAACAAATAATTCAAGGCCGGTTGTTTGCCACATATGTGGGCCGTGGTTATTGATGGGTACTGTTGTTTTTATTTTATAACACAAGTACAAACCTTTTGGCGACCAACGCATAAACACCTCTGGACCGTCTACGGTACTACCATCACCTTTTAGGGTATGTTTATGTGGATGACGTAGTTCACCCCAATCACTCAAATCACCATCAATGGTGAGCGGATCAATTTGATAATCTGCTGCACCAAACTTAATCGTGTTAAATGTTGGCTCAGGTACTTTGCGATTTTTATCTTTATTTTCTTCTTCATCCTTGGTATTGCTGTTTTGACCCTTGAGCACGACCATCGTCGCAGCGGCTTCTTCTTCACGTTTTTGAGCCGTGGAATGCAAACCCTCTTGTTCTTCCTGCTCTTCGTAAGCTTTCTTGGGATTCAAACGCTCGCGCATATCTTTGGAAAATTCTTCATAGAGTGAGCGATTAAAACGCATATAGCCACGACCATTACCCCAAAAACGTTGACCGCCCATACTGCCACCAGGTGGCATGGTTCCTTGACCAGGACCGAGTAAGCCCTCTGCCATATCACCCATTAATTCACCAGCATTATCCATCATACGACCATCAGCGGCCATTTCGCCCATCGTTTCGCTGAGCTCCTGCATGGATTGCAATGCCTCAATGCCTTCTAAGGAATCATCAATCTTGGTTTTTTCAGTGGCCTTCTTCACATCTCTTTTAGCGGTTAAATCAACGCTTTCGGTTGCTTTCTCAGCCATCTCTTTTTTCAGCTCTTCGGCACCTTCTGTACCGAGTAATTCTTTGAGATCAGCCGACACCGCTTCAATTTGCTCTAAGGCTTTTTGTTCTTGCTCGAGACCTTTATCCATTTCCTTGAGTTTGTTTATTTTCTTATCTAGTTCATTGTTCACTTGCTGCATCGATTTTTTAGCTTCATCAACAATTTCTTGCTTCACATAATTGCTCGCGTCCTTGGCTTTCTTCAATGCATTATCGTTATTGATATCACGCTGGGCGTAGTCGAGTTGGCGCTCCATTTTCAAGGTTGCCGCCGTTGCTTCATGCAGCGCGTCGCGCGCGTCTTGTTGAGCATCTTTAATATCTTCACGAATTTCTAATTCAGCCTGTGCATCTTTTGCCGCTGATTCACGAATAGTTTCTTTCTTTAAGGTATCCTGCTCTTTGTTAACTTTTTCTAATTTATCCAAGGCCTTCTTAATCGATTCACGTGCCTTGGCGATATCTTCACTGCTGCGTTTCTTGACCATGTCTTTACTACGTAAGGTCGCGGTATCAGACTTCGGTTGATTTTCAGATAAATCCTTATCCAGTGCTTCGCGGATTTCTTTTTCTAAAGTCGACCTGAATGATTGATTATTGAGTTGCAGCGATTCCAAATGCTTTTCCAAAACCTTGGTCAATTTTTCAGCGGCAATCGGCACACTCTCATCCGTTACTGCTTTTGTCACATCTTCACGGGCCTTCTTTTCAACTTCAGGCAAAACTTCCTCTATGGCTTGGCGATCGATCTTTGACAACTCGCGTAGATTCTTTTGACGTGACAATTGATTATTAACGTTATCTATTTCGCGCTGGGCCTTGGCGATTTCATTGGATACTTCTTGTGATTCCTTTTGCTGCTGATTTTTATTGGCATCCTCTTTCTTCAGTGCCTCTGTGCTTTCCTTGGCCTGCTCTTCTGCCTTCTTCATATTATCAGCAAGGCGCTTGGTATCGACTTGCTTTGGCGCGGTCTTTTCGAGCTTCTCAAGCGTATCAGCTATTTTCTCTGAGACCTCTTTTAGCTTTTCTTTCACTTCGTCTTGTCGTTTGCTCGCGTCTTCTTTTTTATCCTGACGAACTTTATTGGTGACGTCTTGTTGCTTCTTAGCCAGCTGCTGCAATTCTTTTTTAGCCGCTGATAATTCTTTCTGCAATTCTTCGACGCGTTTCTTATTTTGCTCTTTGGCTTTACGCTCTAAATTTTCCTTCAGCTTCTTGCCGGTTTGATTCTTTAATTCTTTTTCGATATTACGACGAATATCCGGCGCTACTTCTTTTTCAATTTTTTCGCGCACCATCGATAAGAGCATTTCCTTTTTCATTTCCTCAAGCTCTTTTTGCAGCTCGCTCATACTCATTTGACGCAGGGTTTCGGTTAATTCAGCTAAGTCAGCCGCTGACATCTCTTGGAGCGGCATTTCTTCAGCCGCATCATCGATCATCTCTTCTAACTGTTCATGCAACTCTTCTTTAAGAGCCTCTGCTGTAGCCAGATCCAACTCTTCTTCTATGAGTGGCTCAAGCTCCTCAGCAAGTTGGGCCTCTAATTCTTCTTTTAACAACTCCTCGGTCGCTTCACGTTCTGCCTCTTCAAGGGCCTCTTCTTGGGCCTGCAAGTCCTCTAAAAATTGCTGCTCCTGTACTTCAATGCTTTGATGGGCTTTGTATAAAACACCAATGATCAAGAGCACTGCCAAACTATGCAGCAAAATCGATTTGATCATGTGCGGACGTAGCGGAGGCGTTTCTGGCTTCATGATGTAGGTCTCTGTAAAAACTAGTATTTAGATGATTCGACCTGAGTCGAGTTGACCCAGCATCTAATTATAGAACACCAATGCAATGAACGAAACACAGGTCTTGTGACATCTGCTCAGACACCAAGAGATCAGCTGTGTAGCATCCAAGCTGAGCCATCACAATGGGTTAACTAAGTGGTTTATGTTTAAGCAGCTCAATTAGGGTGGAATCGATCACAAACCCCCGCGACACTCGTTAGCACACGTCTTTTGGTTTAAACGACACGGACAAATGCCTAACATCACCGCCCTGTAATTCATAGACATCTATTCGGTCTTGGTCACTCTCAAACCTAATTGTAATATTGGCGTCAATATATTCCCAAGTGTCAACATCCTTAGATTTCACACTCGCCAATTTATGAATCACTTTAATTGTATCATCCAAACGACATTCTTTTGTAGAAAAACAGAATAAATAGCCACCGTCGTCTTCTCTTTTCCAATTTTGATCCTGTAATGCCAACTCTTTAAACAAAGCGACCACGTCCTGACTCAATTCATAATCAGACATAATATACCCATTAATATATGCCATTGAGCTCATGTCATAATATTACAACCCAAATCGGAACATTCCAGCTAGCAACGCAATGAGACTCCCTATATTGGCTACATGGATGAGACCGAAAATACAGAATACAATCAAACTGAAGGACTATTCGATTACATTGTACTTTCTCTGCTTTTGATTGTTAGCATGCCTGTTTTACTCCAAGCCTATATCATATTTAGATCCAAAGGCTCAATAATGACATGCACAAGATGCAGTAAAAAGTTTGGACTTCACCGCATGCTCATTGCCAGAAGGTATAACGATCACCCAAATACAGTTTGGAATTTAATAGCCCCATGTCTTTACCAAGTAAAATGTGCAAACTGCTCAAAAGTAAACTTCGTTAATCCTCAATGTCATATGGTTGACGGAGAAGAGCAAGAAGTCGAATTTCATATCAAGAATATGACGATTTATTAATGAGCCCCACAATCCGCACCAAACTAATTTATATTGTCACGACGATATCCGGATTGTTATTAATACTGTACCTACCGGTTTTAATCTGGTCGCCGCCGTGGGGTAATAAGGGGTATTATTTGCACAAAGATTACACCAACCCCATGGATTGGAGCGAGGAACATTCGACTTTTTTCTTTTTCAATGATGGAAAACTTGTCTACAAAATGATAATGGATGGAGAATTTTCACAGTCCGCCGATATGCACTTTAAGAACATCGGCAACAATAGATGGTCACATTATGAAAAAATAAAAAGGACCACCTACCGTGGAACCAAGGACGTTATTAATCACTACATGATTCAAATTGAAGGCAATAAATTTGATTATACAACATTTTATACAGACCAACATACTCCTAAATACGACTTAGTAAAAATAACAAACCCCTTCACTATCTGGTACATCAAATGGTTAGAGTGGACGAATTAAATTCAATAAGTCTCAATATAGTCAGCCAGCTCATATAACACATATTCTAGCTCAATATATTTATCCATCTTCCTGTGATAAACACCGACAACCATCCTTTTATGCTTTAGCATTTTCTTTACTAATTCTTGAAACCTATCCCCATCTATCATCAAACCTCCGTGTTCGTCGTGCGTAAATTTTATTTTTAGCATTTCACTTCTATTACCATCAAAGAGAAAAAACGTTGGCTTCTGATTGCTAAGTTCTGTCAGCATAGCAGAAATAATTAACATGTTCTTTGATTTAGCTCTGTCTTTTTCATAATTACTCATAATCATTAGCACAATTCCATTAAGTGAACTGTCATCAATCTTTGGAATTCCACTTTGCATAATTCCTGACGACAATTTACCATCTTTCTCATCAGAGACTTCATTCCACGGAACCCTTCTAACGTGACCTCTAGGTAATTGCTTAACTCTAACACTCTTACCTTCATATTTGTCTATTGTCACGTCCTCTGATTGACATGAGATCACGATAAAAATGACGAATGATATTAGTAGAATTCTAAAAGCTCTCATCGAAATAATTCCTATGGTTTAATATGGTAATTATACTATTTATAAAGACTTCTATACCGGTCCATTCTCTCATTAAATGTTCCATCAGAGTTGACTTCTCGGCCATATATAATTTCTCTACAGTCTGAGTAACCAATAAATTTTGCCCCAGACGATAACCCAAATTCCGCCATAACTGCTGGCCAACTCTTCATGCTCAAAGTACCTTCTTCAAAATCATTCATAGCGTTTCTCCAGCCTCGAATGTACCCATCTCGATACATTTCATGCGCATTTAACGTAACAGTTTTACCAGACTTGTAAGTGAACTGGCCATAAATCTCAACATCCGTCGGTATAATTACATCCTGCCTATCAGGAACTCCGGGCGCCACACTTAGCACATAAACAGGTTCTCTACTGCAACTTGATACGCATATCATGAGAAGTGTTAAAAGGGACATAAGCAATTTGTAATTATTCATGCGCATTAATGATACAAACGCCTGGGATGTAATCCACTAACTACTAGGTCAAAATTTTGGATGAAATCCAAGCGTGAAGATTGCCTAATCTTAAACCGCCTCATTAGACCAAGCAGCTATCGCCTGCGCTAAAGCAGCTTCGTTACAAGTCAGATTTGGGAAGTCACGACTGACGTCTTTTATATTAGGCACTGTGCCCCAGGCCGTCAGCGTGAAGACTTCATGTTGTTTGGCCGTGTCCAAGCCAAAGGCTGCGTCACGCTTGTAGAAACGCTCGCGTAAAATCTCGCGCCATTCATCGAGGTCTTTTGGCGGATGCAATATACCTGGTGAAGCGACCCAGGGTAACCATTCTACAATTTGACTCTGATGACAATACGACATCTCAACCATTTTATCAAAGGCCTCGGTAACATCGACAAAGACATCTAAATCATTTGCTGATTTCATATACGAATCGTAGCAATTTAAAATAACGGGGACCTTACATAAAGGACTATTGGTTTCATCCGCTGGATATTCAGGTGTATACGCATGTGGCACATTAATCATGTAGGCAATGCGGCGCACCCCTTCGGCAACTTTGACGTGGTCGTTATGAATACCGACATAGGGATCGGTAATCATTGGAGGGCAAAATAAATAATCCGGCTCAAAATCACGCACCTCTTTCCATAAGGCCGCCATAAATTCGGTGGTGCATTCTAGACAGGCTTCACGTGGTATATTCCCATCACGCAAGCGCAGCGATTTAAATTCAAAACCACCTATTTTAGCTGACGCTTCCATTTCAGCCAAGCGCATCGCCCCGGTTTCATCTCTGGTGCGAAATTGATGCCCGGCTTTTCCGTCGGTGCAAATGATAACACGACCCTGGAAGTCATCACCTAATTGGCGTTTCCATAATTCGAAAATACCGGATGCACAAAATTCATAATCATCAAAATGTGCATGGATCACCATTGCCTTGAGCTTCGCCATCATCGATTCCTTTTAGCAGAGAGAACGAAGCGTTCTATTTATACGGACATCGGTTGCAATTGCCAAAAATGCTCTTCACGACCAACTTTGGGGCGACGGATTATTTCTCGCTGTAAATCACTGCGACAGACCGTTTGCAGTGGCTGTAATTTATCAGCCGAATGCCAGGCCGTATAACCAGGAGTATATTTATATAGCAGCGAGCGACGCATATGATCGGCATGCCATTGCGACGAGCCATGCACCAAGGCCTCAGTAAAGATCAACATATCACCCGCTTTTAAATAGGGATGAATGACCAAATGGCTGCTTTCATCAGGCTTGTGATCCATATTGGCTTTATGCGAACCAGGCACACAAATAAAGCCACCATTACCAGGATCTACATCAGCGAGCGCATACATAATAACAATCATGCCGTTATACATCCGCCCATCAAACCATTGGTAACGATGCTCACCCGGTGGCTTTAAGGGCCCACCGTGCAATGAGGCCTCCACCGGCATGTCTTTAGTTTGCTGAATCGCATACATGTGATCCAAGCGCACCTGACCATCAACGCCAAGAATTTGATTAACGATCATTAATGTTTTCGGTCTAATCATCAGATCTAAAAATGCCGGATCATCGTGATTATAAAAATCCGGATCGCCCAACGGAAAATGCCGGGCACGCGCATCAGGCATGACCTGATCACTTAAACGATTCAGATGATCAATTTCATCTTCGCGTAGCATATTTTTTATGACAATATAACCGTTGAGATCAAATTCATAAATCTGATCGCGGTTTAAAACCTGCGGGTAATCAGCTCGTTTGTAGGCCATAACTTATCCTTTTTTATTGATATATTTGGATCACTTTTGGATCAGTTGATTGCAATTAATTATAACAGCGGGTGAATTAAATACCAAGTACTCAGATCAATAAATGGATCAGTACGTAAATAACTAGGCTTACATTGGGCAAGTGGTTTATTGTTTGAGCGATTGCCGATAGGCCCGTGGCGACATATGCATCATCTGTTTAAACTGCCGGGAAAAATACAAGGGATCTGCAAAACCTACTTTTTCAGCTATCTCTGATACCATCAGATCTGGCTGCTCTTCTAATAATTGGCAGGCTTTTTCAATGCGAATGCGTAATTGTACTTGTTTAAAACCACTTTGATAATACTGGGTAAATAAATGTGAGACCGTGCTGGTGCTTTTGCCGAGTATCGTCGCTGCTTTCTGCAAGGTTAATTGCTCACGCGGATTATGGCGCATCCGAGCTATTAAAACCTGTAGTGGATTCTTTTCGTGCACTTCAATTAATCGTTGCTTAGCAATTAATTTAACCACTGATGAAATAAGAGCCTCAATATGTTTTATTTTTTCGGGACTATGAAATGGAATCGCCTCGAAGGCCTTATCCATCTGATCATTATTATATAAACGCTGCCAATCTCTGCGTAAATGTTCTTCGGCTTGATCACGGCTACGATACTGACCAATGACCACATAGCCGAGTAATGTGTCTTTATCATAAACTGCCATAATCGATTCATTCACACCGGCATGACAGCGATAGGCAATTAATTCTTCGGTTTTTGACGCCTGCTCTTGTTGTTGTGCATCCCAGGAACGACATTTGGGATACTGATCGAGCTTCTCTTGAATTAAATGACAAAAGGCACAGTTCGGTTTGTCAGCGCCACTTAAAATTTCATTGCCTGCCGCATCAAATAATACCGTGCGCACTCCAAATAATTCGGTGATGTGCTTAAAGACCTTTTCGACCTCGGGATCGAAAATAACTTCCATTAATTGCGCAGTGGTATCCATAAGACATGAAGATTTTAGGATAGAACGTGAATTTATCCATATGAATCAGTCTTGTCTGCCTATGCAGGAGCACTCAGCTAAGTGTCTTTAATAAAATAACTTAAGTAGATCAGAGGCGCTCATTACTGATCCATGATTCAAGCTGGCGTACTGTGAATCTCAAAGCGCTCTGTGAATCGGCTCATTTTTACCCATGAACATAACACAGCAAAACGCCAAAAACTTTTTTTCATCCTTTGATTAGTCGATGCATGTTAAACTACCGAATCCGCTCTGCTTTAATGAAGAGGACAAGTTCAATGAGAAAAGCATTTACACTCGCGCTTTGCTTAGTTTTTATTTCTGCCTGCGGTGGCGGATCGAGCGGCAGTTCCTCTCAAAAAAATAAAACGCCATCTGTTACACCACTGCACGTTGGCACAGAAGCCATAGATACCAGTCATGATGATGAAGG
>JANQLF010000117.1 GCA_028280785.1 Planctomycetota bacterium
TAGGGTTATTCACAAAATGAAGATCGGCCGATGTGTGCACTTGCTCACCTGGATCGGGATAAACATAAACGGTTTCATCCGAAGCCGGGTGTCGGCTAATCCCCTTCACCTTCTTGCAATCGCCCAAGGTCGGGTGCTTCAAAAATTCACCGCTACCAATATCGAAAATATAAACACCAGGACCAGTCGTTACATAAAGGGAAAACTGATCGCACCAATTAAGATCATGCCCCGACTCTGCTGGTAATTCTATGCGTTTTAACTCTTTTAATGATTCCTTACCCGAATCGAATTCGAAAATATATAAATGATGATAATCGAGCGCCCATAAACAGCCGCGTCGCTGATCCCACAAGACACCGTGCGCACCATAGGCCTCTTGCTCCCATAAAATACGACGGGCTTTTTTCTTATGATACAATTGAAATCGATCGCCCTCACTATCAGGCGCACCTGGCGGCAATGCAGGCTTATGCGATATCGCAGCAGCGACGTAATCGTTAGGGAGCGCTTCGATACTGTGTGCGCCTGGGGCCCAACCGATCACATCGACCTGTTTCGTTTCACGATGCACTTCCGCCAATAAACCACAAACCGAGCTAATGAGAAATGCTGAATTATCTTTATTCGGTTTTATTTCATCAGTACCGGAATTGTACCACGCCAGCCATTCTTTTTCATTGGCATCCAACGCATCGCTCTCGGCCCAAATTAATGACCATTCCTCTGCGCCAGATTCCCCGTTAATGATATGCAAGGACTGCTTGCCACAGGTAATAATTGATGCCATAGGACAAAGAGCCTATTTCAATTTATCTAATGACAATTGGAAAAACTTCGCCTCCTCTTTAAATCCATGCTTATCGCAAAATTGCTTGAGGTTCTCATAGCGTTTTTTGGCATCGGCCTTGGTCGCATAACAAACCTTGGCCAAACATTCTGGGCATGCATAGATTGGACGGCGATCCGATTCGTTGCGATTATTACTGCCACACATGGTACATTCGTAAGCGGTGCAATGCTTAATTGAAAACATATGGCCAGTTTCATGCACGGCGGTTTTAATAGTGCGCTTTAAGAATAAACGAAATTGATCATCATTAATTTCAGGGTCACCATTACGATACATTGACCATACCCCAACACGTTCACGCAACGAAGCCTGGCCAAAGACAAAGTTCCAACCTTTTCCTGGCCACAAATCAGAAGCAGTTAGCGCCAAGCTTACTGCTGCATCTTTTGGCAGCTTTGGCTTTAAGACGTCATACAAGACATAGGTTGATAGAATTTGCTTATCGCCCCATTGCGGATGCACACGTTTGGCCTTGGCTGGAATAATTTTTAACGGCACATCTTTATTGATGATAACTTTAAGATTAAAGAAATGCTGCATGTATTCAGCAGTTAATTTGACCACCTCTTTTTGCTTTTCAGTAAAGTCACCGATTGGCTGTATATAAATAACATTGCGTTTGCCGTGGGCAGTAATTGGCTTAATCGATAAATATTGTTTGAATGTTTGCCCTGGCTCTTTGTGGCTCAGCAACCAATCGCCTGGTTGTGGTTTACCCAATACCTTATGCAAGGGTTTTAAGGTAATTATTTGCTCATTGAGTTTTTTAACAACAGCAGTGTTTTTATCAGCAGCGGTACATGCACTGATACATATCAAACACAATAAATAGGAGAGATATTTCATACCCCTATATTAACAACTGGGGCTAATCGGACAATCTTAGATTGTCTTTATAAAATCCGCAAGTCGCGCTTCGAGTGGTGGAATCAGATGCTTCAATCCACTGCTCAAACGTCCTTCCGGCCCATCGTGGGGAAAACCCGATCCTGCTGGCCAAATTCCGTGAACCTTATCATCCCCGGCAAATGAATGTAACTCGGCGCGCAGACCCTTTTCTTTGTACAGCGCGACAATTTCTTCAGAATGACTATGCGTCACTAATTCGTCATTGGTCGAGTGAATACACAATAATGGAGCAGATTGCTCATTAACATAGGTAACCGGACTCGCTTGCGCTAAGGCCTCCGGAGTAGGATCATCCATAAAGCCCATTTCTTTATACGCATCATAATCCAAGCGCTTATTTAAATTACTCGGACCAGCAATATTTATAATCGCGCGAACCGGAATAGATGCACAGGTCAGGCCTGTCATTAAACACAGATGACCGCCAGCCGAACCACCGCAAACCACCAGATTGCTACGATCGAGATTCTGAAATAATACATGATCGGTATTCGCCATAAATGCAGCTGCAGCTAAGCAATCTTCATAGCAGGCTGGATATGGGGCATGTCGTAATAAACGATAATTGATAGCAAATGCAGCATAACCATGCATAGCAAAAAACTCAGCAACACCGGCAAAACTATTTTTATCCATCGCCTTCCAGCCACCACCATGAATGATTAAAGCAATCGGTGCGTTTTCCGAATCAGCTGGCAAATAGAGATCACCACGTTGACGTTCATCATGAAAGTCATCAATGTTTTCATCGCGGTAAGGAATATCGTAAGCGACTTGAATCGCATGGTCTGTAATAGTGAGGCTCATGGTCTAGTTCATAACATGAACAGAGCCATTTGCATTAACACAAATGGCTCTGTCTCTTATCATGAAACAAACAAATTGAAAAACGGTTACGGCTTGGTCGTATACAGCGACATGGAAAAGGCCACGCCCAACCAACCGTTTTCAATGCGGTAGAGCACTTTGTTGTAGCCCTTTTTCAGGTGTACCTTGCGATACCCTTCGCCGATGTTCCAGCCTTTTAATTGGTCGCCACTAATCCAAACCGGTAGATCATTAATCCACACGTTGGCTTTATCATCACTACCGACGGCAATCCAAACATCACAAGCTTCATCGCAGTAAATTTCGGTGAAGGCATAATAAATCGCGTACTCTTCTGCGCGTGCCGGTGTTACTTCAGATTCTCGTGATTGAATAAATTCCCATTTAACGGTTTTCCCATTTTTACCGGTATAACTTGCGTCTAAATCAACAATAGTTTCCGGTGGAAATTTAGTGTTGATATTTTTACGCATTTCGTTGGGGAATGGGCCGATAGTATACCAGGTATCAACAAACATCCAATCAACTGGCTCACCATTTTTACTAATTTTACGTGCTAAGACTGCTGGTGAGTTTGGCGACAACATGGCGCCCTTGGCTAATGGGTGGGCGCCCTGTTTCGCTTGTTGGAAATTCATTTGCCCCGCTTCTTCGCCTTCTTGCTCTTCTTCAGTCAAATCTTTAATATCTATCACTTCTTTCATTTGCTCAGCAAGGTCTTTGTGTTTTTGACGCTCATCTTCGCGCGCTAATTCAACCAGTTTTTCTAATTCAGCACTTTCTGCTTCACGACGTTCTGCATATTCTTGTTGTTGTTTCTGCGCATCTTCAGCACCACCTTCGACTTCTTTTACATTATTCATCTCATCATAAATTTGCTCTGCCAATATGTCTTCCAGGGTTTTAGCTTCGTGTTCAGCCTCTGCATGCTCACCCTGAATAATCCATTGTTCAATTTCCATCAACAAACGCTCAGCTAATTCTATTTTTTCCTCAACAGAAAGCTTCACTCGCTCAACTTCCTTTTTGTGATCTTCAACTAAATCGGGATCTTCGATAGATTGACGCAACAACTCTTTATCAACCTGCGTCGGCAATGGATCGATTTTTTGGATTTGTGATAGGGCCGATTCAAAAGCCATATCACGCAATTCGGCTAATTGAATCGCTTTAATCGCGCGATAATGCAAGGTTAACTTCACAATTAATTCATCGGATTTTTCAAATAAACCAACGATGTCCAAGTCTTGCAAATCTGACCATGGTGCACTTGGATCTGGAGACTGCGTTACGATCTTAAATGACACCGCATCATCAGCTTGGCCTTTTAGTTCTTCGGCAAATGCCTTTTCATCGTATTTCTCATCCAATACATTCTCACTCCACTGTAGTGCGTTGAGTGAACGCTGAATGAAATCAGCCGTTTGCACATAGAGGCGGAAACGACCAAGTGCCGCGCCTACTTTTTTCTCTTCCTTACCTTTTGCATCAATTGCTTTCAGCTCTTCAGCACTGCTCACGTCGTATTGTTTGCTTTGCGCACGTAAAACATCAACTGCTTTTTTCAGTTCTGGGTTCTTTTTATCTTTACGCTGCTTCTTCTGAGCCTCTGATATCTTCTTTTTCCACTCTTGTTTTTTTGCGGCTATTTCTTTTTTCTTGTCATCATAGTCTTTTTTGTTTTGTGTTTGGCGCTGCTTGCTTGCCTCACTCCCTGCTTTTATAATGGTCAACTGATCACCAATTTTTTCAGTGGCATAGACTTTATCGCGTACATCTTCGATACCTACATAGGGGCCGCTTAAGGACTTGCCGCTACCCATCATCCAATGCACATGGCGTGTCGCTTCATTGTGCATACCAAGTGCACTATTGACCATCTTTGTCAGACTCTGTTGCGCTTCACCCTCTGGTAACAGCGGTACCGCCGCCGCGATATCATCTAGAACGGTGCGAATTTGAATGTTTTTAATCGGAATCCCATGACGATCATCTGCGCTGGTTACGGTATTTTTGTAGCCATTATGCGTCTGTTGACGCTGTTTGATCATCTGACGGGCTTTTTCAATTTGATTACGAATGCGTGTAAAAGCTGCTGATTTTTGCGCGTGGGCAAATCCCTTATGACGGCCCTGCACATTTAATAAATTAACATGCATACGATCTGTACCACCACCCAAAAGGGCAACACGTTGACGCAGCTTCTCGGCCTGCACATCACGAATTAACTCAACAATTTCAGCAAGCTCTTTATCTTTTTTAGTTATCTTCGCTTTCGGCTTATCATCTTCAAAGATGAACTCTTTGGCTGGAAATAGCCAGATTAAAAGAAATAAAACCAGCGCATGACCTATGCCTGATATCACCCAAAAGCGGGTTGGCTCAATTTGGTTATTTGTTGCGGGCATTGCGAGTGTTTATCCCTACATTGGTGAGTTCTTCGAAGCGCAGGATGTCCAGCACTTCCATAACCTTATGGAAAGGCACGTTCTTGTCAGCATCTAAACGGAACTTTTTATCTGGTTCACTGGCTTTGGTATCACGCAGACTTTGCTGTAATTGGGTAATCGTGGCTGGTGTCCCATCTAAATAGAAGGTTCCTTCCATGTCGATACCAATGACCGAATACGAATCAGGCTGCTGTACTTCTAGCGCAGCCGCTGCGTCTGGTAATTCTAATGGTAATTCTTTGTCAATCTTTTTGAGCGTTGTTGCGACCAAAAAGAAAATAAGCAATAAGAAGACACAGTCGATCAATGGAGCCATATCGACGTTTAATTCTTCTTCGTCGAAAGTACAGCGCATTAATCGTCTCCCTTTTCTTCTTCGTCGTTACTCTCTTCTTTATTTTCATCTTTATCCGACAAGAACCACTCATTAATTAACTGATTGGTCTCGCCTTCTAAACGCAAGCTCAACTTATTAGTCATAATTTTAAAGATATTAAATAAGGCGATAGCAGGAACCGCTACAATCAAACCAGCCGCGGTGGTAACCAAAGCATGAGAAATACCGCCGGCTAACATTGATGCATCACCGAGACTACCGGCGACCGACACCACTTCGAACGATTCGATCATACCAGATACGGTACCTAATAAACCAAGTAATGGTGAAATAGTCGCAATTAAAGCAAACGGAATAATCTTTTGCATTTGGGTACGCATATCTTGGCTAGCAATGTCACCGGCAATATTTGATGCTTCCATTAATGAAATATGATTATGCTTGGCTAAAGACGAAATAATGCTTGAAAGCGTGCTCGGTGTTTCAGCGCAGCGCTGTACAATGGCGTTGTGCTCACCTTTCTCCCATAAAGAGCGCGCATTGTCGGCTAATTCTGGCGGAATAAATTTTCCTTGCTGTAAATTAATCGCACGTTCGATTGCAAAAGTAACCATCGCAACCGAAAGCAGAATTAAAATAATGACAATGGTGCCGCCTTGTTCCATCTGTTCGGCTAAACTCGCACCGGTTTTTACTTCTGGTCCAGCGTCTCCACCTTCTGCGCTAGCTGCTGGCGTAGCAGCTTCAGCAGCGCTCGCACCTTCTTCTGCGTATGTGTAAAAAGAACCACCAATAATTAAAATTATACTGAGTAAGAATGTTTTAAGCATGTGAACGCTGCCGCCTTTCTGTTGAGCGCTTGTAAGAGAGCTTTAGTTGTTTGGTGAACGAGACCAGGTACCACCTGTGACGATATGCAAATATCTGCCTCAAACAAACATGTATGCCATTGAGATAATATGTCTGTATAATTAAAATTACGATTTATTGCGTTGCAATTAACAGACATAAGTCCATCACCTGAAATAAATTTCCTCATGATTGAAAAGATCGGGAACATAACCCAAAAGAACCATCACATATGGGTACTGAGCTTTTCGACATGGCCCGTGTGCGTTGTCCAGGTACTCGATGTGCTCGCGATTGCTGGTTAGTTGCTGCTCATCAGGAATTGAAGCGTTCAAAACGCATCCAGATTGTAGATAGTGACTAGTATATGTGTCATAAGTTATTGAAATAAAATCACTTAAGTACCTGATCTAGGAGCCGTTTTGGACTGTTTTATGTGAGAGACTCGGCCCCCAAGCAAGCGGTCGGACGTAGCATCTAACCTAGTCAGCGCTATACCGATGGCGACCCACTAGCCCCATTGGAAAAGGGACACTGATGAGCGCAGAACTGGAAGCTAAAGCACAAAACGAACGTCGTCTTGGACTCTTAATTATGGAAAACAAAGGCGGCGCAGCGCTGGCCACTGGCGTGACCCATTTGCGTAATTCGATTGAAGCATGGGAAGAGGCAAATCTCCCTACGCGTAAAGCAGAGGTCCTGATCGATCTCGGCCACTTAAACATGAAGCGCGAACATTTTAGCGATGCGGCTGACGCTTACGTCGAATCGTATCGTATTTTTGAGAGTGCTGATGATAAAAAATTTGCCAATGACGCGGCTGATGGTGCTGGTAATGCTTATTTGAAATTGGGTGATATTAAAAGTGCGGTTAAATATTTAAAAGTTGCGCTAGAAATTAGCCAAGACATCAATGACCATTTACGTATCGCACAAAATCATTTGAATCTTGCACCTGCCTTAACCGCTAACGACCAAGCTGATAAAGCTATCGAACACACGGAAAAGGCGCTGCAGACATTTGTCGACTTTAAGAAAGGCATTAAACAAGCGCAATGTTTTGAAGAAATTGCCGCAGCAAGTGCCCACAAACAAGATTACGAAAAAGCCGCTGAATATTTTGAAAAATCAGCTGAGAAAAGTTTAGAGTTAGCACGTAGTATCGAAGCCAGCGAAACACTGAGTCGCTACGCCAATGTTGAAGCCAATCGTGGTAATAATCAAAAAGCTTTAGAAATTCTCGATCGCTGCCTGAAAATTCACAAGAAAGCCAACGACAAAGAAATGATGGCACAGACCTATCGCCTCCTTGGCATGATTCATGTGCGTCAAGGTTCGATCGATGATGCGTTTGAAATGTATGAAAAAAGTTTAGATCATTCGGATTTAATCGAGGACCATGCCGGCGTCGCCAGAACCAAATATTTGATCGGCAACGCTTACGTCAGCTTTGAACAAAACGAGAAAGCGCTCGAAGCCTTTAAAGAAGGGCTCGAAGCCGCTGAAACCTCAGAGAACTTCAAGCTACAAGAACGTATTTTGTCTGCCTTAGCCAAAATTCACCGCGAAAGTGGTGATCATGAAAAAGCTTTAGAGGCCATGCAAAATTGGGTAGCCATACTCAAAGAACTCGGTGATCGTCAGGAGCAACTACGGGTGCTTGGTTCGATGGCTGAAGTGCACAATGAACGCGGCGCGACCGACGAAGCCGAAGCGCATTTGCGCCGTTTAATTGACGTGTGCACTCAAGATGGTGATAAAGCCGAATTGCTCTATGCCAATCATGGCCTCGCTGTCTTATTAACCAAAAAAGGCGAGCACGAAGAAGCAATACCGCATTTCCAAACAGCTATACAAGGCTACACCGTCAAGAACGACAGCCCACGCACTGAAGATCAAGCCCGCCATTTAAATAAATTACATTATCAATTTGGTAGCTCGTTATTGCAAATTAATAAATCGCACGAAGCACTTGAACAATTTCAACGCGCCTTTGATCTCTATCAGTATTTTGAAGATGATCAGTCTAAGGCTCGCACCTTGGTTGGACTCGGTAATGCCCACAACCAAATTGGTAACTTAGAAGATGCTAAGTCGTTACTTGAAGAAGCAGCGAGCTTATGCGAATCACAAGGTGATATGCGGGCAACGATGATTATTCGTCGCGCCACTGATGGCATGGGTGGCTAAACAGCCTCTCTGCAATGTCTGCCTTTAATTACCAAGAGCTGCCAACATTTGACACCTTTAGTGATTTATGTGATGTCAATCATTACCATGAAATAGGTGATGATTGGTGGGTCATTATTACCGACATTCAGGGTTCAACCAAAGCCATTCAAGAAGGGCGTTACAAGGACGTCAATTTAATCGGTGCAGCTTCAATCATGGCTATTTTAAATGTGGTGCGCCCTGTTGAAGTGCCCTATGTCTTTGGTGGTGATGGCGCAACCATTTGCGTACCCGATTCATTAATTGAGCAAGTCAAGCCAGCATTGCGTGCGTCCAAACGCATGTCTGAACAACAATTTGGTTTAGGTCTCCGCCTCGGGATCGTTCCTGTTTCAGTTGTTCATGAAGCCGGTAAATCGATTCGCATCGCCAAATTTAAAGCGTCAGAACATTATGCCCAAGCCATGTTTGATGGTGACGGTCTGCAATATGCCGAAGCTCTGGTTAAAGATCCTGATGATACTCAATACTGTCTTAGCGATGATCCCAATGATCCCTGTGATGGTGATTTTTCAGGACTCGAATGCCGTTGGCAAGATATCACCAGTCCGCATGGTGAAATGCATGCAATTTTAATTTCTGCACGTTCTGATGATGAAAAAGAACGACGCATTATTTACCAACGTGTCATTGATGAATTAAATCGTATTTACCCCGGCGATGGCAGTGGTTCTCCGGTTACGCAAGCCCACCTCAAATTATCGAATGATAAAAAACAATTATCCGGTGAATGTAAAGTACGCACTTATGGCAAATCGAGTTTCGGCGCGTGGCTTTATTACAAAACCCTACCATGGATCGTCAAAGTTGGTAAGGCAGTTATGAACTTAGGTTTGGGTCACTGGAAACAATATAGAGCAACACTCATTGCTAATACTGATTATCGTAAATTCGATGAAATGCTGCGTCTTGTTCTTGCCGGTTCGACCGAGCAACGCTTAAAGCTCGAAGCCTTTCTCGAAGAGGAATATCAGGACGGCTGTGTGTTCTATGGCATCCACTATTGTGAGTCAGCGCTTATGACCTGCATCATCTTTCAATATCACAACAACCACGTCCACTTCATCGACGGTAACAACGGCGGCTACGCCATGGCCGCCAAGCAACTCAAGGGTCAAATGAAAGATCAGGCATAGCGTTTTATGTACTATGCTGACGTCGAATTGCGTTTTTTGCTACTTGCAAAAAATACAACAACACACAATACCTACCATCAGAAGACCGTTTAAGGAAACTCAGCAATGATCCGTTTACTTTTTCTCCTGACTATTTCATTTTCTTTGCTCATAGCCGCAGAACCTCTGCATATTGCCTGTATTGGCGATTCGATTACCCAAGGCCGCGGTGGTGAAAAACCAGAGTATTCCTATCGCTATCCACTGTGGAAATTATTTATCGACAATAAAGTCGATCATGTTTTTGTTGGTTCACACAAAATAGGCTTTACCTCAACGCCTACCTATGCCGATTATAAAGGGCAAAAGTTTTCAAACATCAATGAAGGACATTGGGGCTGGACCACCGATGGCGTCAACGCCAAATTACCGGGCTGGATTGCCAAGTATAAGAAACTCGATATCGCCTTAGTTCAGCTTGGTACGAATGACAAAAGTCATGATAAAAAAGCAGGCAAGACTGAAGAGGAAATGGTCGTAC
Organism: Planctomycetota bacterium; assembly: GCA_028280785.1. Lineage (GTDB taxonomy): Bacteria > Planctomycetota > UBA11346 > UBA11346 > UBA11346 > JANQLF01. Next base: position 10,115 of record JANQLF010000117.1, read on the forward strand.
AAACCACCAAAGAATATAAACAACTCATTTATATTTTACGCAAGAAAAATCCCAAAGTTATCATTGTCTTCGGTGAATGTATGCATGCCTGGAAACCGTTTCCTGCATTAAATAAAAGCCTCAAAGATTTAGCTGAAAAAGAGAGCACTAAGGACTCACCCATTAAAGTCGCCAATTTGAGCAAGGGCTGGATCAGTGATCCCAAACATAAAAACACCTGTACCATCGATTGGGTCCATACTGCACCACGCGGCGACAAAATGATGGCTGATGAATTTTGGCGGGTTTTGAAGCCCTTGCTACCAAAGAAAAAATAACTTTGTGGCAAACTCGTATAAGTCTTGGTCTTAGTCCGTTGCTAACGCAACTCTTAGTCTTAGTTACGGTCTTGAGAACTAAGACTAAGACCAAAGCTCATACATATACTAGTTAGCTAATGTTATTTCGCTTTCCTTAATATTAATTCTACTAATGTGCCTTGCTTAAACGGTAACATCGGTGCAATTCGATAGTTGCCTTCTCGCCCATGAGAACTTCCAAGGATTGCGTTGGGATTTTTCGTTAAGCTCGCAATGACCCCATGCTGTGCTGCTGCAAAATATTCTTTACCGCTTTGTATATCGCAAACAAAGCGCGAACCAATAAATGTAAACGTATCTTGAATCAAACAATCTCCCTGGCGTATAAAGGAAGCAATCGATTGCCGCTCTAGTTTACCGCTACCATTTTCCCATTGCACATCTATGTGATAATGACGCCCTGCACCTATCAGCAAAAATACTGATTGTAAATCAACCGACTTAATTGCAGTTGCAAACAATGCGTTGTTGTTCATCGCGTGCTGAGGTACGAGCACATGCTCGATTGCACCTTCGTTCATTGCAACCCACGCATCAATCTCTATTTCACGCTTACGTCGATGGAAGCGAAGATCACCGTATAATAGATAATCCCCCTTATTTTGAATTTTCTTGGTTGCACTGATCTGTCGTTTAATCGGGCGTTTCCTTGGTTTAATCATCTGCTTGTTAACTTGATGTTGTTTTCCGTGCAGTTGTCGTTTACGCCCAGCAAGCCAGGTATTCAGCGGTAATTGCGCACCGTGCAATAGCTGTCGCCACCTACGCACATCATCATCCAATTCAAATAGCAAATCTTTAGTCGTCGGTATACACAAGGACTTAATGTGCAGTCTCTTGATCCATAATCGTAGACATGATTTTATCTCGTCAGCTAACAAGGTCTCAGGATTTGCTTCCCATAAATCCAATAAGCGCTGTTGCTTTTCCCAATAATAGAATGGACGAAGCGCACGTACTGCTTCTATCTGAACACGAATAGACGAATGGTTGAGATATTTAAAAATATGTTTGCATGCCTGGTCGTGCCAATGCCGCCGTTGATTTACATCAATGTGCTCGGCTTCCAAACATGCACATTCTTGCAAACAGCGTATCACCGAAACATCTGCCGCTACGCTGAAATGATCTAATTTAATCAGATAAAAGAAATGATTGATGAGTTTTTTGTCCGGATTCACCATTAATTGTGATAAGACTGCAATGTGTAGGTCAGCATTCTTCGAATCCAATCCTGCTCGCAGCATATCACGAACAGAATTTCTTCTTAGTTTACATAGATCAGTAATACTCGATGTATGAACACCTGTGCTCATCATGACCTACTCTTTTCCTCTCTGTACTTACTAATACATCGGCAACGTCTTGTTTAATCTTAATTCAATTAGCTGAAATATCATAGCATGCCACATGATTAGCGAGTCGCAGATACAACTTACCATTGGCAACTGTTGGCGATGAGAAATCTGCAGTTGCATCGTTCAGCTGACCAAGTTTCTCAAATTTATCACCAGTCGCTTTATACATGATAGTAATTCTTTTTTTGCTCTTTTTGTCAGGATCTGAAACATGGGCAAAAACTTTACCGTCTGCTATTATAGGCGAGGTTGACTCTAGTTTAGGAAATGACTCCTTCCATTTTAATGCGCCGCTCTCAAGATCGAAGCAGGCCGCTGATTTCATTCCATACATACTGCCGGTTATGTAAATATGACCTTCGAATACGACTGGTGTTGAACCTCGGTCACCGGCTTTTGCTTTCGCAGCTTTACTAGCGGTCCACAATAGCTCCGGTTTTTCTAGGCCTAATTTGTAGACATTCATACCAGCATAACCACGCGCTACCAAGGTATCACCAACAAGAACTGGGGTCGAATCATTTGATCCTCTTCCAAAATTGACTCTCCATTTTTGATCTCCGTTTGCTGCATCGATACACAATAAATCATGGTGATTTACCGCTATAACATAATGCTTATTTGCATGCGTCCATAAAATCGGAGAAGCATTAAAGCTTCGACCCTGTTTCTTCATTTCTTGTTTCCACAGAGTTTTCCCGGTTTTCATATCTATAGCCATCATTTCAGCAGCTAAAATAATAACACGATCGTCTATCACCAATGGTGAGGTATTGGTATACGCTGTCTTGGCTTGCCACAAAATAGAGCCGTCTTTGACACTAAAACAATAAGTACCGCCAGTGGTAGAAACTATGCATTTATCACCGCTAACTGTTGGCGTGCACGATCCGGCATAATAATAGGTTCCTTTATTTGCTGCTTCGCCTTGAAAATCCTTATGCCATAATTCTTTACCAGTATTAGCATCAAAACAAAAAACTCTATCAGTCCATGCAAAGCACTTTTCTAAAATGAGACCCTTAACTGGACTCGCATCACGATTGTGGCCATTAAAGATGTTACCCCATCCGATGTATTTAATATTTTTATTTAATTCCTCAAAACTCTCGAATTCTTGGTCTCGAACTGTCGCCAGATCACGCAGGCCTCGCCAACTTACGACTCGTATTTTAAAGTAATTGCGAAATATATCCCCATACTTTTCAGCCTCTTCTGGCTTAAGCGATTTTAAAAATTCATTAACGAAGGCTTCGGCCTCTTCTGGTTTGGCTTTCCGCCCCCAGAATTTTTTACCAAATTCACCATCAGCCTTTTTCATAGGCTCGAGCAAAGAGTCAGGTACGCCTTCAGCCCATCCCCACACTTTTAGCTCCTCGGTGGTAATGCTCATCTTTTTAGTTGGTGCATTATAGTGGGCATATAAAAACGCTCGACCGTCTGCAACCGTTACACTGCCACAGCCACCTTGGCGGCCATTCGGAATTTCGACCTCTGATTTCCAAAGGAGTTTCGGTCCGCCTTCTGGCCACGCATCTAGTAACTTTTCACTGCCAACGTGCACACCATTACGGTCAGAACCGCGCCATTGCGTCCAATCAGCAGCACTAAGCATTGCAGATAGACAGAATATCCCTAGGAGCATTAGGTATTTCATGGTTTTTCCTTTTCTGTATTTACTTCAACAGGTCTAATAATTCTTTGCGCCAGTTTTCTAAGCGCTGCATGTCATCGGTGGTTTCCCAAAAATCATAAGTCAGATCTTTGCCACCTTTTGATTCACTCGCACCTTCACGACCGGCCTTGCGGATTTTTGCAACAATCGCCATAGCATCTTTATTATCAGCCAAACGTTTTTCACAGGTAGCAATTAAGCGACGGTCATCGGCACCTTCGCGCAAACCGACAAAACACGCGCGTGGTAAATTACCAAATGGAGTTGCCCAGGCCTTACGCGCATTGTAGCTCAAGATATTGTGATCGTCAGCACCTGCGTCATAAGCCCAGCCCATGGTTCCGGTACTACCCCAGCCACCGAAGAAAAAGCCGTACGAAAAGCGAATTGCACCAGGATCGTTATTACCGACGAAACCGTATTGCCAAAACTCGACAGGGTTCTCGGTGTTTTTACGTTTTTCGACCGCCTTCAACATGCGCTCACCTTGAACCGGATAGCGTCCAACTGCGTTAGTACAAAAACTGTTAATGTATGGTTCGAAAATGGTGCCAACATTGTTTTTACCACGGTGAATTTCTTCATGGATGGACGCATAAATTTTTGCATCTGGTAAGGTCTCTTTGATTAAATTGACATAGTCAATCCACACTGGTTTGATATGCGCACCTGAACCAATGGTGCCCTTACCCTTACTTTTCTTAGTAGTTCGCGTCCATTTCGATGGTTCATCAAACGGCGTATAATGAATAGTCGGCCAGTTGGCTTTTTTAGCATGGGCGTCAACTTTTTTCAGCCATGTAGCAATTTCTCCACGTATACTTGGCTCAATACGATTAGGGTTTTTGCCTTGTGCATTAATTAAGCGCATCTTTCCATAACCCGGCTTCCTATTAGCAATATCTACGGCTAAGTTTAAATTGTATGGATACCAAAATGGGTCGCCGCCTAAAAACCACACCACATTATCAACACCAGCTTTTTTCGCTGCAACCATCCAGTCATCGATATAGGCAAAATCCAATTGCATTTTTCCATTTTCATACCACATCCGTGGCAAGCAGCCCGAATACCATAATAAAGCACTGTTTTGATTATAGTCGATGCGCTCGCGCATATCACTAATTGGCGTTAAACCGCTTATTGAATCGCCATAGGTGAGTCCAGCTTCACCCATGCTTAAGAGCACTGTATTATCGACTTCAACTTCTATTGGCAAACTGGCACTGCCTTGGTCACTGCTGATATCAATCGTTCCTTTATACACACCAGCTTTTGTCGTTTCTTTATTAGTTTTTATGTCTAATAAAAATGCTTGTGAATAACCTTGCTCAACATCGAC
>JANQLF010000212.1 GCA_028280785.1 Planctomycetota bacterium
AAGAGCTCTTCATACTCACCACGCTTGGACAATTCTTCCCATTTATAAAAATTAATTGCTGGCAGGTATTCTTTATTAGTGACCGTATTCCATTGTTCATAGGCTGCATCAATCTCACCAAGACGGTAATGACATAAGCCAATTTTATAGGTCAGTTCTTCTTGAAGATCCTGTTTGCGAGCGATCTTTTGAATGCTGGTATATCGTTCTAAGGCGCCTTCATTCGCCTGATTATCTAAAAGCGCATCAGCAATTTTCATATCGACGCTGCGTGCAGCCAGTGGTTTTTTATAAATAGCAATATTATCAATTGTTTTCTCGTCATAGAATGCATAGATACCAATATAACCTGCATTGAGCGGTAATATAAGATCATAAGAGCAAATTAATCTACCATCAATAAAGGTACGTAACTTTTTACCATCTATTTCAGCACGAATTCGATACGTCACACCGTGCTTTAATTCAAACGGTTCAAAATCCAAACGACCTTGCGGCGTCGCTATGGTCGAACCTGCGTTATCGTAGGCGCCATTTTGCAGATAGTAAAGCTGGACGCGCTGTCCACGTTTCTGCGCATGAATATCTGGGCTATAGACAATAGAGAGATCACCGGCTTGAGAACCAGGCAGCATTTGCCCATCATACTCAATAGCTACAGGACCGTAGATACGCTCTTTAAACCACAATGTAAATGCTGGCCCATCTTGCGTACGTAGGAGGTCTTCATCTAAGGCAAAAGTGCCTCCATGCGAAAGCCAGTGTTCCTGCCAATTCGATGGATTACCATCCCCTAAATCAAATGTTTCTGAATAATACGGCTCGCCCCACGAATTATGTGATTGGAAAAGCTGATAAATATTAATAAATGCCAAGAAGAAAAACAGGACGCCAACAACAATCATCAACGTTGACTTAACTTCTTGCTCTGTTTGCTCGCCACTGTCGACGACTCCAGATTGGAAGGCTTTTAATTCATCAAGCAGTTGCTCGACAGATTGATAACGCTCGTCTGGATTTTTCTGTAAACATTTGAAGCAAATATCCGCCAATGCATTTGGCACCGAGCGAGCCTGCTCTTCACTCAGATCATCAATAGCACCCTCTAATTTCGCTGACCAAAAATCATCAAAATTGTCACGTTTAACATGCCCAACTTTAAACAGTGCATGGAATAGTGTTGCGCCTATAGCATACACATCAGAACGATAATCAATTTCTGTACATAAAGCCTGTTCAGGGCTCATATACAATGGTGTACCGCAGAGAATCCCCGTATCATTTTCATCATTTTGCAGGTCCACTGCTGCATCCCAACCAATGATATAAACCTCACCATGAGCACCGATAACTATCTTCTCAGGCTTAATGTTACGATGTAAAACCTGATGATTGTGTGCATAGGCCATTGCCTCACAGACTTTGATAAAAATCCCGGTTAATTCATTAATGGTATCATATTTGTGAATGTAGGAATTCTCATTCTCTACACTGGAACTCTCTATCAATTCAGTCAGTGGAGCACCATTTACTTTTTTCATGGTACAGAAAATCTGCTGATTATCTGAATATTCTAAATCATAGACCGGTGGGATACCAGGATGATCGAAATAACTGATGATTAAAGCTTCATGAATTAATTTATGCGCATTATCTAATTTATGACCCTGGTCACTGCTAGCGACTTTGACAGTCACCGTCCGATGCAAATTAAGATCTGTAACTTCGAACACACTGCTATTGGTGTCCGGGGTAAGCTCTTTATCAATCTGATAGCGGTTTTCTTTTTTACCCTCACCTTCAATATCTAATTTACTCAGAATCGATTCAGAACGAATGTGAACTTCTAAGGCATCGTTATCTGCCTCCGTCTGATCCTCTTCAAAAACCTCAAGTTCATCAGTGGTATCATGCAATGAGATAGCAAATTTACCGTCAACTATCGTTTGATAGAGAACGTCATCCAACCCTTTCTTTTGCTCGTCACTCATTATTCACCTCAATTCCCGACTGCGTATTTGCATCAGGTTCGACAAATTCTGAAAGCATCCGTATGCGAGCTGACTCGGTAAGCTTGCGTAGCGGATTATATCTATCCTCGTAGAACGCTTTCATAGATTTGGCAAAACGTATATCGATGACCTTAAATTCATAAGCAGCTTGCGAAGTTTCAATGAAACCAGCAATCAATCCAGAATAATGACCGCCACCGCTCACTTCGTATTCGTTATTTTTTTCAACCAAAGTCAAACTCTTGTCACCATTGAATTCATAAATTTCTAGACTCTGTGCAAATTCATCGCTCGCTAATCCTAGGTCTCTACACGCGCCACCACGCTTATCACCCGTTCCCGCCAACAGTAAACTCGCTAAATAAATTCCTTTTTTAGATACACCTTCTTTTTCCAGTTGCATGGGTACGGCCTCACAAAAAACAAATTTAATATTTTTCTGTTTAAGCAAGGCATAAAACTGTGCGAGATTTGATTTATTATCAAATTCTTCCCACAATTGTCCAACCATCACCTGCTTATCACTGCTCACCCACATACCAAAGCGGCGCAATAATGACATACCTTGTAATAAATTATTACACGATTGACTAATCGCAGTCCATTCAACGCGTTCAACGAATGTAATAGAAGCATCATCAGCATCTAAAATGATTGGTGGTGCTTCAAGACCATCCCGCGTATGCAGCCACATACGATCACGATAAGCTGGCAAGCGATGTGGGTGAGCAACAAACTCTTCACTGACTGGACTAGCAAAGTGTTGCAGTGCCGCTACCTCTCGACTCGGCTCCCAAAATGCACCTAATAAAATCACTATACATAATAAAGCACTTATACTAACAACCACTAATGAATTTAATTGGTATTTACGACCATAATTACTGCGAACTATTTGTGCTTCTGGTTTTTTCGCCGTTGGTGCTTGCTGCTCATTCTTTTGCGCTGCTTGATTTGCAGCAGCGTCAATTTGATCTATAGCACTTTGTGCAGCGGTATTCAATAATGATTTACTGCGTTGTATCGAACGCGTAACAGCTTTTTTGACCTGCTTTTTCTGGCGACTGGTTAACTGTTTTTGTGGAGCAGTACCGGTTTTCTTTGCCGTCGCAGTTAGCGACTCAGCTGTCCCCACCTTTTCAACAGTACCATCACTCATTAATTGAATGACATTTTTACAGCCACTACAACGCAATTTTCTGCCAATTAAACTGGCAGAATGCGGGTATTGCTTCTCACAATACGGACAGGCAAAAGTCTTGGCCATAGTCTCCAAGCTTAGCCCCGAGCCCTAAAAGGCAATCTCTTCACGAAGCATGCAAGTCCTTTGTCTGTAACAATTTTGATCGATTACGGCTGGGGTATAATGAAGCGGAAACCAACGTCATCATAAGCCTTGTCTTCACGTGCCGTGCGTGCTGCACTACGACAACGATCCGCACCCAATTTCCATGATCCGCCTCTGGTCACATATTTTTTAGGGGTAATTGCTGAAGATGATTTACCAGGACTAACTCGGCCATCCCATTCAGTGCTACACCATTCTTCAACATTGCCATGCATATTATAAAGTCCCCAGGCATTACGCTCGTAATAGGCCATACCAATTTCAGCAGCAGACCAATTTACAGAAATTTCATCATCCATATACCAACTTTTACCAAATCCAGCCGTTCCACTAAATTTATCAATTTGATCGGAACTAAATGGTGGTGTACCTTTATAATTCGCAAAATATTTAGAGGGGTCTATTCCTGTTTTCTGTGAATTACCATAAGCCTTATTAATAACCTCAAAATATTTCTTAATATATGCATTGGTTGTCATTGAATGTCCTTTGGGTACCTGACTTTTAGCATAAGAAGACAAGTCAATACCGGGTACAGATGGACCTGTTGCGTTGAGAGCCGTGCCGAGGGTCCAAAATGGAGTGGGTGCATAAATATTTAATACTGGATACGTTCGGTCAGCACCGCTTGCTGTGCCATTCGCTTCTCTCACCGTGAAGTTACTCGCAGTTCTATCAGTAATGCGAATCATTTCTCTATATTCCAATTGCTTACCATTATGCTCGTCCTTATTCGCAACTAAGTCAACTAAATTAGTAGCAACATAATCAAGTGGATTATTATACTCGCCTTGATCTATTAAATCTAAATAACGATAATACATGTTTGCAGCAGAGGGATTGCCATACGGACGTGGATAAAACTTAGTTCCATCTGAATAATATAACATCAATATCGGTGTGTACTCACCATAGGTATCGAGCACATAACGATGTTGATAACGACTATCGAATGCGACCAATTTCGATCCTATAACCGCCGAACCAGTAAGCGTTAATTGACCGCGGATATCAGAGCCCATCGTTCCCCACACCGCTGTTTTATCGGCATTGACATAATTGATACCAACTTTCCACGGACTAGTGTAACCATAGTCTGCATCGCCAGGTTGAGCTGCAGGATTATAATTCGCATCACCCGCCCACATATCATCAATATTGATACCATTAAAATTTGGGAAAAGCATTTTACTTGCCGTCACCTCAATGTCACCAACGGTGGTTTGAGTCGAATTCAATCCATTTAAAAGTCGGCCAGAATTAAATGCCGTTGCAGTGCCAGCACGACACAAATATTCCCATTCTTTTTCGGTCGGTAAACGTGCATTATTTCCTAAAGAAGTGAGGAATGCCTTTACTCTGGTCAATGTTTGTAATTCAACTGGACGTTTGGTCATATCACCGCCAAAAAATGCGACTGTTGTATCCTTATTAGCATCAGCCTGTCCGTAGCCTGCCTGATCAAATGGAATACGTTCAGTTAACACAACACCGGTTACCGCTTCCCATAATTTCTGTGAGCATTCTTGTGCGGCAACCCACATCGCTCTATTTCCGTTTATATCTGACAACGGTACGCGAATTTGTGGCTTCTCACTTGGCAAGGCTCCTTGTTCGTCTATTGGCGCACCCATATAGAATGCGCAACCAATGCCACCCTTACCATAATCAGGTTCCGTTGGAACAATGTAACGCATTTCCACCACAACAATTGACCCATCAGCATGCGGAACTTCTAAATTAGCCCACCAACCATACGAATCACTGCCATAGTCATAATCGCTATGATCATCACTACCACCAGCAGGTGTTTTATCTGCCACTGCAGCATCAGCACCGCTACTTACACCAACCCATCCAGGCCAAGAAGGCTCCGTAGGCAGGGTGGCTGCAGATAATAATCCGGTGCAAATAATACATAAACAAAAAAGATATAAATGTCTCATGACATATCTTCCTTACTATTGTTTAAATTTTGATGCCTCTATGCGATCATCAGTTTGTATGATCACATGATTATCAGAGAAATCGCCATCATTATTGGGATCTATGCGATAAACAAAATAACGGTCAGCGACCGCTAGAGGCCGTTTATTCATAATATCATAAACCTCGCCACGAATAAAACCATTCATGAGCGTACTCTTACCAATGTAAAAACGACCGGTCTTAGCGAATGGTTTAATCGGATAGGTGGTATTGCCAGTTAGCCAAATATTATTCCAATCAAAAAAGTTACCGGTGCTGGTTATTTCTTCCCAACGGTCACCGCTTAGTTTTCGTTTCACTTTTCCACCTTCAAAACGATACCAGCCAGCTTTTTTCATATAGTCCTCAGAACCATCTGAAGCCAAACGCACGTAGGGACCCAAACCATCCCACCACCATGACCAGACGCGCTGGTTATTATTATAATCCCACCAACCACTAACAGTGCTCTCAGCATGGCCATCGCCATTAAAATCAACTGCTATATTGGCGTAATCCTTTGAACCGACTACATAATCCGGATTCGCCTTCCCAAATAAACTAATCATGAAATCATTAAGCACATATTCCATTGCTCGCGTATTGGCACCCGGCTCCAGTTCAGAATAGATTTCCCAATCACCACTGCCTGAACCAAATGATCCGCGACCAACAAATGTACCCCCACCTGCAAGTAAAGTCCTACCATTTGGATCATAAACAGCATCACGACTATAGCTGCCCTGCGAAACTGCAGGATTGCTGCCACTTATTTCACCTTCACCTAATATACGATAGACTTCACGTATAATCATTTGCATCATTTCATCTTCACTTGTTGACGCAGAAACTGGTTTAATATGTGAATTATTTTTACCACCACGATAACGCCATGCGCCCCAAGGTCCGGCATTTTCTTCATCCCCAGTAATTAAATTCTTTTCTTCGTCCCATAAAACTCGTGCGTCATCAATTGCTGAATGCAAAGCAACCATAATATCGTGAACATAGGAGAGCCGCGTGCCTATTGTTGGAAATTCCTTATGATATAAATTCGGGTTTAACGAATGTCTTTTCACTTGACCGTTGCCATACCAATATGTTTCCGTACCTATTGGCCGACTTGCATTAGCCCCTATACCACTAACCGGAACATTACGACCTGAATCTAATGCCAAGGGAAATGCCTCAGGATAGTCACGGCCGAATAAATCGGACGGGTGAATCCTTGCTTTATGTGCATTCGCAGCACTTTCCATATTTCCTTTAGTCATGGTGTAATTTGAGTTATGCCATGTGGTAATCGTTTTCAGATGACTATGCAGGCCAAAAACCGCTGCACGTAAATTGGTATTTGGAGCGGATAATAAATTAATTTTCCAAGGGGTTGACACGGGATCAGCATCAGCAGCGGCACCGTCATATAAGGTTTCGTCTAGCATACCAAGACCCCAGGGAGTCAGGAAAAAATTATTTGCATAGATACTACCCTTTTTATAGACGGTGCGTAGATGAGACCAGGTCTGTACCCTACCTTTAAGGCCGGGAGATAAGGGGGCGAAATTTCCGCCGTAACGTGTACTCCAGGTTAAATCGCCATCACGAAATGCGCGCTCAACAAGTAGACGCCAATCGTCACGCATTGCCTGATTACCAGTCTTTATCGCAGATTTTGCTAAGCCATCACCGCCGACCTCGACATTAGTAGCCACCGACTCGTCATCGAGTGGATCAAAGCTATGACTTGCTCGATATTGTTTTCCGCCGCTAACAGCAGCCCGCATACTTTTAATGCTACGACCATAGGTTTTTAAATAATTTTGATAGCGAATGTAATGCGCACTATCAGTTGATGCTGAGCCACGATTAATTGAATCAGTCCCTAATTCATGAGGAAAGTTATTATTAATCGTATGCAAACCACTGAGATCTAGCGCCTGCGCTGTATAACGGAGCACATATCTAGATGAGCGACGAATATCAGCTTTTTCTACAGGTGTTTTTGAATCATCAATTTCAACGGTTTTAAATTCAGCGTCCAAATATTCGATATTATGCCAGCGTGACCAATATTGGTTTTTCCCATTAAACCGTTTGGTATGACCAAAGAGCAAGGTAAACATGTCAACAGTACCCAACATATCTGCATCTATGAGATCATAGAGGCGAGTATTACTGTTTACTATTGGACTACTCGAAACCATCGTGGTACTTGGCATACCAGTAGAACTAGCCGGAACAGACAACGCTTGTCCCTGCATCGGGTCACCGTTTGGAAAATCGACTGTATCAGTAAATGGATTGCCATCAGGATCAGTCACTGGTTCAAATTCCCGACGCCATTGCTGATTGGCAAGGCTAGTATAATTAAGCGGATCATCATCTGTTTTGCGAGTGGGTTTCGCTGCAGAATCATTAAAACAACGAATGAGATGGGCCTGCGCTTGCTGCACTGCGATTTCTGCCTTGACCTGTGCCGCAACACCTATCGTCGAATTATATTGACGACCGACAAGTTCTAAAAAAGTAATCGCAATAGTGGTTAAAAGCACCAATAGAGAAATAACCATGATGAGCGCAGAACCATGACGCTGATTAGTTAAATTGTTACACATAATATCGTTCATCATCTTGCCTTTGTGCTGTCTCAATTACTGTGCAACCTGGATGCCTTGCACATAATAAATACAGCTATAACCAAATTTCAGCGCATAGCGTTCAAATGCCGCTATTTCATCAGTTCGTGTTGCTAACGAATCATTCAAAACTTTATCTCTAATAGCTGCACTTAACAATTCTTGCGTATCACCATTATCATTGAAATCTTCTTCATCTTTAATTTCATTACTGATAGCATGCAACAAGAAAGAAACGCGAACTCCAATTGGCCTGTTCTCGTATCCATCACCCGTGGCTGGATGAAGCCCTGAAAAATCCAAGCTTTTATTGCCATCGGATAGTCGATCTGTTTCATCTCCACTTTCCAAAACTTCGCCGTCACGACCAATCAGTTCTAATTGCATATATTCAACGCCATCAAATAACGGCATCATTTGACTTGGATAAAGTTGGTGCTCTTCGCCATCTGAATCGGTAAACGTATCTGTCGCACCTACTAAATTAAGACGATCTTTATTAACCGAATTACCATCAGCATTTCTTACCGCATACGCATCATTTTGACCATCATCAGGCATATTATCATCTGCTACATCTGGATCACTTAATTGTATTTCATTACCAGTACAAATGGTGGTATACAGGTGGCGATAATCAAAAGGTGCATTTTCCCAAACTTGTGGCACCGCAGGTACGCCCCAACCAGTTTTCTTACCAAGAAATAATCTATTCCTTGCATTTTGATATATCGCTACTTTTTCAGTTGCAGCAGCAATACAATCTCCATCAGAACCGACTGTATTAATATTACCTTTCCCTTCAAAAAAGTCATAATGTTGCTGAACCATCGGCGTGATGGCATTGGCATGGACACCAGTTGACGGTCTCGTTGAGAACTTCGGCGTCCATAAATACTCTTCTGTATTAGCATGCCAATCCGTGCCATTATTACCTAGGCGATAGAGCGTTAATTCATTTACACGCGATAAGCCTCGATCTAAAGAGCCGTCTCCCCAGCGATAACGAATCCATACCGTATCGCACATGCGATGTTTAGTGAAAAAACGTGATTCAAATGGATTGGTTCCAGGTTTAAGGGCGTCTTTTCTGAAAACACCCGGATGCAGATCCGTAACCTGGCGCATAAAGGTAATCGTATATGGTTTATCTTCAGTCTGTAGATGCACGGCAGCCACTGGCAACATGGCTCTAAAATCGCGCTCTAACTGACGCTGAATAGTATCAGCACGTGTATGCAAATTTAAAATTTGCAAAGCTTTTTCGCTAGCATTCGATAAACGGGCAAAGGCTACCGTTACCAAGCCCATAAGGCTGACAAATAAGGTAGTTGCGACCATAAGTTCCACAATTGTGAAGGCGGAAGCATTTGTTTTATTAGCCATCATTTATACCCCTTGGGTAATATTTGATGGCAGAATATTTGATGGACGAGAAGGCCGTCAGTATCGTCACCGCCTGAGTAGACCTCCACCTTAACTTCCACGTATGTTCCAGCGTCATTATCTAATGTAACTGACTTGCTCGTATCGATGGTGCGAACGATGAAATAATTGTTCGCCCAACCCTTTGCCTCAGCATCACTATTTGAAAGATCCAAAGGATTGCGTTTTTTATCCATTAAAATGCCAGCATCGGCCAAGGCTGCACGACCAGTTTTCAATGCGGTTAAATTAACCCGTATTTCTTCAGTCCATGACAATGCCAACATATAAACTGACACGACCGCAGTTAGGCCTATTGATAAAATGCCAATAGCTAGAGCAATTTCCAATAAGGTAAATGCACCCCGTTGTTGAGCCCGATGAAACTTGGAACGGCGCATTTATTTGATCCCTCTTGGATACGGGTCGCGCTGTAAGAGGTCATCAGCAGTAATTTGCAATTCCTCATGATCATTGGTGCGCACTTCAGATAAACCATCTACTTTATTGAGATGCACGCGCACAAATGGGGTAATTGATTCAAAGGCATCTTCAACTGAATTAAATTTATTATAGGCCTTCTGCCCTGTCATAATTGTACTGGCCTCGGAATAAAGTTCATCTTCAGCATCAATGTCTGGGGCTAAAGTGATTGCAACTGCACTAGTGCGATTATCAAATTCCATACCCATATACGCACGACCTGCCTGACTCGAAATACGATCTCTTGAAACCGTAATACGATTAAAATACAGCGCTCGCGCATGACCCTTAGCAACACTCACCGAACCATCTGGGCCAAATATAATCATAAAATCAGACCAATAGCCATTGACAACTGGTCGTACTTTTTTTGCTAAATAGGTTCTATCAGGACCAACATAATCTCTAGCAACCTTATAACGCTTGCTAATTGATTTATCTCGCGTGCCTATATTTGATGTTGAAGGCGGCTCCACACACTCACCTGGATAAACACCTGTCGATCCAATTAGGGTATTTCCGCTAAAATCCCAATAATGCCAAATGCGACCCCACACTTCATCAGGATTAAGATTGGTGTCTTGGTCAACATTATAGGTAACAGGACCATCATAGCCTTGGTAATCTAAACCAGTACCCGGCTCTCTGCCTGCACTCACCCAGTCAGCATCAATTTCAGGGTTATATGCGCCCCAAGGATATAAAATATTCGTTGTATTATCGTAGTAACCAAACCACGGACGCGGATAAGTCTCGTGGACTTTACCTGGATATAATTCATTGGTATCGCTCAATGCTAAAAAACGCACACCGCGCGATAAGTAACGACGTGCACCGATTTGCACTTTTTCCATTGCTTCAGTGTAATCCTCTAATGCGAAGTAAGAATACGTATCTCGATCGTTAGTGGCCACCAAGGCAACCGGCGGTAAATTCTCCTTTCGCAAGGTTCCTCCACCGTAGGACTGTGCATTGAATTGCGATTCGTCTGGGCCAATTAAGGCATACCAATGACGCCCGATAAAACTTTCGTCATCTAAATCTTTAACCGATTGATTTTTGAAAACGGTACCATCTCCAGCATTTTCGATATGAAAAACAACGCCATAAGAACGATTCGTACCCATAGCTAAATTACGTGCCTTGAGCAAAGTAGCCTGTAATTCATGGGCATCTGCAAGAATTAAATCCTCTTGGGACTCAGAATAGGTCACTACCATCATGGTTGACAACAAAGCAATGATACTAATCACCACCAACAATTCTATTAAGGTAAAGGCTTTAAATGAATTACTCATTATAATCCTCAATCAATAATACATTGTCATCGTTTTCAGATTCTGGTGGCAAGCAGTTGAATTCACCATCGCCACCTGCACTACCGAGGAAAAAACTAGCCGCGCGACCAGGAATAGAATTATAGAGAATATTCCCCCAATCATCGCGGTCTACTTTACCATCTTTATTATGGTCTATAAGATCTTTATCATCTAATTTTTGATCACGATTAACGTCGGTCAAATCTTCATGCGGTGGCTCGGTGACCCAATCTTCATTGTTGATACTACCATCTCTATTGCGATCGGTAATCGGCACTCGACCACCAAGTGGCTTGATAAATGAGCGCTCGTAAGCGCCTGAAAAAAAGCGCTTCTCGCCAATAGCTGGTGTTGAATGAGCAACATAGATCAAGGGATTTTCCCATGCATCGACGATAGTTTGATCATCAATGAATTTACTATCAAGGTCATCCAAATCTAAACAGGGGTGAGTCATATAACGACGACGTACTAAATCACTTTCGAGCATGCCTTTATAAATCATATATTGCAATTTATAATACCCACGACCTGAAAATAAGTGGGAATTCGCCCAATCGTACCAAAAATAATCGCCCTTTAACCCTTTTTTAAAAGAAGCTGGCTCTTCCCAACGAATAGTTAATTTATAATAATAGGTGTCGAGATAGTTCTTAGCAGACATACCCTTTTCGCTTGCAATCCAGGATTCTATTTTTGCTAAGGCTGCATCTAATTTTGCATGTGCTGTATTACGCGTTGTCGCAGATTTTAAGTTATGATGTTTCTTGAAATAATCACCAGTTTGATAAGGGTTCCATTCCAGGCTCACCTTTTGCGCCTCATCAGTCATAAAAATCTTTTCTGCTTGGCTCATTTTATGGGTTAGGCGCCAAACCAATTGCTGCTTATCCCATGATCCAGTATTGGTATCTGGATACCAAGAACCACTTTCTGGATCGCTAGAGCTACCAGTTGGCAAAGGCACCGCACCGGTTTCAGCCTCAAAGCGATCGAGGGCCACGCGTAGTGCACTCAACAGGACCTTGGTCTCATTTCGGTCGACACTACTTTGGCCAATGTTGATGAATGGCAGGATGAGTGCCGACAAAACCATGATGATAGCGATGACCACCAGCAGCTCGATCAGGGTAAAAGCAGATCTACTTAACATCTAATTGCTCCGTAGCCGATTTAGTGCCTGGTGAGTATATCTAAGCCTAGGAAAAATAAACCACTTATGACCAAATTGTTGGTCGAGCGAGGCATTCTGGGAATATTCGTTTTCATCAGAACTGATCTCATGGTATAGACCCCTGGACTAAAAGACATCCGTTTGGTTAATGAAGATAAACCCTATAAAACAAAGGGTTTTATTGTATTTCACCTATAAGAAGATAGTGCTCAGATGCTCCGGACACTTTTTGTGACTCATTCTTGATTAGTGGTATATACCATAACAGTGCTTTGGTACAACAGAACCTTTAAATAGCTGAAATGAAGCACTCAGAGCGACACAGCAGCTGATAGACTATCGAAGGAGATATTTCTATAGAATTTAACATAAGGTTAGTATTTGATTGTACTTATGTGGAAAATAATGGCTTGATCTTAATTTCACATGAAATTAGGTGACAGTGAGTCCTACACAGTCACTTTCAGCCGTCCAAATTTGACAAGAGCAGCTCTAAGACCAGGATACGGTCTATACCAATATGGACACTAAATTAGACAAAAAGAGCGGCACGCCCCTCTACCTTCAGATCAAAGAGCGCATCAAAAAGAGCCTGCCCACTGATGAGCAGGAAGAGGATGTACGCATTCCCTCTGAGCGTCAGCTCGCTGACATGTTTGGCGTGAGCCGCATGACCGCCAGACAGGCACTCAAGTCGCTTAGCGAAGAAACGGCACTCGACCGCAATGAGCAAGGGACCTTCCTCAGTAGAGCCAATACCAAAAATCTACACACCATACGCTTTGTATTCCCCCGCAACTGGGCCGACTTATCAGACAATTCCTTTTATGGAAAAATATTTGCTGGTGCTGAACAAAAATCACACGAATACGATTGCGACCTCCTGTTCTCAACCATCGACAATAATAAGCAATTACTTGATAAAATTGGTCCGAGTGAAGCCGTTGTCTTAGTCGCTGAAACCAACAAAAAAACAATCAATGCTTTTCAAGGTACTGGTTGCCTTCTGTGCTTAGTCGACTGCAACGTCGGTACCAAAAATCTTGGCTGGGACCAAGTTAACATCGACAACATTCAAGGTTCAGCCATCGCAGCCGATGCCTTTGTCAACAACAATCATAAAAAGTGCGCTTACATCGCCCCTTATTTCAAAACCCCCTCATTTGCCTTCAAACAACGTCAAAAAGGTTTCGCTGACCGCCTCAAAGAACACGGCCTAAAAATCACTGATAAAGATATATTTAAAATGGGCTGGGAAGATGGCGATGAAATAAATAAGCCCATCCTCAAACAAATAGTCGACAAGGGCTATACCGCGGTCTATGCCAGCCAGGCACACTTCGCTGTTGATTTATTGCAATTAGCTCGTGAAGGAAATGTCGATGATAAAATTAGCTTCATTGGTTTTAGTGACGATAATCTGACGAAAAATGCCAGCCTCAATACTATCGATGTACCTGAAATGCAAATTGGTGAAATGGCCATCGAACAGTTAGTCAAATCTTATAACAATGGCTGGTGTCTTAAACAGAACGCAAGCGTTTCCTCCAACTATATCGATAGAGGTTCTGTTCACACGCTGTAATAACAGTAGTATTTGAACACCATGGCAGACGCATTAAGCAGTGAAGAAGTCAAGGAACTAGCCAAGACGCTTGGCGAGACCATTAGCGATAGCACTGATGATGAATTGCACAGTAGTAATGCCGAAACCATTGATGACGGACAAGAAAACTCCGAAATCCATATTGAACAAACCGAAGACGATGAAGACACAACGCCATCAATAAGCGGCGATCATATTTTACACAAGTTTGAAATATCATCAGAAATCCAAGAACGCTATGCAACCGGTGAGGTACTTGGCGAAGGCAGTGGCGGAGCGGTATTCGATTTAACTGATAATAATTTAGATCGAACTATAGCCGTTAAGTTTTTATCTAAAGAATATGCCAAGAGTAAATTCCGTATTGAAAAATTTATGCGCGAGGCCCTTATTACTAGTCGTCTCGATCACCCAAATATTTTACCGATTTATGATCTTGAGTCATCAAAAGATAAACAAATTTATTATACCATGAAAAAAGTTGAGGGCATTCCCTTAACCGAATTAACTGAAGTCAGTCATGATGGTACCAGTACAGATGAACAAGAACTGATTAATGCATCGAACAGCCTTGGTGAAATAGTAAATACCTTTATTAAAATTGGCGAAACTATCGCCTATGCGCATTCACGTGGCATCATTCATCGCGATATAAAACCAGATAACGTCATGCTCGGTCATTACGGTGAAGTCCGTGTTGTCGATTGGGGCATCGCCGTTGATACCGAAAAACAAAAAAAGCATAACGGTAAAATGTCCGGCACCCCACATTACATGAGCCCAGAGCAAGCTAACTGTGAACAAGCAGATGAACGCAGTGATATTTATTCTATTGGCGCCACCCTGTTTCATGTATTGTTTAAACGCACTCCTATTATTGCCAAATCACATGAATCATTTTGGCAACAAAAGAAAAATGGCATTTATCAGATCCCCAATGAAGCTGAACAAGAACATGTGCCAGCACCCTTGTTGGCCATTTGTTTTAAATGCATGGGAAAGGAACGCGAGAACCGTTACCAAACATCTGCTGAATTAGTTGAAGATCTCAAAAACTTTCAAATCGGTGGTTCAATTGGTGCCTATCATTATAGCTTCGTTGAATTGGCTAAAAAATGGATCAAGCACAATATCAATAATCTGAAGTGGGCTGCACTGGTTTTTATTATTATTGGCGCAGCAAGCACATATTTTTACCAACAACATCAACGTGAATACGCAGGCTGGGGCAGCCCTATTTACACTGAAACTTTTGACAATGCGGAGCAGTGGAACGAAAACTGGGTACTTACGTCTTCTGGCGCTGCAGAGATTGCCGACAAGGTCATGCAGACTAAAGGCGGATCTGGATTTTACGCATTTTATAACCATCCCATTCAAGGTGGTATGCGCATTGAATTTGATGCAAAAATACTGCCGGGGACATCGCCTGGCGACATGAGCGTAATTTTCGCCCCGGACATTCATGACACCGTGCGCAATAGTAGAACACCAAGAAATCGATACTACCTTCAGCACGGCAGTCAAGGCAATGAGTCATCCGCCATTCTAGGGCCGAACGGTCGCCTCGACTACGTTATCAATCCATTGAAACCAGATACTGTCTATCGTGTCCGTGGTGAAATCGATGGTAAGTCGATTCGGCTTTATTTAGACAATAAACTCATTTGTTCTTATGACCTGCTATTTCCATTAACGTCTGGTTACATTGGTATTTATTGTTTCTATCCCGGTAAACAAATAGACAACATCCGCATTTACAGCAAAGAACTTCCTGAAATTACCAATATTATTAAAACTGGTGACCTGCTGTTTGATAATAAACTTTACGACCTAGCAGCTCAGCGCTATTTAAAAATCAGTCAAACACACCCAAAAACTCAGCTAGGTGACGAGGCTCTGTATAAATATGCACTGTGCATGCATAAATTAGGTAAAGAAGCGAAAGCATTCGAAATCTGGGACACATTAAAAAATAGTAGTTACAAGGACCATATAAGTTATTATCGTTGGAGTGACCTCTATACCAAACAGTCCTTTGATACCTTACTCAAAGAAATGGATCAATTATTCGCTCAAAGCGAAAAAAACACACGGCATAACATAAAAGCTAAATGGGCAACGTTTTTAAAACAAGCTCAAGATAATCACCACATGAAATTCCTTGAAGATCTGCTCACCTTCAGATCCAAACATTTCCCAAATGATCAGGTATTCAGCTTTCAGACTTTTAGGGCTTTACGTCTCCTTGGCGAAGCATCCAAAGTTCTGGAATTATTCCCACAGCAGACGTTAATAAAATGTCGCGCCATGTTAGCTATGGGCAGATTTGATGAAATTATCAAAGATTATCCCGAACATAAAATTCTTGTTTCGCTAGCGCTGTCACTATCTGGTCAATACAACAAAGTCATTGCCGAATACTCCGAGTTCCAGGGCGATTACCTGACTTCCCTTATTCATGCCGGCTACCTGGAAAAAGCAAAACAGGAATTCGCAGGCACTAAACACATGCCGCTTATCCTATTCGAAGCAGGGGATTACGATGAACTGATTAAGCATTACCCAGACAGCAGTACGGCAAATCACGCAAAATACATAAAAACAGGTGATTTGGATGCCTATCTGAGGAGCCTGGATCAGGAAGCACTGAATTCAGGTTACTATCAAACTCTCATTGCACTAAGAAAACACATACAAGGTGACAAATCAGCCATAAATAAAATCAAAAGCCTTGTTAGCCAGGTAAACGCAACGGAATTATTGTGGGCAACGAACATGTTTGAGCGGAGATTTATCGACGCTGTGCTAACTGCCCTCGACGGCGATGATCAGCTGCTGGAATCACGTGTTAGGTCGCTCTATAAAGAAAAGAGAGAAATGTCTTACATGCGACCATGGCACTGTGCGGCTCTGCTCCTGGGTGAAATTGATGAAGAAACATTTCTTAAACAGCCTTTTCAATGGGACATCAAAGAAGACCTGCATTTATATAAAGGCATTCATGAGGACCTACAGGGCAATAGGCAGGCAGCGATCAAGCACTACACTGCCCTTAAAAACCTAAAACACTATGAATCTAGAGATTCGATTACCGTCGAAATATTTGTCGACTATCGCCTCAAAGCGCTGCAGTAATTATTTACTTAATTCAATTATCCGCTTGATCATCGCCAAGCGTGACTCCTCCAACTTCGCATTGGTCCATGTAGATTGGTCCTTCTTATAACCATCTATATTCCAGGTCTTCAGCGATGCATCGTTTTTAGGCGCGACGCTTTCTAAGGTTAAGCGAATGCGTGCATCTAATAAACCTTCACGAACACCTAACCAATTTGGCGTTTTCAAGGCACCCAATTCTCTGTGCACCAAGAAACATGAGTGTGAAGGCTCACGACCATCGAGATTGTGAAAAGCAAAGCCCTGCGTGAATAATCCAATCCATTGCATACGGCCCTTCACACCTAATTGAATGCCGCGCCAAATGTGCAATCCCATGCCATAACGATCAAGACCGTTATTATAAACCCAAGGCTCTGCACCCATTTCTTGAATCTTAGCTATGTGCTCAGCTTTATGTCCATTAACCGCGCAGGCATAAGAATTTTTAGCGAGATTAGTAATTATTTCTGTATGGCTTCCATATGAGGTCCAACCAATAGTACGGATACCAGCCTTGGTATTGGGAGTCAGATACTTCAATACGTTTGCCAATTGATCCGTACCATGACGCGGCTCATCGTAAGAGTTCACGTAATGCTTAGGTAATTTTTCTTTCTTTTGGAAAGCATCGATCGCATCTGCCACACCTTTACGGTCAGATAAATTTCTCATCGAACGGTTATTAAAGAAACCGCCGTAGCCAACAATGGCGTGTATCGGCCCATGTTTTTGCGCCATACGAATATATTTAATGGCATTATCTCCAGAAATGTTTGTGCCAGATACGGTATAACCCAAGGATGAACCGCCGCTCAGTGCCGTTAAACCTGAACCAACCTGTTCCTTCAATAAGCCGTCCTGTAATTTCCACCAGGTTGATTCATCCATTTCAAAATCAGCGATTGGCAAGGCGTTCATGTAGATGCCAACTGGAATTGGAATATCCTTAAGCGCTACTTTGGACACATTAATTTCGACCGGTAAGGTAACTTTTTGTTTACCAGCGGTAATCGTAACCGTATCTTTAATCACACCGTTACCGAAACTCTTAGGTACCGGATATTCTAAAATAACCGAACGGCTCAGCTCTGGTGCAACATCAAATTCATTATCAGGGCGATAATGACTGACATCCAACCAAACCGAACCCACACCGTAATTACGCTGTGGCATATAACGCCCATAAGATACCGTTGCTTTTACTTTAGCTGTTTTACCAGTGAGGACACTGACCTTTTGACGTTCCTGGGCATAAACACCTAAATGGATGGTCACCGTTTGGCCCGCTACAGCCAACTTTTTGGCAATCTTACCACCAGTGGCTGCAACTGGGTAATTTCGTGGATAAAACTGTTCACCTACTGGTAATTCTTCGACTACTAATTTTTTAGCTGGGGCACTGCGCCCCTTTCTTTTGCTTCTATCACCAGCTGCATAAACCGTACTAATGGTCTTTTTCTGCAGATTGATATGATGCTGTATAAACTCTTTGCCATCTTTGGTATTAGGCGCGATAATAAGTCCAGCAATACGCAATGGATAGCGACTCGCATTATCGGTCTCTAACGTGAAACTATTCTTTCCATTATCAGCATCAAATGTGAATTCACTGATAGCATGTGCCGGCCAAATAAGTTTATCTGCTAGCTCATCCAAATTTTCAATTTCAGTATCTTGAAACAAAAAGTCGATGCCGTCCTTGGTAAATGCATGCTTGTGCGCCACTTTTCCATTCGCTTTCAAGCGTGCTTCGGTATAGCCGCTATGTTCATCACCCCAGAAACCACCGCGCTCAAATGCAATTAGGCCAATATAAGAGCCGCCTTTGAGGTTCACGTCAAAGCTACCTGAACGCATGCCCATGCCATCGCCCAACATAGGCGTTGGGAAAGACATATGCTTTTTCAAATTAGCAAAACTGACACCTTTGAAACCATAACCCTTACTACCATTAAACGATGATTTTTCGTTAATTCCAATCATCTGGCCCATGACCTGCGTTTTACCTGGACCAAAGTCAAAAGCATAAGCTCCATCAACAAGAACTCTTTTTACCTTTATCAATTCTATGCGATCAAGATAAACAGTAGACTTGCTGTTATTCAACCAAGAAACACGTTTAATCGAATTAGTCTCAATAGGTGTTTTTATCTTGCCCATGTATGGTTTATTTTCTTCACCGCGCCATAAGCCCCCTGATATATCTAAATCAACAACTGATTCGCCGGCCTTCACGCCAAAGCCATTAGCGTGACGCTCACGAAACCCAGAATGTCGATCGCGAATCTCGAAACCCATGGTCGATGCGGTGTCACTCGTATTATTAAAGTGCATACGCAAGGTATCATAACCCTTCCAATTATTGGTTTTGAATTTAAAAATCGTCGCCATCAAACCTGGGTCTATTTTTAAACTCTTGGAACCGTCGCTCTTCCATTCATTAGTAATTTTTACATCTCCCGGTCTTTCACCTGGCCACTTATCAACCTTTATGGCTTTTTCGAAGTCCGCGATTAACAACACTTCTTCAGCTTGAAGCTGAAATGAACATAAAATCATTAATAAAACTGGCATGGTGAGGCGCATCTAAGTCTCCTGATCTATAGACTATTTTATCTTGGTAGAGATGGAATGGGGTAACCCCTGATTTGTGACGAGGCACCCCACTCTGTCCTTCCCTTCCTTGACTTAAGGCAGATTTATGGTATATACCACCTATCGAAAAACAAGCCTTCAAACAAGATGAGGTAAGTCCAGTGATGACAAGTTGTTACTCTAAGTCCTT
This sequence comes from Planctomycetota bacterium, assembly GCA_028280785.1. Lineage (GTDB taxonomy): Bacteria > Planctomycetota > UBA11346 > UBA11346 > UBA11346 > JANQLF01. Next base: position 19,919 of record JANQLF010000212.1, read on the forward strand.
TGTTTTCAATATGTTATCATCCGTGATCTTAATTTGTTTGAATTTTGGTGGGCTAGAAGCAGCTATACCAGCCCAGCATGAGCTCGCTCAAGGTGAGTCCGTTTATATTTATGTCGACTCACTCTATCAAGGTGCCAGCAAAGATGTTAAAAGCACCTACAAAGACGACATCGGCAAGAAAAAAGTGAAGTGGAAAGTTAAAAAAGCAAAACTTAACACCTACACTAAACTCGCTCTTAATGTTGAAAAAGAGTTAATTAAATCTAAAGCTGATTTATTTATATTGGCGATGGGCATTGATGAATTATGGAATTTCAAAGAAGACAAAGCCACTGAATTATCCATAGAAAGTTACAAGGCATCTGTACAAGCTACCGTCAACGCGCTTAAGGCTGCGGATAAAAAAGTAATTCTGCTTACACCCCACCAGATATCGGCAGGCCAAAACACACAAGCCAATGAACGCCTCAAGGCAGCTGCAGATATCATCACTACAATTTGCTCAAGTGCCGAAATTCCAGTTGCTGATATTTACAGCTCTTTTGATAAAAAGAATAAAACTGGTGATCCAGGTAAACACAATAAAGGTATTACTACCAAAGATGGTCTTAAACTTAACGACGCTGGTGAACAAATTGTCATTAATTCACTGGGCAAACTCTTGGCTCTCAGCGCTAGCGGTCCAAGCAAAAAAGCCAATATAGATCGCCAATTAGCCAAAGGCGATAAAATTGCCTTTGTTGCACCCGAACAGGTACGACACCAAGCACAACCACTAAGTCTACAGATCAAAGCACATTACAAAACAGAAATGGGAGTTGAAGCACCGCATGTTGCAGGCGTCTTTGCAGGAAAGCAGTTTTGGTACACTAAAGAGGAATCAATTCGATTTGCTGACAAGTACTTAGATGTCATAAAAAGTCTCAAGCCTAGTCTCGTCATAGTATACCCAGGCAGAGATATCCTTGGCAGTCGAAAATATATCGAATCATTAGATAATGGCACCTATCTCAAACAATTACGCATGCACATTCAAAATATTCAGGAAATTACTAATGCCCCTATATTCCTCTGTACACCACTTATTTGGAAAGAAGATGATGCGGCCAATTTAGTTGTGGTAGATGGCCCTAATTATCAGGCCTGTCAAAAATGGGCCAATCACATCAAATCAGTAGCTAATGAATTCAATCTCGAAGTAATCGATATGCATAAGAATTGTGTTGATTTCATCAATAAACAAGGTGTTGCAAAAGCAAACTTTGCAGGTCGTCGCACTACTTGGCAGGGTCAAACTACATACACAGACATTGACTATGATCAGTCGGCTAAAGATATGCTTCTCGGAAGTATCTGTGATGCGTTAAACTTTGATTATCACGGTACTAAAATTAAATAATTACGCGAAGGTTTTACTATGGACTATTCCATAAAACAACGTTTTACGGAAACGAATGAATATTTGGGCAATCCACACAAGGGCTGCTGCACTTTTCAACATTTTAACAAAGACCCACTCTTTCCAGGTCGCTTCTGGTCTGAAGAAGGTCCAACGGAATTTCCATCACTCAATGAAGCTGATTTACCATTTAACGATAAACGTATGCTGTCTGGACTCTCCTACACGGAAGGCTATCTGCCATCCACTGTTTCCTATTGCCGCTGGTTCTGGGAAATATTTGAAGCCACCGAAGGTGAGTATGATTTTTCCATTATCGAACAAGCTATGGATGTCGCTAAGTCGCGCGGACAAACCGTTGCCGTTCGTTTAATGGCCTATGGTTCAGGATTTCAACCACAGGTACCACAGTGGTATTCAGATCAATACCCCTGCGAAACAAAAATAGTTCGTAACGCCAAACACTGTGCTAGCGATCCAGGCAGTAGGGAAATAAAAGTCCCTATTCATGACAGCCCTGAATATTTTAAAAAATGGGGTGATGCGATCCGCGCGTTTGCTAAAATTTACGATGGTGATCCGCGGCTCGAATCGATTGATGTCGCCTACATCGGTCCATGGGGTGAAGGTGACGGTGAGATATCGCTTGAGCAATGTCAAAAATTTGCTGCTTTATGGGCAGAATCATTTCAGGAAACACCGGTCATTGGACAAGTCGATGGTATTCAATTAAAAGAAAGCATAAAACTCGGCAGCGGTTGGCGCTGTGATTGCTTTGGTGACATGAAAGCACCTGGTAGTCCGCACGTTGAAAAACATTTATCATGGAATCATCATTACGACCTCATGCCAAGCCAAATATGCTTAGCTGGTGCCCAGCAGTCGTGGCAACATGCACCCGTGCATTTTGAATCCTGTGGCGTACCCATGGATTGGTTCTTAAATAATTACGATATTGATTTTATATTGGAACAAGGTCTGAAATTTCACGGCACCTATTTCATGCCGAAGTATACTAAATTACCAGAACCGTGGATGGATAAATTCGCCGAGTTTTGTAAGAAATTAGGCTACCGCTATGTATACCGACAATCAAACGTCGAAACTAATGTGAAAGCCAATTCAAACATGCACTTGGAATCATGGATCGAAAACATTGGTGTTGCCCCCATTTATCATCGCCATGATTTTGCTATTCGATTCCGACAAAATGGTCAAGAAGAAATTGTCCGTTTGAAAGACCATGATATCCGCACGTGGTTACCAGGTGATGTGTGGCTCAACGAAGATATTCCCTTACCAGCATGCATCAAAGCGGGGCCATGCGACGTCTCTGCAGCAATCATCGATACTGATGACAAGGTGCACATTAAATTTGCGGTTGTTGAACAGTATTCAGATTACTGGGTACCGTTGGCAACCATACACGTCACTTGAAAACGTGGCATTAAACCTCGCTTAACTGTCCAGCAAAGTGTGTAATAAGATGGTCAATCACCACCTGGGCTAAGCGAACTTGCCCGACATTATTTGAGTGAATACCATCCTCAGCAGTATAATCAGGAATATCCTCATCACTGATACAATTAAAGAGATCTAGGAGCTTGATTTGCTCTTCTTGCGAAACCTCAGCAATTATGTTAAGGAAGCACTGATAGTCCTTAAATTCAGCCTGATAACGCACTGCCTTGGTGGTGAGACCAATAATCGGTTCAATATTATTATTTTGCAACTTGCGAACAATACTAATTAAATTGATTCGAAATTCATCAAGTGGAATGGTAAAGCCACCGGTTTCTGGATTGTGCGAGGAATCATTACCCCCAAAGGCGAAATAGCAAAGTTCCGGCTGATGGGCAATGATATCTGCGTCCACACGTGCTAAGCCCTGATTGCTTTTATTGCCGCCAATTCCAGCATTAATAACGGTTACCGGTGTTTTTAGCAATTTAAACATTTCTCCGAGGATATCCGGAAACGCAGCAACAGCAGACCAATGACGCGAGTCCATCGTCGAATCGCCCAAAAACGCGATCTTTTCAATTGTTAGGCTTGACAGTAATTGACGCTGCTCATCACTGAGACCATCGATAAGCGTTTGCGCAAGATCTACTGCTGTTGTTCGTTCATAAAGTGCTTCAGCCCAACGATTAATCTTTACTAGATTTATTTTAATGAGATCCACTAAATCATAATTGGCCAAACCATCAAAATGCGCGAAGTCATAGCGCTTCTGTTTGAACATATTAGCAATCTCACCCGACATACGCGTCATGTCTTCATCACCCGATGCAATACCCAAATCTTCTAAGACTAGGGGAATCTCAACCACTTTCATCAGATGCATGAGTGCCGGCACTAATTGCTTATCATTTCGAAAATGAACCGTCTTTGATAGAATCAGCGCAAACGCGCGAATGCCCTTTTCAACGTCAAAACGCTGTGTTTGCGTCTGTAAATATTCTTCAAATAGCGATTGCAATTGCACGCTCATAACAGGTCCCTTCTTACGGCTTGAATACACTCATCAAATTGAATTTGACATATGCAAGACGCCTCTAGTATGTGGTATATACCACTATGAGCAAGCAAATAGACAGAGAAAGCGATAAACCCTTATACGTACAGCTCAAAGAGATCGTACATGGACAGCTACCAAAGGGCGAAAGCCTCGACCTGGTACGCCTCCCCTCTGAGCGGAATCTAGCCAGTGAGTATGGCGTGAGCCGTATGACGGCGCGTCAGGCGCTCAAGTCTTTGGGCCAGGAGCTGGCCATTCAACGCAATGGCCAAGGCACCTTTTTCGATAAGAAATCTACGCACTCTCTTGATCTCATCCGTTTTGTCTTTCCCAATAATTGGTCGACGCTCTCCGAAAGCGCCTTCTATTCGAATATTTTTTCTGGAGCTGAACAGCGAGCCCATGAATACGATTGCGACTTGCTCTTTTCGACACTGGGTAGTGATAATAAACTGTTGTGTAAATTGCGAGCAACAGATGCAATCATTTTAGTTGGTGAAACCGACAAACAACGTATTCGACGCATTCAAGAGATAGGCTGCAAACTGTGTTTAATCGATTGTAATGTAAGTGCAAATAATCTCGGCTGGGATCAAGTTGTTGTTGATAATAGCCAAGCGTCTGAACTGGCTGCTGATGTATTTCACCATCACAAGCATACAAAGTGCGCTTTTATTGATAGCTACAGCAAAGCAAAATCATTTGCCTTTAAACTGCGTCACAAGGCATTTGCCAGTCGTCTCAAAGACCACGGCTTGAATCATGCCAGAAAAGACAGCTTTGAAATGGACTGGGATAGCATCGAGGACAACACCGAACGTATCCTCAATCAGTTAATAGACAAAGGCTATACAGCAGCCTACGCTGCCCACAGCCATTTTGCCGTCGATTTATTGGAAACTGCGCGTAAACATAAATTGGAAGATAAAATCAGTCTGATCGGTTTCGCTGACGACACTTTATGCAGAAAAGCTGCCTTAAATACGATAAGTGTTCCCGAGCAATTAATTGGCGAAACTGCAATTGAACAAATTATTAAATCGCACAATAACGGTTGGTGCTTAAAACAAAACGCTTTGATTTCGACACATTACGTCGATCGCGGATCAGTAAAAACTGTTTAATTATTCGTAGATAATAACGCGCATACCTACCGTGTCTGAATAACAGCGATCGTCAGGTTGTGTCCCATCAACAGTGCCATCGGCGTTCAAGCGTGGATAACTGACGACGCTATCATGTTTAAGCAATTTACCGCGTGCCGATGCACGACATTGCGAGCCACCACTCATCCATGAACCACCCTTAACTGGATGATATTTCATTTTCCAAGCAGCTCCGCCACTCATGTCTACAAAATAATCAGCAGCACCAGTCGCTGAATACGATTCATCATGTGGTGAAGCTCCGTCCCAAACATCGCGAACAATTTCTGCGACATTGCCATGCATGTGATAAAGACCCCAGTGATTTTGCGTTGAACCGTTTACAATTTTCCCACCACTGAGATCGCCAGGGGCAATTGGATGATTCGGCTCGTGATTCGCATAACCGCGAATATAATGGGCGACGTTATCTATATCATCAGGATCCAACGGGGTACTTGGTCGCCACGTTGGTAAATTATAACTAAAGGTATATCTAAAATCAAAAATAGCATGAAAGCTATTTGCCGGTGCCTGCTTATTTCTGCCAATGCGTAATTCAACACCAGCTACCGGCGCGAAACCAAAATAAAACAACATGGGGTCGAATAAATGCATGCCGTAAGCAAACGGTAAATCCTGCTGCGACATACCGCGTTCCGCTGCTGCGCTGTTGGTACTCGGCACTGCACGGTCCGGAATACGACAAGCATATTCCCATTCTGCTTCCGTCGGTAATTCACAATTACCAGCAACACCAGCTTGTGCGTTGACTTGATCAATGAAATCGCGCGCATTGCCAGTCGTTATAAATGCAACGGGATTATCAGAAGCCGCATTCCACAGATAATTTGCATAACCGTCATTAACTGGCGCGGCAGGCCAATGCGGAGGCTGTGCACCCATTAAAGCATTCCACTGCACCTGCGATACTTCATTTTGTAACATCCAATACGAACGCGATAAAGTGACAGTTAATGGACGTAATGGAATTCCTGAAACCGGACCAGCATTTGGATGCGAGGAATAGTTCGGCACATCTGCATTTAATTCACCACGTGGCGCTTCACCCATAAAAAATTCAAGCGCATCTAAATGAAATTCATAAGCACGGACGCCCGAAATAATGGACTCAACACCATCGGTTAACATATACTGCGGACGGGGTCGCTTGTAATATAATTCATAAACCTGCCAACCATAGGTAGAACGCCAAATATTTTGCCCTTCAGGGTGGTATTCATAAGCATAATCTCCATCCCAACCGCCATTTTTTTGACCGCGTGTTGCCCGAGGCTCTGCACCCAAACGCGGTATATTCGTACGCAGGCTATATTGTACGCGCGTGCCTAAGTCGACCTGACCGCTGGTGGCTGCATCTGCAATATCGATATACCAAAAATACCAGGTCTGACCGCCCCAATTGGCCTCACATTGATAGCGATTGGTGCCGTTAATATTAACGGTTGTCACGGTTCCAGTTGACCATGCCGGCGGTAATGGCGCTGCTGCGCTTAAGATACCACAGCTGATCAGTAATAATAATATCATTAATAATCGCATTATTACTCCGTGAAATTATCTTCGCTGTAAAAGAGTTGATAATTGCGAATTGGACGCTGCATAATTACATGAGAATCACTGAGGTCGGTATCTTCAATGGCATACGTTGTAGGATCATCACTTGGGTTTGGTGCATAGGACATATCCAACATAACTTCGCTGGTCTTTTTATTGCGCACCGTATCCCAAACCTGACCGCGAATAAAGCAACGATAAGCCTGACTTTTACCCATGTAGAAACGACCAGTGACTGTAAACCCATAGTCACGCGATGAATCCTGACCTTCGTCTAATTCCATCCAATCAACATGCGCCGTGCGTAATTTGGTAAACGTTGCATTGCCTGAAGTAAGCGGTGTTTTGGTGCCACTCCCATTGCGATAACCCGGACCATAACGATCGTTGCTTGGATTTTTCTGACCGCCGCGTGTGGCTGCGTTGGTCATCCAGGTCACCAAACTATCGCCACCATCATTCCAACCATTGGTCGAACTTTCGGCAAAGGCATCGAAATTAAAATCAATGGCTGGGCTGCCAAAGAAACTCATGCGTACATCGTTGAGCAAACGCTCCATACCAGCCGTATTCTGATGGGTACGAATGCGCGCATTTTCTGCTGAACCAGTGTCATAACTAAATCGCTGATTCGATTGTGGCACGGGCAGAACATGATCGGTTTTAATACGATCGTCTTGAACGGCTCCACTATTTTGATATTCGACAAAACGACCAGATAAGGTACGTGGCAAAGCACGCCATGTTTTAGGATCTTGTCGGTCGTAAGGCTGACCGCCGCCACGTGCATTACCGGCATTAGTATTTATTTGCTCACCTAAAATGCGTAAAAATAATTGCTCAACATCATGAACCGTTGCTAATTCATGTTTGGATTCATCTTCAATATCACTAACACTCGAAGTAGCCGAACCAGTGCGCAACCAAGCAAAATCATCCCACTCTTGTTTTAATTCTTCTAAGGTTGGATCTTGCGTATTGTCAGCCCATGCTGGATCGCTGCTACGCAACTTGGTATGCGACTTGCCATTCCACGCACGTTTAGCTGTATACACTGCAGCCATTAATGCTTCCATCACGTCATGCTCATATGTATTAGCGACATTTAAATCAAAGGTATTGCGTCGAGTAAAGCGTTGCGCTGTGCGCACGTCATAAGGTAGTCCTGGTCCATGATTCTGATAGCCGCTTAAAAAACTATTTTCAATATGGCTACGTGGACCCAATTGGCGACCTTCATTATAATCCAAACCATAAAACCATTGATACATACTGCCCGTTCGCTCATACCATGCATCCAATGTTGAATTGACTGGTGCATTTGCGGTATTCGCAAAGGTGACGTGCTGATTAAAATCTAAATTATCATCATACATATCGGCTGCTGCAGGGTCACTACTAAATGGCATTAATGGATCACCAATTGCAAATGGGAATAATTGAGTGCCTGGGCCATCAAAGGCGTCTTGACCCGTCCAATCCTGCGGCCTGATATACTTCAATCGGCACATCGATCCTTTAATCATATTTTCAAGGGTTTTATTGGTGGCGGTTAACAAGTTTACGCGAAATGGCGCATCACAATCATCACCATTGGCAACCAACAATCCCGTATCAAATAAATTATACGAGTGCGGCATATAAAACATACCATCTAAGTTATCATAAAAACCTAAAAAGGTCGAAGCAAAGGCTTGATAAGAATAATAAGGACCAGGAATAACCTGCGCCTTAAAGGTAATCGCATTGCCATCACCTGACCATAAATGTCCATGGCCTTGGAATAAATCATGGGTTTGATAAGCATGACACGTATTTAATTTCCAGGTATCAAAGCGTAAATTCACACCTGATAAATTTTGCACACGATAATCATATTCGACACTGATGGGATCAGTGTGCGATTGTGGTGCATTGACTTGCTGTAACCAGTTTACCTCAACTTTAAATGGATCATCTTCGATGCGAAATGGTTCCAGATGATGGCGATAATTACGCGCGTAGGGATCAACACTCCACATATTTTGATTTGCGCGAGATAAAATATTATAGGTATAACGATTAAATCGCCACATGCCCTCCTTGGCATATACGGTTGCGAGCGCCGAACCATAGCGTTCACGCAATGCACGAAATTTACGCCGCAAAGCCAATGCTTCAGCATTTGACATCGATGAAAAATCCACGGACTCTTCCGGATAAAAATTAAAACCCATAAATCCACTCAGATCCAGCAATTCAACCGCGTAGCGAACAATATAACGGCCATCAGCTTCTGTGCTTGGTTGCCCTTCATTGTCCAACCATCCAATTTCATGCCAACGTGCTCCGGCATTCGAACCAAGCGTATCGGTCATTTTAATTGATTTAGAAGTCTTGGTGTCGGTTTTTAAACCGAGGATTTGCAACATACCATCAGACAGTCGATCACTCCAGTTATAGGCACCTTCAACCGGTCCGTAGGTTCGATAGTCCTCTGATCTATTAGGCACATTTTTTTCAGGTAATTGCCATGTTGCTGAACCCATCGTTGCATTAGCGTCCGGCCACTCGCCACCTGGCTCAAGCGTTTTGTCGCGACGAAATTCCGTCCGCCAACTTGACTGAAAAGTCGAATAAAAATCTGGATCATCAGGGTCGTCTACCAAAGCTGCACGCTGCAAGGTATGCATGACTTTTATTTGGCCATTGCGCATCGCTATTTCAGCATGGGTATTAAATACATCACTGATCGCTGCGTTGCGATACTTACTCATACTGCGTATGTAAACGGTTAACAAAAAACTTAAGAATACGACCAGCGAAATACTGACCAATAATACACTACCACAACGCGTTTTGAGAAATTGATCCATCAATACACCGCCACAGCCTGATGTACTTCGATAGCCGTACCACCACCAGCTTCGATCATGCGCTTAAAGGTCGACATCGTTTGGTCAGCCGGCAACAAGGTATCGTAAAAAAGATGGCGCAAATAATGTATGCTCGAATGGTCTTCAACAAAATCAGAATCAGATGGGTTTTCTTTATACGGTCGCGTTGGATCTACCAACATATCGTGCATGATAAAACTCACGCGTAAAATACGCGGACGTCGGCCGAGCGAGTGGTCTGCTTCGCCATCACTGGTGCTACGCGGACCACTCGACATGCCTGGCTTGTAATGACCAGGCGTCATGCGCAGACCATCTATTTCTTCATCAACAGCAACAGCACCACGTTCTAATATAGTGCCGTCACGCAATTCAACGCGCAGCGTAAACATTTCCACACCACTAGCGACCGTTGCTAACTGTGATGGATAATACGGATTATCTTCGTCACCAGGGACACCCAATAAATCCAAGCGATTTTTATGGTAGAAAACCGGCATGCCAGGATGCACTTCATCAGGGCTATTAGGCCATGGTAATGCCGCAGCATGTGCATTGGCAATTGGCCCATTGTTACCTTGGTAAAAATGATTTGGTTCTGCTGTATTATAAAACGGCAATAGATCTCGTTTTGGGTTACCAGTCCAAAACGCTCCAACATTAGCACCAAAATAACTGATCGTCGTTGCATTCCAGTTATAAATCCACGCACTACACTGAGCATCGGCAATCTGATTAGCACGATCATCCGCATCACCAAAATTATCGAAATATTTATATTCACGCTGTGGGCAGACAGCCTTACCATTTAAATTCGCAGGTAGTGGGTCAGCAGTATTAAAAAAGTAGGAATTATCGCCCTTACCAGCATGCTGCTTATTTTTAACCACACCCTCTAATTTAGCGCTCATTCCGCGGCGCAGGCCTTTATGCTCATCAAATTGCCAGCGCACCCACACTAAATCATGGTACCACTGATCGGTTTTCTGTGAGGATACACGGTAATTACCACTACTCTGGCCTTTATCACTCATTTCATATGGGATGCCTGCCATATAGGTTAAATGCGTTAAAAATTCTGGATCACCGTTACCACTGATATGCACGTTTAAAGCACAGTGTGGTTGCATCCCAGAAAAATCTTCGCGTAACTTCTTAATTAAAGACGATGAGCGCAAATCCAATGCGGCCATAGTTAAACTTTTATCGGTCACTTCACTGATATTTAATTGGGTATAGGCAGCAATAGTGATCATTGCCACGGCAATGGTCATCGCCATCAGTACCTCAATTAAAGTAAAAGCACATTTATGGAGCACGAAAATAAGCTCCATTTAATTCATACACTTTGGACCCCGATGTAATATCAGATGCAACAACACCTTCATAAACTTCAACTTTGACATTGGCATAAAACCCAGGAAGCCCTGTTACATCGTGCGTCTGGGTCACGCGACCACCACGTGAAGCACCCATCCATTTATCTTCTTCATAAACGGTTGCTTCACGCACTATGTATAAACCATTGACGTATCCTTCGACCACTTCATAGCCGGTTGGATTAGCGCTACTGTCTACTAATAAAGGATCATCTAATGCAGCACGTGCTGTATTAACAACACTGGTGCGTAAATGTACTTCGTGACCCCAATCAAGACCGACAAATAACAACGACAAGGCCGACGTAATGCCAACTACCAATACAAGGGTAGCTATCGCAACTTCAATAAAGGTAAATGCGCAACGATTCATCATGGATAATCTGGAAACCATCCCCGCCATCCCTCAGGATCATCGGTCCAATCAGCATCTTGGAGCGAAGCGTTTATTTGATCAGCAAAATAAGAATGTCGGTAAGCAGGACGATAGAGCACACCATCTATTGGAAATGTTTCACCAACATCAGTCGGTATCAAGCGGCGCTGATTCATTTTAGTAAGCGCCATAGGATGTTCACGGTCACGTACTTCGGTAGCCGCTGAGAAATTATTCACGTAAACGCGATAATATGGCGTAATACTTTTCAATGCATCTTCTTCATTATCAAATACATCAACGCGGCCGGGTTCTGAATATATTTCTTCGCTTTCATCAACGTCTCTACATAAGGTGATATGAACCCCACCCGTCAGACGCGTTTGATGATGAATTCCGCTGTTTTTAAATGCCTCGTTAGCATCGTTTAAATTTACACCCTGCATTGAATTCCAGAAAAATGGATGGTGTAATAAATCTTTATCTTGATAAATAAAACCATTATCCTTGGTTAACATATCAAATGCTCGGCGCGCAGCAAAATGCTCAACAGGATAAGCACTGCCATCAGCTTGAAATAATATGCAAAAGTCGATTCGCTCACCGTCAACGAGTGGACCGTGCACTTCAACATTGGTTGTCTGCCCGTCTAAAGTACCGAAGGCTGTATGATTAGTCGCACTACGCGCGGTTTCCCATTCTGTGTCGCCACCACCCCATGGGTACAAAACAAAATTACCATTCGTAGGACGAATACTCGCCGGCACAGAACTCACTGGTTTTAATACACCGAACCATGGTTTAGGAAATTCATCCAACAAATTAGAATCAGATGCAGTGGTTTTCCAAATGCGTGTATCGTGAATATTAAAACCGAAATCATAATCACCGAGTGCTAAAAAACGCACACCTTCGGGCAAGTAATGACGCGGTCCAACCTGGGAAATAGCGACATCATCTAAAAATTCATTATAGAGCGAATTATTATACCAACCACCCGTTCTAGGATCAACCAACGGCGGCATATTTGGATTTTTGGTATACTGGCGCATGCCACCACCACCATCACCCCAGGTAATTGGTTGCGCGCCTTTATTAGGACCGACAATCGCATACCAATGACGGCCGATAAATGTTTCTTCTTCGTTTAATCCGAAATTTTGCAAAACTCGCCCATCGCCATAATTTTCAATATGAAAAACAACAGCGTGAGCCATACCGCTTTGACGCGCGAGATTACGTGCTTTGGTCAGCGTCGCTTCCAATTGTAGAGCAGCAACTTTTACGCTATTATCTGCCGATTCGGTCTGCACAAAAATCATTGAGCCCAATAATGCCATGATAAAGAGCACGACGAGTAACTCTATTAAACTAAAGGCATGTTGTGGTGATCTCATAGCTTGACGCATCGTATTACTTATACGGCAAAACCGTAATGTTATCCTTGTTATCTAGTATCGACATGTCATGCAGGTGATACGTTGTATCATAAAATTGGTCCATTCCGGCACTCCATAATTCAGCCGCCTTTTGAAAACCACGTTGGCAGTACACCCGCACATCATAATTAAAATCACTGCCTGCGTACAAAGAGCGACCAGCCAAGTTATACACGTAGATGAATGGCTGACCATAGGTCTCATTGACTATAAAATTATCGTATATCGGAATTGGCTGGGCAAAAACACTGGCCGAATCAAGTGTGGTCCAATCAATACCTGTATAATTCACGTATTCAGAACCAAGTTTTCCATACAAGTAATCATTAGGAAAACCCACGCTATGCTTGGCAAAATCACGCTCAGCTTTGGTCTTTGGCATCGCTGGTCGCGGATGATTCAAATTGTATCCGAGATTATTGGTGCCGTTAAACATAGGTGGATGGAATCCATATTCTGTGCGATATTCGCTAATTGCCTCAGAAATCATGAGCATGAGCTGTTCGCAGTTCTTCTCTTCAACCATGCTTTGTGAGCGCTGTACACCCGCCACCAGCAAGCTCGAAAGCAAACTGATAATAGTGATTACTATGAGGAGCTCGATAAGCGTGAATGCATCCCTATGCCAAACAGGGCTGACATACCTATTAAAACCCTGTTTGCATACATGTTTAGTACAAGAATTTTGTAATTTAAGTTTATTCATGTGCTTGCGGTGATTCGTCATTTGAGACGGAGGCTTTTTCAATCCGGACACGACTAAATTGGCACAAAAACCAGTGGTTTTGCTAGTGTGTCATAAGGCAGCGCAGCAGAAGATTACACATCGAAACCATGCAATGCAGCATACAGGTATGAAATATATAGAATCGAGATCGATTTCTTACAATTATTTCAATGAGACGTAAATCGGCGCAGCACTGATCTGAATCGAGTCACCTAAACCCTTAACCGAGATAGACTTGCCATATATGTCTGCAGCTGCCTTCATTTTGAATGGCAACTTTACCTCATGGGCGACAAATTTGTTGGGGGTTTGCTTTGCTGGTGGCGCCGTCCACATCACCAATTTGCGCTGTCCCTTTGCCTCAAAGAGCAAGGCAAAATCAAGCGCTGCGCCTAAATCGATACGCTTTTGAAATGTATACCCAGCCAATTGATCAATCATCGTTTCGTAGGCATACCAACTCGGGTTCTTCTTATTTGGCAGACCCAATCCAAAATCCTTTGCGCCCCACTCATACCAAATAGTTAGGGGGATGTGGTTTAACTGATCCATCATAAATTGACGAACGACATGCCACGCCTGATATTCTTTTGCCATTTTTTCATCGCCACCAGACCAACCTTCATAATTCTTTTTAGTCGTGAAGCCGCGCTCGCTATTCAACAGCAGTAAATGATCCGCCTTGTATTTTTTCATAATTGAACGCATGGTCGCATAACCTGCACTAAACTCTTCTGGTGTTTTCAATCCATAGGGATGTACCGACCAAGCTCTAATTCCACACTGGCCAATGCCATTTTTAAAACATTCCTCAGTCCAGTTAAATGTCGGTTGCCAAAAACACGATGCCGAACCTGCCATCACAAAGACATCGGGATCCTCTTTTTTCATCGCCTTGACTACTTCAATAACCAGATCGGTGTATTCCTTTGCGAATTCAGGCGAATTATGTTTAGCCGTTTTATCTTTACGCCAAAACGTACGAATATTCGGCTCATTCCATACTTCCCACACAATTGAGCGACCTTTATACTGTTTAGCTAAGGCCGCTGCAAATAAAGCAAAACCCTTGCGTCCCTCGGCAGTTTGAATGCCACCTTTTTTATCATCTTCCCAGATTTTATTATTACCAAATAAGGTACCGAGCACTTTCATTCCACGCTTCTCGGCTTCATTCATGATTCGATCATAGTCATCGAAGACATAGGTACCCTTTGCCGGATTAACTTTATCGAAATAAAATCCACGACGAACCCATTTGGTACCGAGGTCAGCAATTGAATTAATCGTTTTATTATCGCAGGTGTCGGTCTTCATCTGCATCCCTACACTCGACGGAAATGTTCGATCAGCAAAGAGTTCTGCTGCTACGAGCGGATGCATGCACACCATACAAGCGAGTAGGCTTAAGCACTGAAGGAGGGTAGTTTTAGAGCCACTAGTTGCCATTTATGCTCTCCTGATAATCTGATATATATCAGTTAATAGGTTATTAGTCAACATTTTTCCAATTTTTCAATAGATACTAGACTATCTGATATACTTATGTATAGCAGTTGTACGATGTCAGATAGAAACCTCCAAGCACGCATCAGACAACAACTCCTCGAACGTTTCACCGATTTCAAGATTGGCGACCGACTCCCCTCAGACCGGGCACTTGCCAAAGAATTTGGTGTCGCCTATTTAACCATCAATCGCCTGATGAGCCAACTCGATCACGAGGGCTATGTCGAACGTGTTGCGCGTTCAGGAACATTTCTTGCATCGCGCGAGCGCCTCACTGCACATGATCATTTCAGCGGCACTGAATCACAAAGCAGCATTCTCTGTGCTTATCCTAACTATTATTCTTTTTCAATTTGGCAGCGTTTAGCAAACATCGAACAGGGCTGCGTACATCGTGGGCAGGGATATATCGAATACAAAATGTCTCCAGACAGCTCTTATGAAAAACTCATTGCATTCATAAAAAAGCGCAACGACATCAAAGGCCTTATGCTCATTCCAAACGCCAGTGAATTAGGCAAGCAACACATCGCATTACTGAGCAGTTTAAACATACCCATTTCATTATTCGAATATGCAACCCCGATTATTGGTCATGATCAGTTCCACACATTCAGTACCGACTGGCATCGCATGGGCTATTTAAAGGCTGAAGCATTAATTAAACGCGGCCATAAAAAGCTATGCTTCGTTGCCCATGATCCCAAAAGCATTATGAACGACAAACACATTGAAGGGATTCATCAAGCTCTGCGCGACATGGGCCTCAAGAAGGAACATCTTCATATACAGGGCAAAGGTATAAAATCTGGTGAAAGTGCTCGTGATGCGGCTTACGACCTCACACAACAAGCCATTAAAAACCGCAAACGCCATCAATCCACCGCATTTATTTACGGGAGCTACGGCGCTGTCCCAGCTGCTCTACGCGCATTATATGAACACAATATGAATGTACCTGACGACATCAGCATCATCGCCACTGGCAAAGGCAACGGCGAAGAAGCTTTTGAACGACCGTCCATTAGTACCGTTGCCAATAGTTTAACTGAAGAAGTCAACGGCGCGTTCGACTTCCTTAAAAATCCCCAAGATTTTAATGAATCAATGACTTTATATTATCCAGAATTAATTGAGCGCGATAGCATTAAAGCGATTTGACAGTGTTTTCCTGTATTCAAAATTGGCACACAATATCTAAGCCACTCCCAAAAAGTAATTAAAAATCACATAATTAATAAAAACTATTTTGCCGATTGGGTTCGCTGTTGTTTGGGACTGGGCTTTTCATACGAGTCGATGACATCCCAACGTTTATCACGCGCGACCACACTATTACCTGCATGTAACCAAATTGCGTGGCGGAGATCGTTTAAAAATAGGTAGCGTTGCCGCATCAGATTGTTCACGTTTTGTAATTGCTGATTACCCGACATGCGTTGTGGTGATATCCAATCTAATTTCCAATAATCGCGTATCGCTAACAAGGAAACACCTTCATAAAAATAATAATCATTACTGACTATAGTATGCCAATCGTAATCATTAATCACAGTAGCGCTTCGATGATAGTTTTGCATTCTTTGCGTAAATGTGTGCTCAACACCAGTTAACTGAGCCAACATGGCTAACACATCTTCATGGCAACACACATCCGTAATCGTCTGTGATGGCAATGATGCATCAGGAAGCACCAAAACGCCAGGAACACGCAGCGATTCAAGCGGTTCCGCCCATAAATTACCATCATCAAAAACAATTTGATCAACGGAACGAAAGCCAGTGTCTGCAGTAATAAATACAATGGGACGCTGAGCTGGATCTATCGTAGCAATTTTTTTCATAAATGTCTGTAAACAGGCATCGGCATAACGCATGCCACCGCTTGGATCACGTAATAATGGTTCACCGTCTATTTCTTTAGGAAGGTGATAGGGATTGTGGTTGGATATGGTTAATAGGAATTGCAAATGCGGTCTCGCACCTTTCTCAATTCCAGCAGCCATATGGTTATAAGCCAGCTCAAATAACTGCTCGTCGGGCATACCCCACGCCGACCACAACGAATCGTCCTCATCACGTTTAAGTTTTGAGTTAGTTGCCGTTACTCCATTATAAATATTTAAATTATGCAATAATTCATTAAAATTTGCAAAAACCGTGGTTGTCGCCTGTAACCATTCACAGGTATAACCAGCTTTTTGAAATGCGGGAATAAGTCCCAGCCGCGCTAAATGTGGTGTATAGCCGCTTTCATCGAAATAGGGGAAGCCTGATAATAGCGACCAGGTTGAGTGATGTGTTACATAACCTGATTGAAAAAAGTTTTCAAAATAAATATGATCACGAGCTAATTGCGATAAAAATGGTGAACTCGCTTTGTGATCGACACTGCCCTTGCCAATTTCGTCTAAGTAATGTGATCCATGTGATTCCATCAAAATAACAATGATACTACGATTTTTATAAGCAGGAGATGCAAGCCGAGTAACAGCAGATGGACCGGCTTGCCAAAAAAGCTCATTAGCTTCATCCCATTTTTCTTCAGCAACTGACAAACGGGCAATTGGTCGTTGTCCATTCGATGAGCTCAACCATGACCAGGGCATACATGACATCTGCGCCGGTTTAAACTGGTAATACATCTCCTTTCGTTCACTGACATAAAAACTTCCAATTAGAAGTGCCAGAACAACCATCGGTACAACACCGGCAGCGTAACGCTGCGCTAGATAACGTTCGAGAAGATGCGCACTCAAAAAAAACACTGCATAAAAAGCAATTATAAAGAATAAAACCGCAAACGAAAACAATTGCTCAGTAATAAGCGGCCTCGTATCAGCTTGAGACCACAGCGTTGTTAATTCCTCAAATGATAAAAAACGACACTGGACAGCGTACAGTTCAAGCGATGCCACCTGCCAGATAAAACATCCAAGCATCGGCAGCAATATTAAAACTATTCCCCACCATTTTTGCAAGTGCGGAATTAACAAGAGCAATGGTAGTAGATAGAGTATCTTCATGCTCCACAACGACACCATCAATGCCATAAATGGCGAAGTCGTAAAGCCAGACACCACTGCAACAGTATACGCAGCCAATAGCACACACAGAAGCCACGCCGCACAAAGATAATTCCAAGACCACTGAAGCGGCTGCAAACGCATAATAGCTACGCTATGGAGCGATTCGACATTGAAAATACAAAGTCTGCATCTCATCTACCGACAGCGCAGCACGGCGCCCACATTGGACGCCGCTCCAATAAGCTTACTTATGCATGTAACTGAATATGCGCCTCTGTCTGCGATCCATGGCCGTTATCAAATGATAAACACAATCGATCACGCTGTAGATTCAAATCGCCAGCAGGATAAATTAACGGCAGTTTAAATTCCTCTTTATCTAAATAGAGCGTCACCTTGTCACTTATCCGCTGTTGGTCGGCTGAGCCAGTCCACATCTGGATTTTAACCGGACTCATTTGACTGACCAACTTCATCGAAAAGGTGATATACGGCTTTTCCGACTCGACATAATGAATGGGATAAATGGCAACTGTATGCATCCCGACACTGACGTTTGTCACGCCCATATCATTCGTAGCTATTCGACACATCGCTTGTTCTCGCGCAATATGCGCATCATCACGGCTTTGTGGTGCCTGCGTCAGGGCAGCCGTTGCACTGCTAAATATTGGACAAATTAACGCGACGGGAGTTAATAATAATGACATAATAAATTTCCTGATAAAATAATGAAACAATATTGAGTAGTCAGAAATCTGCACTTATGAATATATTGTATGAATTGGATACGGCGTTCGATCACAATCGAACACATAGTTATTCCAATTCGTTTAAATCAGGAGCTCAATTGATTTTTTATGTCGCAACCAAGCCGCGCCATGGCTTACATCTATAAGTGATGATTTATCAAAGGCATAAACATCACTTTGTGTATGTCGTTGTTGTGCATGTTTACTTAAGCTTGTGTCAGGGCCAGTTAATTTCTTAAACTTTTGTTGCACACAAAGCAAAGCCGCGCCACCTACATGACGACATTTAACACTCAATTGCGTGTTAGTCGCTTGGCACGTCGTATTCCCCACCTGCAGCGAAAGATTCGCTGGCACCGGCCCCACTAAGATAGCGGTATAAACAAGAATACTGACAAAACGATACGACATCTGCTACCTAGATGCGCAAAGCGTGCCAAAGCTTACCATTGAGTTATTTGGTCAAAGTGACATGAGAATAGAGTATGTGGTAGTAAATCTATATGAATTATTTACATACTGCTAAATCTTGTCGTTATTGTTATAATTCTCCATTCTAATCCAAAGAATCCAATATAAAAAGTAGCCCAACCTTGAAATTCATGGCCAAATTCAGTATGCACGAGAAACGGCATGCCATTGAGATGAGGCGAAACATAGATCATTTTTTTCGACCGATCTCTATTTTCAGATGAAAACTGGCTCCAATAGTCTTCCAATCTAAAATAATCGGGTTCGTAGATTTGAACTTCCTCGAGTGAACATTTTTTCCAAATCAACAATTGATTAACACTATCATTTCGCGCATCATGTAACGTTAAAAGTGAGCTCATATATCCACAAATCATTAAGCCACTCAATGAACACACAACTAGACGTGCCCTATGTTTATCATCAATGATCTGATAGATCGCGTAGATCAATGCAACTAAAATAATACAAATGAAATACGTGAAATAAAAAATAATGTAAGTAAACATGCAAAACAGCAGCAATACCACAAGTGACCAAAGCAAAATATGATTAGCTATTCTTTTTCGATCTGTAATTCGATAATGCCTGTGGATCTCAAATAGGAAGATAGCAAATATTAAAACGAATTGCACGGCGCCGTGGGTGAGTATTTCTGGAATGTTCATAGTTATGTTAAACGTCGAGTAATATTTAAGTTCACTACACAACGGCCGAGCTGGAGCTCGACAATCATCTCCTCGTCTCCTCACTACGCTGCGAGGACTTCGTCGCGCTACGTTCGACAATGAGGCCATGCCCATGGCCTCAATAATTTGCAAGGCAAATTAACCGTATTCACCCCAGGAAACAAAAACCTACGAAGCTAGATAAACCAGGAACCAAGCGAAGCCGAGATTCCCGCGACTCAATGCGGACATAAACGTCCGCATTCCCAGTAACGCACTCAATAAAAGGGATTCGAACTGCGGAATCGGACAGTTTACGCAGCAAGCCAAACGTCAAGAGCATAGTACTTGCTGCGAAGCTTGATGGAAAAGGAGTAAAGCGTGGAGCCCGCTCGGAGAGACACCCCATTCATTAATTTAAATTATTTATGTATAAATACACTGGTGATGTTCTAATTCGCAACATGTGCTGCACATGCTTCTATCCATGCTCTCGAGACGTCTCGTATTGATCTAAGGTTTCAAATAGCAGCTTTGTTTGTATCGGTTTTGATAAATGAAGAGTGCATCCAGCTGCAATCTGTTCTTCTTGCTCTTTGGCAGCAACACTAGCTGATAATGCTATAATAGGTAGGTCTTCAAATTCTTTAATAGAACGAATTTGCTTAGTAGCTTCGATCCCATCCATAATCGGCATACGAATATCCATCAATACCACGTCTGGATGCAGCGTCTGCACCAAGTCCACTGCCTCTTGTCCGTTATGGGCGACCGATACTTTGTAGCTACGAATACTTAACATATCTAACATCATCGACAAATTTAAATCATTATCTTCTGCAATTAAAATATGCATCTCCCTTTTATTCACACTCGTTAAGCGACTATGTGATCCAGACTCCTCACTGCTAGAATCTTCATCGTCGACTTCACCAAGCGGCAAAGTAAACCAAAATGTACTGCCTTTTCCAGGCTTACTATCAACACCTATTTCACCACCATGTAAATCGACCAGACGTCTGGTTAAGGCCAAACCAATTCCGGAACCCTCTGCGTTAGCATCTTGCGTTTGTTGTGATTGGAAAAATTCTGAGAATATTTTTTCTCGATCTTTTTCATTAATACCAATGCCCGTATCGCTAATATAAAATTTAGCATAATCTCTATCAACTTTGGAAATACCGATGGTTACCTCACCACCTTCGTCAGTAAACTTCTGTGCATTCGACATAAGGTTTAATAGAATCTGCCGACATTTACCAGTTTCACCCCTCACAACAATAAAAGACTCATCTATTTCTTTTATCACATTAATAGATTTCTTACGAAATTGTGCTGACATCATCTGAATCATGGCATCAACCACTTCTTCCGCTGGAAACATCTCCCAATTCACCTCCATAGCACCTGCATCAATTTTTGCCATATCTAATAAATCGTTAATCAAACTGAGCAAATGTTGACCACTTTGATTAATTAACCGCAAATAATGCTCCTGCTTTTCATTTAAATCACCAAAGTTTTTACCTCTAAGCAAATCAGTGAAACCCAACACTGCATTCATAGGTGTACGTAATTCGTGACTCATCGAAGATAAAAAACGACTCTTCGCCTCTCCGATTTGCTGCAAACGTAAGTTGGCCTCTTCCAGATCACCACGAGCACGATCCATCTCTAAAAACATCGATACTTTAGTGAGAAGAATCGCCGGGGAATAGGGCTTTTCGATAAAATCAATACCACCAGCTTCATAACCTGCAAACTCATCGCGCTCATCAGCGTAACTCGCTGTCACAAAAATTATTGGCATTAACTGCATATCTGCGTCACCACGCAAATGTCCTGCCAACTCGTAACCGTCCATTCCCGGCATGGCAACATCCAAAATCGCCATCGAAAATTTATGGTCTAGTGTTTTTGCCAAAGCTGCGTTACCGCTGCGAGCACCAATGACCTCGACGTCTAAATCTTCGAGTACCTTTTCCAATACCACTAAATTTTCCAACTTATCATCCACGATGAGGATTTTTTGCTTCCCAGCCATAGCTGTATCCTTTCACGTTTAAATCAATGAACGATTGCATCATGACTGCCCTCGTTCATGTAATTCTACTAAAATCTGAGCGATATCTGCTTCAGACACAACCATATCAACAATATCAGCTTGAATGGCCGCCCGTGGCATTTCTGGCGTATCGGCATGATCTGGATCTTGTACAATAGTGAGACCACCAGCTGCTTTTATACTACGCATCCCCTCGGTACCATCATGATTCGCTCCTGATAAAATAATTGCTACTGTTGCATCACCCCATATCTGCGCTGCACTTTCGAATAACACATCGATAGATGGACGTGACCAATTGACGCGTTCATCGACAGTCAAACTGATGGAATAATCCGCTTCAACAAGCATATGATAATTTGCTGGTGCTATATACACGACGCCAGGCTGTAATTGCTCTTTATCGCACGGTTCACGTACGTGCACTTCGACAACTCCATCTAAGTATTCAGCAAAAGAACCATTATCACTCGCATGCAAATGTTGAACAACTAAAATAATCAAGCTAAAATCATTCTTCATTCTTGAAAGAATGGCTTTTAGTGGATCAAGCGCACCAGCAGATCCGCCTATGACGACTGCTCGGTAAACACCCCACTCGACTCCCTCTATGAATCGCATGCGGCACCTGTATTTTTAAAAATTCGTAGCTTTTTATCAACCGACTCATATTGGTCATGCACATCACTAAAACGCAGCGTTTCTTTGGTTCCCAAACATAAAAAACCTCCAAAAACCAAACTTTCGGTAAATAGATTTAATGCACGATTCTGCAAATCACGATTAAAGTAGATCAACACATTTCTACAAAAAACGACATGCATTTCTCCAAACGATCCCTCACATGCCAAATTATGCCCAGAAAATACAATTCGCTCCTTAAGCTTCGGATCTATAACAGCAGCGTTATAGCGCACATGAAAATAGTTGGCGAAAGATTCCCTGCCGCCAGCTAGTTGATAATTACGTGTTGCTTCCTTCATGCGTTCAACTTCATAAACTCCTTCCTTAGCATGATCGAGTACGGCGTCATTAAAATCAGTTGCATAAATGGTTGCTCGCTCGTAGATACCTGCCTCCCACAACAATATAGCTAAAGAATAGACTTCTTCTCCAGTAGCACAGCCAGCATGCCAAATTTTAAAATGTGGCCACGTTTTTAGCATAGGAATAACCCTTTCTCTTAAGGCTAAATACACTTGTGGATCACGGAACATCTCAGTCACCGGTATCGAGTAGCGCTGAGCTAGCTGCGAAAAACATTCGCGATCATGAATGACTTTGGGAATTATTTCAGAGATAGAACTACAACCAGACTCCATAAGAAATTGTTTCGTGCGACGTAGAATGGAAGCGTGTGCATAAGAGCGAAAATCATAACCCCAACGCTTATAGATCGCGTCTAAGAGTAACTCGAGTTCTAAGTTCTCTGTTCGTTCTTCCACCATCCTTTAAACCCCAATGCACCTCATCTGTATAACCATACTCGAATAAGCGAAATCAAGCGCGCTGTATCCACTGGCTTAGGTAAATAATCATTAGCGCCAACTGCTAGACATTTTTCACGATCCTCAGGCATAGCCTTGGCCGTTAATGCAATAATAGGCAGTTTAGCATAGGCATCCTGTTCACGAATTTTTTGCATCGTTTCATAGCCATCCATAACGGGCATCATGATATCCATCAGCACGAGGGTGATGTCCGGATGTTCCTCCAATTGCTTGAGCGCTTTTTCACCGTTTTCTGCCTTTACTGCAATCATACCCCGCTCACTGAGCAATCGCGCCATAGCAAAACTCGTGCGCATATCATCTTCAACCAGAAGCACTTTTTTTCCTTGCAATAAATCATCGGTGTCGTGTAGATCACGAATAATTTTACGTTTTTTCTGCGGCATTTTACTGACCACTTGGTGCAGGAAGAGCGACACTTCATCAAGTAATCGTTCCTGTGAGCGTACATCTTTAATCACTATCGATTCGGCAAATTCTCGCAATCCCACTTCTTCATCGCGTGATAAATCGGACGCCGTATGAATAATAACTGGAGGCAACGCCACTCCTTCTTGTTCCAAAGAATTGAGTATCACATCGCCATGTGAATCAGGAAGAATCAAATCGAGGACCACACAATCATAAGATCCATCACGTAATTTATTAATGGCTTCCTCGCCTGTCGCCGCTTCATCAACGGTAATATTTTTCCCTGATAATAAACTGACCGTTTCTTGTCTTATTTTTTCATCGTCTTCAACCACCAGGACACTACGCGATTGCCCTTCTGAGAATTGTTCCAATTTCGTAAATGCCTGTTCTAGTGTATTTAAATCAAGTGGTTTTACCGCGTAACCAACAGCGCCTGCCTTCATAGCAGCACTCGTATATTCATCTACGGACATGATATGCACAGGTATATGTCTTGTATGAATATCATCTTTTAATGCAGCGAGAACCGCCAGACCATCCATACCTGGTAACTGAATATCCAACATGATCGCATTGGGCATAAATTCCTTAGCAAGCTCAAG
The DNA here is from genome assembly GCA_028280785.1 of Planctomycetota bacterium. GTDB lineage: Bacteria > Planctomycetota > UBA11346 > UBA11346 > UBA11346 > JANQLF01. The sequence goes on from JANQLF010000212.1 coordinate 44,380, forward strand.
CCCCTCTTCTCCTGTAGCGGCAACCAAGCATTTAAAATCTTTGTCATGACATTTATCTAGTAAAAGCTGCGCGAATTTGGAATCATCTTCAATTACTAAAATGCGACGATCATCTTTCTTGATAGCATCACGATCATCAGCAACGGATTTTGGAATTGTCATTGGTGCCGACTGTTGAGTGGGTCGCTCACTACCTACAGGCGATGATACGAGGTTCTGCGTAGGAACTTGTGCTACCTGTGCCAAGTCTAACGGTATATATAGTGTAAACGTCGACCCTTCGCCAGGGCTACTATGTAACTGAATTTCTCCATGTAATAAATTGGCTAATTCTCTAGAAATAGAGAGCCCTAAACCTGTTCCACCATATTTACGCGAAGTACCGCCATCAGCTTGCTGAAAAGCTTCAAAAATGACGCGCTGTTGTTCTGCGTCTATACCAATACCAGTGTCAGAGACTGCTATAGCCAAGCTATTATCAGCATGCAATCCACTACGCGATAAATCTACTCCCTGCAATGGTCGATTAAATTGCACTGTTACCGTTCCATTTTCTGTGAATTTGATCGCATTTGACAATAAATTCTTAATGATTTGCTCAAGACGCTGACGATCAGTAACAAATGCCATTGGCGCATCATCACCCACTTCTACTTTGAGCGTATTACCACCCTCTTCAGCAACATGGGTAAAAGTTTGACGAATACTTGTTGCCACATCCTGGAGTCGCACTGAACTCGCCTGAATCTCCATACGACCAGCTTCAATTTTAGATAAATCCAAAATTTCATTAATTAAATTGAGCAGATCACTACCACTACTGTGAATTATTCGCGCAGACTGCACTTGGTCTTCATCAAGATTACCGTCTTTATTTTGAGCTAATCCTTGTGCCAATAACAATAAACTATTTAACGGTGTACGTAGTTCATGCGACATATTCGCCAAAAATTCTGACTTATATTTACTCGCCAAAGCTACTTCTTCTGCCTGTTCCTCCACCTGCAGTTTAGCCTTTTGAACTTCCGTATTCTGTTTTTCTAATAACTCATGCTTCTCTTCGAGTTCCTCATTGGTCACCTGCAGCTCTTCTTGTTGTGCTTTTAATTTCTTCTCTGACTCTACCAAACGTTGGGTTTGCTCTTCCAACTCTTCATTTGCAGATTTTAATTCTTCCTGCTGTGTTTGTAATTCTTCCGATAATTGCTGTGATTCTTTTAAGGATTCAGCCAAATCGGTTCGACTCTGCGCACTCTCAACCGCAATCGCGAGTGCAATGGCTGCTTGAGAGAGATACTGCAACTGTTGTTCGTTTAATGCTTCAAACAAAGCTATTTCAATCACACCACGAATCTTGTCTTCATAAAGAATCGGCGTGACACATATAAAGTGCGGGACATGTTCACCCAAGGATGACGTCACCGTAATGTAATCTTCAGGAACTTGCTCAATAACGATCTGCTGTTTCTCTAAGGCCGCCTGACCAACAAGACCCTCACCCAATTTAAAGACATTCGATACGTTTTTTCGCTGGGTATAGGCATAAGTTCCCTGCAATCGCAACAGTACTTCTTCTTCGTCTTCCACTATAAAAAAAGCACCTATCTGTGCATTTAAATACGTTGCCAGCTCTGTAATCACAGCTGTTGACAACGATTCGATAGTCGGATCGCCACGCATCACTTCGTTGAGTTGAGCAATGCCAGATTTTAACCAATCGTCGCGTTCAGCTTGGTCGCGATTATCACGAAGTGTTTGCGTCATACTTTGTAATGCTATGCCCAGTTCATCAACATCACTGCGCGGCTTTACATCGGACGTATAATCACCAGTTGCAATCACATTAGCTTGCTCAGTCACCTGCTTTAGTACCCCAACCATCTCCCCAACTGATCCTAAAATACCAGTTGCCCCACTCACATCGGTATTGAGATCTCCGCTTGCTATCTGCTCGGTCAAAGCCGCAATATCGGCAGGCTCACCACCTACTTGGGTTAAAATCGAACGTGTCACAAATAGCATACCAATAACACCCAATACAATGGCCAATAGCGTACCAAAAAAAACAAAACTTATATTGAGATCGACAGATGCTGCGGAATCCTTTTCACGTATTTTAAGTAGTCCCTTTTCCACCTCAACAAATGCGCCAATTTTTAAGCGCAAATCATCAAAAATATTTTTACCTGTTTTTGCTTCAATCATCCGTCGCACCGTCTTAAGTGACAATGTCGAAGTATTCATTTTCAAACGCGCATTAATCTCAGGCACTGCAGCCTTTTGTTTCCATTCAACAGCGAGCTGCTCTAACTGCTGTAGATCGGCCTTCATTGCTGCAATGTCATAAGCATTTGCATTCAATGCACGCATATCAGTAATAGTTTGCTTAAATAATTTTTGACCACTCAGATACGGCTCAAGAAAATTATCTTTACCTGTTAACAAAAACCCTCGCTGACCTGTTTCCTGATCCACCATGGCCTTTACCAATAAAACCATGTAAGTGCGCGCCAATTGGTTTTCTGCTGCCGTAAAACTCTCATCCAAGCTCGCTATGACCACCCGCATTGCATCGACAATAGACTTTCCCTCTCCCAATACGAGACGCTGCTCAATGTCTTGTTGCGTTTTAGTCCCCGCATCACATTGACGACGCAAGTCAATTTCTGGACGACCAACTTCCTTTAACCATTTTTCACTTAAACGCTCCAACTCATTGAGGTGTTTATCCGTTGCAATACGATTATGCGCATTACCAAGCAAACGATGAAGCGCACTCACATGCTGCTTTAAATCGATCTGGCCCTGACGGTAAGGTTGTAGAAATTCATCCTTCCCAGTGACCAGAAAACCACGTTGGCCGGTCTCTTGATCAACCATTGCCTTGGCAAAGGCAATAATCAGCGATACGCCTTTTATATTCCCATCCTTACGAAAACGTTCTTTCATGTCATCCATCAACACGCGCATCTTATCTAAAATGCCCTTACCCACTCCTTCGGACAACACGGTTTGCAAATACTCGGCGTCTATGGTACCTTCCGCAATTTTCCGTCGCTCTTCAATCTCAGGTCGTGCTGCTAATTTATGCCAATCGGCCACTACCGTGTCTATTTTTCGTAGCGCATCGACTTGTGATGGATTGTCTGAAACCTGCGCCATTAACGCAGACATCGTTTCTTCATAAGCAGCAATACCATCGTTGTATGGCTCGAGAAAATCATCATTACCAGTGATCAAAAAACCGCGCTGGCCCGTTTCCATATCGACTAATAACTTTTCTATTAAATGCGCCTTACCGATTACTGAATGCGTATGGGACACCCATTTCGAAGTGTTAATTAAATCGGTCGTTCCTTTATAGGTAACACTGGCAATAATAATCATTAACGCGAATACGAGCAAAAAACCCAACAATAGTTGCGTACGTAATCTCATAAATAAATGATCTCACTCTCTCATAAAACTTGGTAGTAACATGCTCTATTCACTGACTCCAATTTCATCGAATTAACTCAGTAGCAGCGATGTACTATAATTATAACTGTCATCATATTAGTGACTAATGACTTCGTAGTAAGCTTTTTTGTCTCACTATGTTAAATTAGACATAAAAAGAGTGACACACATTTCATGCAAAATTAATGCACAAAAAGTCGTCATTCTTAAATATATTTTATATAGGTACTTAGAGAGTGCTTGGATGAGTCTTGCCTATAACTCTATGCACAATAATCCAAGAAGATAACCTAACCCCATCTTGTAATATTACCGTCAGTGAGTTGACTGTGCCAGAAAACTAAGTTGATTAAAATTCATCTACATTCTCTGTGTAAAACCCACAATCACTCGAATGAAGTTTGATTCTTGGCTAAATTTTTAGTATATGATAACCCTCTTTACCATTCACCCCACAACCAAATGAAAATAATTATACCAAAGAAATAGCCAAAAATAGAAAACATACGCTTTTGAATGCATAAATTTCAGAAATAGCTGGCCATCCAGAGATGTATCTATACGAATACTATCTCCGCACCAAAGAAGCCCATTGACAGTTCATGTTTTTCAAATTTTCTAGCCATGCCTTATTTCCTTCCCTTAAATATTCAGGTTTGTTAGCTCATATCATTGTGGAAAATATGTGTCTTAAAATCGTTATTTGATTGTCACAGAGAGTCACGATTTAAATGAAAGAATCATGATTAATCTCTCTAAGTGCTGTAAAATAGATCAATTACACAAAAAATAAACCCCAGGCTAATAGGCCTGGGGTTTATGGCGGAGAGAGAGGGATTCGAACCCCCGGTACCTTGCAGTACAATGGTTTTCAAAACCACCGCATTCAGCCGCTCTGCCATCTCTCCGTATCGTGGGGCAAACCCCTGTTTTGAGATTTACAGTACTGAACGGGCGGCGGTTATATAACATGATTTGGCAACGCAAAGCCTTTGAACTGCTCTGATCAGGTGGCAGACTGCGCCGTCCGACGACAAGGAGGCGTAGATGGCCGAGGCCGCCAAGAAAGAACTACAAAAGCGCGATACCAAGATCGATCTACGCAATGCCCAAAATATTTTCAAACAGGCCATGAAAGCCGTGACCAAAGAGGTCGGTGGCAAAGAAAAACTGATCTTTCCAAAAGAGATCATGTGGCTGGGTGGTGCGCCTGGCGCTGGTAAAGGTACCAATACCCCCTTCATCAAACGCGTACGTGATATTACCGCTGATCCAATCGTGATGAGTGACCTCCTCAACACGCCAGAGATGCAAGCGATTAAAGATGCTGGCCATTTGGTGGGAGATGCTGAGACCTTCGAAATTTTATTGCGTGAACTGCTAAAACCACGTTATGAAAGCGGCGTGGTCGTTGATGGATTCCCACGCACCAAAGTCCAAGTCGAATGCGTCCGTCTATTCTACAATAAAATGATGGAACTGCGTCGTGAATTTTTCGATACACCAATAGGTCCTCAATTCCGCCGTCCTATTTTCCGCATTACCATTCTCTATGTCCGCGAAAATGTTTCGATTGAACGCCAATTAAAACGTGGTCGTGAAATTCAAGAGTATAATTCACGCGTTAAAAAATCTGGCGATGGTGAAATTTTACCAATTCGTCCGACCGACCTTGATGAATCGCTGGCTCGTGAACGTTATGAAGTATTTAAAAACCAAACTTATGATGCACTGCAAAGTCTCCGTGATTCTTTTCATTATCACTTCGTCGATGCCAACCAACCAATTGAAGTTGTTGAAAAAAGCATTGAAGAAGGTTTTGCTTATCAAAGTTCCTTAGAACTTGGCGAAGACACCTTTGATAGCATTCACAGCATTCCGGTTGCCAGTGAACTAACCGCCCATGTGCGCCATAAATTGGTTAAACGCTTAGACAATTACCGTCATCGCCATGCCGAATTATTTGCTAAGGTTATTACACTGATTGAAACCGATATGGTACCGATTATTAAACGACATGCTGCTGCAGGGCGTGCAAATATTCGTCTCGAGGATTCTTTGCTCGATAAAGAAATGTGCATTGAAATGATTGTCGATGTTTTGACCGAGCGCGGTTACAGCATCACCGCTGAATGCAAAGAACAAATTGTACCGATGCGTGTCGATCCTGAAACAAACAGCATTATTAATGCAACGCGTCGCATTTGGATTTTTGAAGTACGTTTTGATGCACCAAAGATCAGACGATAGAAATGTATAAATATTGAGCAGAACTATAGCTTACGCATGAGTGTCCCACTGCTTTAGTACACCACATTATTTGTGAACGTAAATAATTATTAGTAGGGTAGGTCTTTTAAACCCATTATTAATAAAGCTTTATATTACTTAGCCTTATTGAGTGAATTTTTCTTCACAATTAACATTATCACTCTACAATTTGTCACACTTTAACCACCAAAAACACATAAGAAATAATAAACACATTAAATCATGGCATCTCTGAAACTTAAAACGCAACGTCTGCAACAAGCAAAACAAAAGAAGCGAATTTTAGTAGTCGATGACGATGAGGATTTGCTAAAAATAACCTGCGACTTGTTAACCTCTGGTGGTTACGAAGTAGAGACCGCTGAAGATGGCGACATCGGTATTAAAAAATATCTACAAGGTCATCATGATTTAATTATCACTGACATGTATATGCCTCGTGTACCAGGGATCAGTTTAATAACCAACATTCGTGAAGGTTTTCCTGAGGCAAAAATCATTGCCATGTCTGGCGGCGCCCCACGCGGCCACACAGGTCAAAACCTTGCTGCGGCAAATGAGCTTGGTGTCAACGCCACGCTGAATAAGCCAGTAACACGCGAAGTTCTTCTTGATACGGTCAAGAAAACACTCGCCTAAGATTATCTCATCGCTGTAATATGAGCAAAATCTGAGATCTTTCTCAGATTTTTTATTTTGTAGACGCTCCCTTTGTGCGAGTCTCTGGCAGGAGTCGCATATGAGCGAATGGAAAGAAATAGCCAAGGTCAACGAATTTAGCAATGGCAGTGCACGCAACATTGCCGGCGTAACCGTTTTTTATGTGAATGATAAATTTTACATAACCGGAGCACGTTGCCCACACATGGGCTATCCGATGAGCAAAGGTACCATTCGCAACGGCATTGTTACCTGTGCTTGGCATAAATGGGACTTCGATTTAAAACACGGCGGTTGCTATCGCGGTGCCTGTGACGATTTACCAGTTTATGAACATAAAATCGAAAATGATGCATTGTTTATTAAAAAGACCAACGACAGCGCTAAAAATGATAATTGGAAACGACTTTTACGTGAATCGATGATGCAAGGTGACCGCTTTTTATTGGCCAAAGTGATTGCCCAAACTATTCACGATGATGTAGCGCTTGAAGAATTTAATTGCGAAGCTTTCCAACAAGCATTTGAACATGCCATTCGTGCCCATCAATCAATGCAAGGCATTCGTGAATTACACGCCATTCAAGTTTGTAGTGATCTCAGCACATTTATTCCAGACAAAGAAAAAGTTTCAGCGCTATTACAGGGTTGCAGCATAGCCAGCGGTCCATCAGGTTTTCGCACTGATGTCGTCCCCCTGCCTGATGCCAATGATGCGCAACGACTGCAAGACATGCTGGCTTTTTATACTAGCGAATCATCAGCCCTCGGTATCGAACGTATTTTATTAAGCAGTAATTTTAGCGATCATGCATTACATGAACAATTACTGAGCTTAGCAACTTCAGCACAATTTATTCATCATGCCGAAATTGTGATGGGCTTGGCTATCTGCTTAGACTTGCGCGATCAATTAGGCAGCGATCGACTCGATCATATTTTCGCCGCAGAAATTGCCTGGATCATGGGCGCAACCAGACCGCAGGCCAATGCTGATGCCCAGGAAGCGATGGCTTGGTTGCAAGAACATCAAGTAACGGCGAGCAACGCAAAAGACATCGATGCTGTTGAGCCAGATGCGATCGCTGATTGCTTAGATAAGGGTTCGGTCGTTGCTGTATTTGATCAAGTAGCTGCCTGGTTGGACGCAGGTCACAGCGTCGAATCCTTAATCGACCGTGCCTCACTGCTGTGCGCTCGCCGCTTTGCCCGACTGTCACTCAACAATGGCGGCTTGTGGCGCGACGCGACGCGTGGTATCCGCCTGTGTGTATTGTTACGCAAAATGTGCAAGCTCTACACCGGTGTATTCCAGAAACAGGCCGTCTTCATTTTATTCTTCCACCTCTTCGAATCACGCTGGTTACAACATCGCGAAGCATGGGATGGTAGTGAAGATGCCAGTAAGGCCGATTGGAAGGGCTTCGCTGAGAGTTTTGATGCCCTGCAAGTTCGCCAGGCCAGACAATATGCTCTTGATGGATTCTGTGCCGATCAGCAGCAAGCATTGAGTGAATTTGTTGGCCAAATGGTACGTGATGATCTCAATTACGAGCAGCTGGCCTGCCTCAAAGCCGTGCTCGAAGAGATCCAACACCAAGATGAGTGGCAACCCTATCTGGTCGGCATGATCACCTACGCCATCGACCAACGCAGTAGCCGTAACAACCTCGCCGCAGCCCAATTTGGCAATAGCTTTCAGCACGATCACGCTTCGACATAATGAACAATATCACCAGTATTTAGACACAAATGGTTGAGGATGGAATAGATGTGTATAGCGTGGTTTGACCTATAAGCACAACGAGGATGGCAGATAGTAAAAATGGCTAGAGCACCAAGACGCTCAGGCAGAGAAAATCAACGTGATGGCAGTGCTAGCGGTCGTCGACGCACGGGTGATCGTGAAGAAGCACGCCAATCACGCCGTGATTCCTTTTCTCGTCGTGACACCGTACGTGGTCGCGGAGCTGATGCTCGTCGTCAAACCATGAGCACCCGCCGTGGTGAACGTGGTGCCGAAGGTCGTCGCGGTGAACGCCCAGAGCGCGGTGGCCGTGAACGTCGTCGCATGACCCTGCCACCCGATTTGATGGAACGCATCGAGCGCGATCCTCTCTTTCAAATTGTGACCCTAGACGGATTAACCTGGATCGATCCCTACACCGGATCAGCAATTCCGATTGATGAAAATGCCGAAAAAACGGCTGCGATGCATCTGCAACGCGTTCCGTCCTACAAAGATCAAAACTGCATGCCGATGTCGCGGCTCTTATATTTACGCTGGACCATTGATGTCGAACGCATGATTCCGCATGATCCACGTCTGCGCCTTTTTGGCAAAGAAGGACGCGGCTGGCTCAATCCATTTTCCGGTGCATGGATGGATGAAGTAAACGCACCACAAAAAAATATTAATCGCAACACCATTGCACAAATTGCCGCGTTGCTCAGCCAATGCCCATATGCTGCTCAAGGTGTTTTTAAAGAAGATGCTGAACTCAGTGAATTATTGCGCCAACGCCGCACCCATGAAGATGAGCAGGCCAAGGAAGAAGAAAAACGCCGCGAAGAAGAGCAACATGCTGATGCTGATTTAAAACGTGCCGTTGAAATCCAAACCCAGGCCATGGGTAAAATTCCAGAAATACCGAATTATGAATTTGCAGTGCACTACGAAGGCTACAGCCAAGTCAGCGGTGATTTTTACACGGTTATTCCATTAGATGAAACGCGTTTCTTCATCATGCTTGGCGACGTTACCGGTCACGGTGTTCAAGCTGCGCTGGTTGTTTCAAGCGCCATGAAAACCCTGCGCTTAATTACGCGCTCGTGCAGTGACTTGGTCGAAATCGTCACCCAATTAAACGACGAAATTAAAGCTGACTTACTCAGTGGCCAATTTATCACCGGATTCGCCGCCGTTCTCGACACCGAAACTGATGAATTAAATTGTATTTTAGCCGGGCACCATCCGTGCTTATTAATTAATTTACACAAAGAAGTTGTTGCGCGACGCATTGGCCAAAAAGGCATGGCCATGGGGTTAATCGGCGGCAAATTATTTCAAAACAGCTTACGCGTCAGTACCATTCAATTAGATGAAGGTGATTGCCTGGTTCAATATTCTGACGGCATCATCGAAGCTATGGATGATCAAAACGAAGAATACGGACATTTCCGCGTTATTTCTTCAATCATCAATAATTATGACCTCCCACCTGAAGATTTAGTTACTGCACTTGCTGATGAAGTAAAAGTCTTCTCCAACAATGACGTTGGCGACGATTTAACCATGATTGCCTTAAGCATTCCGCTACCGGTTAGCGAAGAAGAAGATCTGGGCATTACCGAAGTTGAAGCTGACACGGCTTCGGACGTATTAAAAGAGCGTCCTCAGGCTTAAATCTAAATACTTTCCACCACAGATTAACACAATTAATCACAGATAATTATATCTGTGCACTTTCGTGTTCATCTGTGGTTGAAAATTTAAACCTGCGAATTTATTGGCTTCTATAAACTTGCTCAGCACATTTATCCGCGTGTTCACGAAGTATTAGCCAGCCGCCGTTACGTAAGCGCTCGCCATTTTTAAGCTTTTGAATAAAAGCCTTTTCTAGGCTGGTGTTCTGCGGGTAATCATCTAGATCATCGTACTCGCGACCGAAAATAAATCGTAATCCATCTCGACCGCTCGATGGAAATGGGTAACAATAACCAGCGGCAATTAATTGCGCTAAATTTGATCCAGGTAGAATATGTTCTAAATCAGGATTAAAAATCCACGAACTACAGTTCACAGCCTTGGCCGAACCAAGATCTTTAAAATAGGTATCAAAGAATTTAAAGCCACGTACAAAAGAATCCTGGCACTTTTCTAAGGTCATACCGCCACCAGAAGGAATATGTAAATCTAAGACTGGGTCACCCGGTTTAAGATAATATTCCCACTCACGCGCATCCAAAGTAACAAGCTCTAATTGTGCCTGACCGTTCGGATTAATTGGATAACCAATATAGGATTCTTCATTGAATGTGAGTGAGCTCTGCCATTTTTTTAATTCATCATCGCCATCAATAAAATAATAACCTTCATCAGTCATGTACTGCTCGTGTCCGAGCAACATAAGAACACGTCCGTCTGTTTTATGCTTAAACACATGTTGGTGATCAGGTAAGGGCTTGAGCATAAATTCCATTCGGCCCAAGCGATATAAATCACCACGCACATAATGCCGTGACCAATTGACTGAACCAATATTAATGCCTACCTCACCGTCATGACCGTGTTCATAGACTTTGCAGTAAGCGGCAAATTGGTAACAGGTGTCGTGAATTATTTCCTCTGGAATATTTTTCGCCTCACAAGCTGCACGAACGTCTTTTAGCGCGCCCATCATCACAATTAAATACAAGGCACCACCGGACTTGTTAAAATAAGCGTCCATATTTGGCCACTGTAGTAGCGATGGTCCATCAAGGTCAAAAACCAAACGCTGATAAGCATGCCATGTGAATAATTGCAGCGCGTTATTCGCATTAATCTGCGCAGCAGTCTCTAGAATACGAACCTGACGTTCCTCATCGATCTGGCAGTAGCTCATGGCCGACCGCAAATACGCAGCCTCAAGAAAAAACACACCATCGGTAAATGAATCTACGGATGCTTGCCATCGATGCTGTAAATCCTCACTGCACGTGGCGTCTATTAATAAGTCCTGCATCAATTGGTGTAAATCCATACTACGCAAGATGCTAGACAGCCCCTCAAACTCAGCAAGCCGAGCGACTCGCTCACCTATTGCTTAGTTTGGAAACGGATGTTACCCTAAGCGCCCAACAGCAGAAATGGATTGGTAAGACTTATGTCGTCACCAGATGATGATGTTGAATTTGACGAGTTCGCCGACTTAGACGCTAAGTTGGATGATTACTTTGCCGATGCCAAAGAAGAAGATTCTGGTTTCCATGAAATGACCCAGCAGTTCTTCAAAGGTTCGGGTGACATGGAATCTTGGGACAAAGTCGACAAAGTCTCTCATCAAGCCGCAGTCGCACATGGTGACACCGAAGAACACGTTGATGAAGAGTGGAATGATTTTGCCGACACCTTCTTTGGTGAAAGTGACAGCGATGGTGCTAGTGCACTTGAAGGCGGACCAACTGGTGCGCCTGCCGCTGATGCCGCACTTCCTGGTGCCAGCAGCGGTCAAACCATTCGCTTTGATTTTGGTGGCCCATCCTCTGCAGCAGCAAGCTCAGCACCCTCAGATGGACTAGAACCAGCTAGTGTCGAAGTTGATAAATTTAATTTATTCCTGCGCAAACCAGCCAATCCCAAACAAAAAGAAGCGGCTATAAAAATTATTGCTGAAGTCAAAAGCGTAGAAAAAGATGAAGCTGAAGCCTTGGTAAAAAAACCCTTCATCAAAGTTTTAATTGATGTTGTAAAAGCTGATGCTGATTCGGCGCATGCGAAGTTCAAAGAGGCTGGACTCGTCTCCACTATCAAAAAGTGTACTTAGCTATTTTACTCGTCGCATGCGCGGCACTCCGGCCGAATTGGTAAACCAATTATTTTCGGCCTGCACTTGTTCGGTGCGACTATACTTTTTATTACGTAAAAAGATTCGGTTGAGGGCTCTTGAGCTTAAACATGGATAGCCGATTGTTATGCTGCTCGACAGTGCTCCGTATCGGCTCGTTGTAATTACTTTAAGCAAGTAACTTTACTCTGTAATTTCATCGTACCCATTGTCAGTAAAACTTAAGCCTACGGTTTATCATACCAGCTATAAGAACAAACAATGACTCTTTGACTCAGTTATACAACATACGAATAGTAGACAAGAGATGCGCCGTTATATAGCATAGCTTAAGGTGGCTCATTATGTCTGAAGAATCTGATTTTATAAAACAAGAATTCGAACAGTTGGAAGAAAAGCTGAATGGTTACTTTGGTGATGCCAAAGAATCAGATTCGAGATTCACCGCCATGACCGATGAGTTTTTCAAAGGTCAAGGAGGAATGGATGCATTTGAACACGTTTGTCAAAGTGCAAGTGAATCCGGAATGATGCGCGGTATCCCCCAAGAACAAATTCAAAAAGATTGGGATGATTGCGTTGATAGTTTCTTCGGCGATTACAGCAGTACTGATTCTCAAATTCGAGGATTATTACCACATACTCAACCAGAGGACACCGTTGAGCCATTTCAATTCGATCAGTATCCAAAAGAACCAAATCAAATAAACAAAGAAGATCAAATCCGTTACAATTTATTCCTACGCAAGCCAGCAAACGAAAGGCAAAAGAAAGAAGCTAGTAAAATCATCGCAATCGTTACCAAGACTGATGCTATTGAAATTGAAAAAATGATTAACAAACCTATCATAAAAGTATTGATAGGCGAAGACATTGATAAAATCCGTTCTGTCCAACGTATGTTCAATGAAGCGACACTCGTGTCGACCGTTAAACCGTGTGTCTAAGGTTACTCAGCATAGCTGACGCGTTGATAGCATGCATCTATAATGGACAATTGAAACGAACTGCATAGCATTTTTGTATTCACCAGCGAGCATCAATGAACAACCCATTTCATCAAGAATTTGAACAACTCGATAAAAAAATGAGCGGATACTTTGGTGACGCCAAGGATACCAGCGCACTGTTTGAAGCGATGACTGACAAGTTCTTCAAAGGCCAAGGTGGGATGGATACGTGGGATCAAGTTGACCAGAGCGCACAAGAATCTGGGGTAATGCGTGGTATAACCCAAGCAGAAATTGAAAAAAACCTCGACGAATGTGTCGAAAGTTTTTTCGAAAGCACCATCGCCACCCTGCCTACGCTCGAAGCCATGAAAGAACAAGCTGACCAGCTCCAGTTAGCCGACGATGAAATTCGCTTTAATTTATTCTTGCGTCAGCCAGCTGCAGAATCACTGCGTAAAGAAGCCAGTAAGATTTTGGCAATAGTTACGCATGGAAATGCCGATGATATCGAACAAAACCTCGACAAGCCTATCATCAAAGTACTAATCAACGAAACGCTAGAAAAAGTACAAACGGTTCAACAGATGTTTAACCAAGCGACACTCGTTTCGACCATCAAGCCTTGCATGAAATGACTCGTTTTCACGTCGCATTCGCGGCATTTCATGGGAATCTCGCCACGCGAAATTATATCGCCAATTCATTTGCTCGATGTTCCACTGAGAACTCTCACTTATCTAAATTCTCGAGCCAATCCGCGAAATTTTCTAGCTGGATGAGATCATTATATTCTCGTGGAATTTTAACCATTCCACTTTTTGCCAAGACGACGCAGTAACCGTTTACACCTTTTACTTTGAGCACTACATCACCCCAGATCTCGATTTTTTCAACGACAACTGGAATCTCACTTAAATCTACGCTCTTGTCTTCGCATTTGAAAATCGATCCCCCTTCATCGTCGGATAAGGTCCACATGCTTCACCCAATAATTAAGCATTATTGCACCTCCACTTTTACCGGGGCATCGCAGTGGTAGGTAAATAATTTTAAATCGGTGCGCTCTTCGCAGCCGACGTTGTGCCAGAATTTCTGTGCGTTGTGATTATCTGTCCACACCATCATGTGCGCTTTACCAAGTCCGAGCGGTTTTATTAATTCCATGCATTGTTCGAACAATTGTTTACCGAGACCTAAACGCCGCATTGATGTATCAACCCACATATGATGTACATAGGCGCGACGTCCATCATGCCCACATAAAATAGTCCCGACTAATTTACCGTTGTGTTCGGCAACCAAACTCAATCCAGGATTACGGCGTAAATACGCACTAATACCTTCCGGTGTGTCGCAGTCGTTTACACCAACACCTGGTGTATTTAACCAACACGCCATCATCGCATCGTAATCCGATTCGAGCATCGCTCTTATGTGCATGATTGTACTCCTAAACATACTGCATGAAAAAAGCCACCTGAAAAACAGGTGGCTTGCAAGGTTTTAATAAATGCCAATACAAACTACCCGCTCAAGCCCTCCAGGCGGCGGTCACGTCGATCAGCACGGCGTCGTAGTTGTTGTAGCATGACGGGGCTTTTACTGCCCATATCCCAATTCGTCAAGGACAAACACTTAATTATCTCTCACGGAGACACAGAGGCACAGAGGCTGAAAAACTCTGTGCCTCCGTGAGAATCCTTATTTCCCAAACTTAAGGCTAATAAATACCAATGCGTTCTGGGAGTGGATCCGTTGTAAATGCCTGACGATGGGATAGTTGCAGTAATAAATCGCACTTAATCGCGGCATAATCCGGGTCGTCCCACAGGTTATGATGTTCACCTGGATCCTTCACTAAATCGTAGAGCTCGCCCTCATTGGTCGAGTGCGCCACAATAATTTTATGCGTCTCAGTACGCAGCATATTTAAATAAATTCGCTGACCCTTATGTGGATTACTGTTGTGATATTCACAATAAGCATTCTCGCGTACGTGCTCGGTATCCTTCGGATCTTCCAACACTTCACGTAAGGAAATGCCCTGCATCGATCCTTCTTCACCAAGATCTAAATAATCATTTAAGGTCGGTGCTATATCGGTTAATTCGACCAAACCTTTCACTCGCTTACCTTGGGCTATATGCCCTGGCCAAGAGATAATTAACGGCACCCGCACACTACAATCATACAAGAACGGGCCCTTTGGAGATTTATTATGATCACCTAATAATTCACCATGGTCGGAATGAAAAATAATTATCGTATTATCTTTTTGTCCGCTTGCTTCTAAGGCATCAAATAAACGTTTCATGTGATGATCAATGTGGTCACACATGGCCCAGTACGCAGCCACCATCATTTTCTTGTCATGATCGGACCATTCAACAACGCCATGTTCTTTCTGATGGTGTTGTGGCTTCTTCTCGTTCTCACCATCGACATAAGCCGGTAAGGGTATGTCGTCGAGTTTATTTAAATACGGCTCTAAAAAGCTTGGTTCTGGATCAAAATGTGGATGCGGGTCAAAAATATTTAAAGAAAATAACCACGGATAATGCATGTCTTTGTGGCGCTGCATAAAATTAATCGCCTGGTCAACTGCCCAGGTGGTTTGATGTAATTCATCGGGCATGCCGTTTACCACTGAGTTACAGTCACCGCGTTTGGGATACTGAATTTCACCACCACGTTCCTGCACCCATCTATTATAATCACTGCAGTATTGATTTGATCCGCTGCCCGGTGCATGGTTCCAATAAAATTCAGCGTAACCATCATCTAAACGTTTTTCAGTTCCCCAGAAATAATAGTCATTTTTATAACGCCACCAATCATCCTTAGTCTGGGTATTTTGAAAACGCATGTCGCAGGGACTCAAATGTAATTTTCCAGACAAACCACAAACATAACCACGTTCGGCTAACATTTTTGGTAGAATGCGAATATCCGGTGGACAGAGCTGACCATTTTGACGCAAGCGATTGGTCGACGGATAGCGGCCGGTTAAAAAACTACCACGACTGGGTGTGCACAAAGAATTCTGGGCAAAGGCCTGTTCGAATAAGACACCTTCACTTGCCAGCTTATCGATTGTCGGTGTACGCACGAATGCATTGCCATAGCAACCCAGCGTATCGCTGCGCTGCTGGTCGGTGCAGATCCACAGAATATTTGGCTTCTCTTCAAGTCCTTGCCACTGCTCTGGTATTTGTGAATTAGCTTCATTCATAGCCGGCTCCTCAAAGCTCAGTCTACAGACTTTATCTTGAATTCTACATTTTTGTAACTAAGTTTCATATTTGTAACATGTCAGTTCCAGCAGCCCTCAGCCGTGGACTCCAAGTCCTTCAATTACTCGCCAATTCGCCATCTGCCTTGAGCTTTAGTCAGATTGCAGAAGCACTTGAAACGTCGAATGCCTCGACCATGCGTCTGCTTCAGGGCCTCTGTGAGCTTGGCTACGTCGATAAACTTCCAGATAACCAAGGTTACCGCAGCGATGCCAAAGTTGCGAGCCTCAGCGGCACGCAAAGCCTCCGCAGTCGCTTTCAAGAAGCCGCACAGTGCTTCCTCGGCAGTCTTGTCGAACGCACAGGCAATACAGCCATCAGTATCTACTGGTCGGGACAGTTCATGGTCTGCCTTGATCGCGTTATGCATGAGGACGCCTCACCATTACAAGAGCCGGGGCACGTTGTCAGCACGCTCCATGTCGCGCCCTGGGGTTGGTTATTCAAAGACATCGCCTGGTGGGAAAAACAGCATCTCAAAATAAGCAATGAAAAAGGCTACAAACTCAGCAAGCGTGAAATCATTGACAATCTCAAACAATTACCTGAACGCGGCTTTACTTATCTACCTGGCCCTGAACGCCGACGCCTCGCAGCACCGGTCTACCATAATCAGGAAATTATCGGCGCTTTGTGCTTAGGTGGCAATATATTCACCCTACCCGACGACGAAATATTTCACTACGGCAACCTACTCGCGCGTAGTGCTGAGGCGTGCAGCGATTTAGTTAAATAAATTAAAGTTTGGTAACCGAAATAGGGTCAGGCGCTACATGAATCGTAAAAGCATGACCAGCTTTCACATAAACCGGAACAGTGGTAAAACTCGCATCCGTCCAAATAAAAATAAGCTCAATAGTTTCACCCTGCTCTTGCGGCTTTATTTGAATAATTCCAGAATTATAGCCCAAAATATTCCCCGTTCCTGAATCGATCCGACCAGTCCACACATAATTCAAATTTTCAGAATGCGTATTAACGACGGTTACTTCGGCACGCGTAGGCTCTTTCTCTCCGACAAAATTCTCCACATGCCCTTCGATGTCAGTCACATCACTGATACCACAGGAACTCAATCCAAGTGCACATACACATACTATGCTCAATAAGAATTTCATAATCGACCCAGTGCAGGCTGGCAGTGACTATATGGCTGTGCTGGTCAACAACAATCGCCAAAGACCGAGTAATCTACGTTGCACTTGAGCTGTACTTCAGAATACTTCTGAGCAGGAATCCCTATGAGCAGCCCTGAAGATCATAATAACGATGAAGCGACTACACTGGATCAAAGCAAAAAGCCCTCTGGACCGCCAGCACCAGTAGGCCTTATTTTATTCGCTTGTCTGTGCATCAATGTCTGTGCCATTTCGATCTTTAATAACACCGTTGCTAGTTGGTGGACATATGCCGTAGTACCACTGGCTTATCTTGCGCTCGCCATACCAATTATTGGAGCCATCGTCATTAGCAAACGAGCATTCCAGGCCGAACAAATTAAATATTGGGCCTTATACCTACATAGACCGGTGCTCGCCTATTGTTTAATTTTTGGATTCTTACCTTATTGGATTAATTCATTGAGTCTTTCAGACACTAAAGAGATAACTGTTGAAGCCACTGATGTGTATGAAGTCACAACCACCTATGAAAGTGGTGGTCAAAGTGTTTCTTATGACATCTATTTTGATTACAACGGACAGTCCTTTGATTTTTCACAGAAGAATGCTCACGCCGACAGTGTTATCAGCATTCATGTAGCTACAGGATGCTTTGGCTGGGAATACATTCAGGATATGAAAGCCAAATAAAAACGCAGCTTTGAAACTCAAAGCTGCGTTAGAAATTTTCATCTTTTTTAATTACTTGCTCAGCATCACGCTTTCATACCACGTCACGTAGTCGTAATGATGCGCTTTAAAATCGCTCAGGGTCGTTTTTAACAAACATAAATAATTACCCTTAGGTCCAACACCATATGCACCGAATACAACATGGTCGCCTTCATGGGCATATACCGTTGCATACCATTCCCAGCCTTTTGAATTTTCACCCTTATCGATAACTTTCCAATTTACCGCTTTCGATCCAGTAATTTTTAAACCATAAGCCTCCATATCCTTTGCCGATACTGCCTCACCTAATTTACATAAGGCATAAAATTTAATCTTATCTTTAGTAACCTGCAACTCCCCCCAGCCACTATCGTTTTCTTTAGTTGTTATTTTTGAGTCTGCAGGCATGAGCATTTTAAATCCATAATCTGCATCGCTATAAAGTTTCCATGCATTTTTCGGGGGATTCAATAATTCGACGCTGGCATACCACGCATTATAATCAGCAGTATGCGCATCATAATCTTGTTTTGTGGTTTTTAATAAACACATGTAACTACCCATGGGTCCAACACCATAACCTCCTGCGACTGCAACATCACCATGCACCGCCAGTACTGTTACATACCACTTCCAACCTTTTTTATTTTCTCCTTTGTCGATGACTTTCCACTTATCACTGGGAACACCCGTTAACTTGCTGCCATAGGCTTCAATTTCACTTGCTTTAACTGGATTACCCAAGCGAGCTAACCCATAAAATTTTACCCCTTGATAATCTGCGCTTAATTCTGCCCAACGTCCATTATCTTTCTCTGCAAACTTTGTTCCTTCCGGAACCAGCATTTTAAAGCCATACTCTTTTGAAATATAATTAGCCCAACCTTCCTCTGCTTGTAGCTGGTTTAAGACAAACAGCATACACATCACGAGAGCTAGGTGAAAAATAGAACGCATGATTAATTCTCCATCATTTTAGTTGTAGTGAGACCGAACATACTAGAGAGACAATAATTGACTGCAATATTGGCCCCATAATTCAATCTTTGAAAAATTGTTTCAAGTGATGCGTTGTGGAATTTGCTCAAACAACGCATCTGTCATTAAAGGTGAGCGCAAGTGAACAAAAATGAGATTTTGTTGCCTTACTTCTTGCTTCAGTTTTAAATAGCGCCTGCGATTGCGAAAATATGTTCGCAATGTCCACAACAGAATTGAATCTCGAGAAAACATCAATCTGAATGATTCTTTATTACCCGTGCCGGGCCACAATTCACTTCCATCCCAAGCTCGTTGACATGCTCGGCGAATTGCCTGCAGGCATGTCCGCACAAAAGAATAATCAACCCACACAATGATACCAACTCGCTGCCATTTTATTGGATTCATGCGTGTATAATTCCCATCCAATACCCATGCTTCTTCAGCAAGTTGTTCACCAAGCACCCGAGTAAATTCTTCATCATCAATGTGCTGCCAATTCGCTCGCCAAAACAGCGCATCCATTTCAATATAGGGGATGCTTAAACTATTTGCGAGTCGCCGTGCACAGGTCGATTTTCCACTGCCACTGGTGCCGATTACATTGATACGCTTAATTTGAGGCATGACTGCTCAGATGCAGCAGCTCAACAAAACCAGACACTTTAAATGGACCACGGATACAGCGGCGTGCGCTGTTCGCATTTCGGGCACTTCATCGAATGAACTTTTTTGCCGAGTTGTTCATCGTATTGGCTACAATCACTATAAGCGGTAATCCAAGCACAGAAAATAACTAACACTGCAAGGCCAAATCCAAATATCCAAGCGATGCCCCATTCGCCATAGATTGCAATCACACACAAAGCAATAGCTATTACAAATAACCAAAAAAATGCACCCGGACTCGAAGAACCGCCAGGTGAAGTCTGTCCACGTGTCGCACTGAAATCATAATGACAATGTTTACATTTCATTACTATCCAGTGGTTATCATAGAATAAAAACGAGACAAGCTCAAGATCGCATGCGATGTTGGCTTGGGCTACAACCCATTACTTGGCGAAATTGACGGCTAAAAATATTTTGATCGCTATACCCACAACTTTGTCCAATTAATGCTATGCGTTCGCTACTCTGTTCCAAACGATAGGCCGCCATAGCAATACGTTGCTCCATAATCCAACGTTTTGGACTTTTGCCAAAGCTGCGTTTAAATACCCGTGAAAAATAATCTGGACTCAAACCAATGTGTTGTGCCAGATCTGCTGGATGCACATCGTATTGAAGATGCCGTCGCATATACGTGTGCAGCTCATGACATTGCGCCATCGATAGTGATCGTTGAGGCGTCACGCGCTCAGCAATTGAGTGCGTTTGTATAATATATAAAAGCGCTTCACAGCGTTGATGGTTTGACTGAAGACCAAGGCAGGTTTCTTTATATAAGGCATCTACAAACGGTAACAAAAGTGGCGCATGATCGAGCACCAAAGCCTGTGTGAGCGAATTCGAATATTCAAAGCGAAATGAATAGCAGGTAAATGTTTTTCGCTGGTCAAATAAGGCAACTGAATGTGCAATCCTTGGGGGCACCCATAACAGTGCGCCGGGCCCAAGTTCCCATGACCGATCAGCAATAGAAACACCGATATGTCCATCAGTTAAAAACCATAAAATATGTTGATCTATAACACGATCTTCAAATCCGAATTGTGATGAGACCGCACACAAGACATGGTGGTGCCAATGAATGGCTGTATTCATATCACCGTTTTAGGTCTAATTAGTTCAATGTAAACCATATAAAACAATGATTTAACCCTACAATACCATCTGGAGAATACGATATGAGTCTAAACCAAGCACAACGACAATCCTATGATGACGATGGATTTGTCATTATCCCCAAGGTGTTTTCAGAACAAGAATGTGATGACATCAATGATGAAATCGATCGTTTAATCGCTGATGATGCACGCGCACAAGGACTCGATGCGCATCCGCGCATGTGGTTAATGCAACTCGGCCTCCGTTCAGACATAACCAAACGTATCGCAAGCGAAAAACGACTACTCGACTTAGTCGAAGAGATTGTCAATCCAGGAATAGCTATTTATTCAGCAAAGCTAGTACCCAAAGCCCCACATAATGAGGAAGTTTGTCATTGGCATCAGGACGACATGTATTACCAAGATAATTCAATTTCACCGGTTCGCATGTCTATTTGGCTAGCACTGCAAGACTCTTTTGAAGACAATGGTGCGGTACATTTTGTACCCGGTAGCCATAAACAGGGCCTCCATCCCTGGCATGAAGCTGAAGACAATCACTGCCGTCGCACGCTCACTCATCCCGAACAATCCATGCTTGATCAAGCAATTTGTCCGTCTGTTGCCAAAGGCAGCGTAGTCCTGTTTAGCTCATTTGTCTGGCATTATTCAGGACCAAACAAAACCGATCAACTGCGTAGATCATTTATTGTATCCTACCAAGATGCTATCACCCAAGGTGGCAATGGTGATCAGTGGAAAATATTGAGGCCTGCACCGCTATCTGCTCATCTTTAATAAACAGACTCGATTTAGTGAACCACAAATAAACCACAATTTTCCTTTTATTCTCATTCTGACCACTTAAAATAGGCATATAATCCATACCTATTTTAGGGGTCTCTCATGAGCTTCAACATGCCAAAGCTCAGTACCGAGCAGAAGCTGAGCTTTATTAATAACGGATTTGTAAAAATTGATCAAGTTGTACCGCAGGTTTTTATAAATCGGGCACTCCGTGCAATAAATCACTCTCTTGGCCAGGGACGTGATTCAGATAATATCGAAATATTAAATCAACGTTCCTGGTGCCCTGAACTGGGTGGCACTGAAGTTATTACCGATTTATTCAATAAAACACCGGCATTTAATTTAGCCGAAGATTTAATTGGTAAAGGCAAAGTCGAACACTGCGGTGGCGGTCAAGTTCCACCGCGCTTCCCTCAAGCACTCGACAAAGACGAGAGCAATGTCAAACAATTTGGTGGACATATTGATGGCATTGGCAATGGCACCAACGGCATCCCGAGTGGTGAATATCGCCGTGGCTTCACTGCATTATGTGTCATCCTTTTGTCGAATTTACCAGAAGAATACATGGGCAATTTCACAGTGTGGCCAGGTAGTCATTATAAAGTCCATGAATATATTAAAAAACATGGTCATGATATCTTAAAAGAAGGCTCGCCACCTGTCAGCACGCTTGAAGAAGCAAGACCCTGCATTGGTGAAGCAGGCGATGTTATCTTTGCCCACCATCAAACGCTCCATTCTGCATTTCCTAACCTCTCACCATTCATTCGATACGCTGCTATTTTCCGCGTTCGTCACTTTGATGTCGAGAAGAACGGCTGCGCTACCTATGATGATCTGTGGCTGGAATTCGATGGCCTCCAAGAAATTCTCGAAGGCGAGTTGACATCTAATCGTTAGTTAACGATAAGTAACTAAGTCAGCATCCAAATTCCTCGTAATTTTTACCCTTGTAGCGTTATTGAGTTATGTTATATATCGTTTATCGACGATAATAGATGGAGATCCCCATGCTTACTGACATCGCCCTACCGACACTCGATGGAGACATCAAGCGTATATCTGATTTCCGCGGCACTAAGGTGCTGCTGATGCAATTCGCTAGTTGGTGAGCAGGCTGCCGCATCCATGTGCCCGTGTGGTACGAAAAAACAGCGAAAGCTCGTGAGCAAGGACAGCTCCAATTAGTCGGATTAATACAAGAACAACATCCAGAACGTTGTGCATTATTTATGCAATGGCAGCAAATGGATTTCCCCATCCTCGTCGACAGCCTCAATGTTTTAGACGTTGCTGCGGTTCCAAATTTCTCTTTATTTGATGAACACGGACAAGTCATTCATGAGCGTTGGCGTGTCGAAGATTTTGATTCCGCCATTTTGAAACCTGTTCCTGCACCGGAACAAGTAGTTGAACAATTCGAAATTCCAAACATTGAATCACTAGCCCAAGAAGCCAAACATACTCAGGATGCCAACTCATGGCGTACATATGGAGAAGCCTTATTTAATTACACCGATAACCAAGAACTGGCTGTCGATGCATTTCAGCAAGCAGTAGACGCTGATATCGATGATGGTATTGCTTGGTTTCGACTTGGTGCCGCACTACAATGGCGCAGTGAGAGTGAACATGCCCAGGAAAACGATGCGCAAGACGCGCGCATTGCTTGGGGCAAAGCCCGTGAAATAAATCCTAATCAATATATCTGGAGACGACGCCTCCAGCAATATGGCGCGGTACGCAACAAACCGTATTCGCTCTATGGTTGGGTTGGTGAAGCCAACCAAGCAATAATCGATCGCGGTGAAACGCCGCTCCCCCTTCATGTCGCGCTAACGAGTTCCGAATTAGCAACCCTTGAAGAACAACAAACTGCACACGCTGAAAGTCATGAAGACCCTGATCCACAAGATCGCATCTTTCGCGATGAAAACGACTACATTATCAGCAAAATCATTTGCACACCACATAAAATAGCCCCAGGACAAAGTGTCCACATACAATTTCTTTTAAATGTCGACATTGATAAAAAAGCACATTGGAATAATGAAGTAGATGATCTGTGTATCTACGTCCGTCCACCAGATACATGGGAGGTTTCACCTCAATTTATTTCATTCCCTAATCCAGATACAGATGCATCAACAGAAATGCGTTCACTAGAATGCGAGTTAGTAGCGCCAAATACCCATCCTGATGGCACAATCTCAATACCATGTTTTTGCTTAGCATTTCTTTGCGAAGACCTTGATGGCTCCTGCTTATATCTACGCAAGGATTTAAACATCGAATTGGAGATCGATAATCAGGCGCTATCACTTGCTTGACGATGACGAAAATTACAACTTATTGTCGAATTATCTAATTTCGATGAGGCTTACTGCAACCATGTTTCAATAGTGCAAGAATTATTCCTGTCCTTAAATAAAATATTTATGCATAAGGCAAGTGCTCTAAGTATTTTAGCAGATGCATTGATACACATAGAAAAATTAACAATTAATTTTTAAGCTATAGATTGTGATCTATTAGCGCCTTGATAGCTTGGAGGCCCTTCCTTCCTAAAAATCCGAGAGGCCATTATGTCTTCCAGTAATCGCGGCGTTGCCTACATCAAACCAGGTGTAGTTGAAGTCCAAAACATTGAATTTCCAAAACTCGCACTTGGTGATCGCAAATGCGAGCACGGAGTGATTTTAAAAATCGTTTCTACCAATATCTGCGGCAGTGACCAACACATGGTGCGCGGTCGTACCACTGCTCCAGAAGGCCTTATTTTAGGTCACGAAATAACTGGTGAAGTTATTGAGTGCGGTAAAGACGTCGAGTTTATCAAGGTCGGTGATATTTGTTCTGTACCATTCAACATTGCATGTGGTCGCTGTCGTAACTGCAAAGAAGGCAAAACGGGAATCTGCTTAAATGTAAATCCTGCGCGCCCTGGTGCAGCTTATGGCTATGTTGATATGGGCGGCTGGGTAGGCGGCCAAGCTGAATACGTCATGGTTCCTTACGCAGATTTTAATTTATTAAAATTCCCTGACCCAGCTCAGGCCATGGAGAAAATTAAAGACTTAACTTTGCTGTCTGATATTTTCCCAACGGGATTCCATGGTGCATATAGTGCTGGTGTTGGTCCAGGTTCCATCGTTTATGTTGCTGGTGCTGGTCCCGTTGGACTTGCATGTGCAGCCTCTTGTCAATTACTCGGCGCTGCCGTCGTTATTGTCGGTGACATGATTAAAGAACGACTCGATCAAGCCAAAAGCTTTGGTTGTGAAGTCGTTGACCTGAGCTTGGATGCGACCCTCGAAGATCAAATTGCCAATATTATTGGCGATAATGAAATCGACTGCGGGGTCGACTGTGTTGGCTTCGAAGCGCGCGGCCATGGTTCTTGCTGTGGCACCGAACAGCCGGCAACAGTTTTAAACAGCATGATGGCTATTACTCGTGCTGGTGGCGGCATTGGTATTCCAGGACTCTATGTCACTGGTGACCCAGGTGCTGTCGATGAGAATGCGAAGGTTGGTAATTTAAGCATCCGCATTGGTCTCGGCTGGGCTAAATCCCATCACTTTACTACCGGACAATGTCCAGTGATGAAATACCATCGCCAATTAATGCAGGCAATTTTGTGGGATAAAATTGACATTGCGAAAGCAGTTAATGTGCAAGTTATTTCGCTAGATGATTCGGTTAAAGGTTATCAAGATTTTGATGGTGGCGCAGCGAAGAAATTCGTTATCGACCCACATGCAATGATTGCTTAACAAACCTTAGATTAATAAAACCGGCGCTTTACTGCGCCGGTTTTTTTATGCGTATAAAAAAGAATCTAAATCAATATCGCTAACCGCGGGTTCACCGAGACTAACATCGTCCAATTGCCCATCGAGCAACATGCGCTCGACTTGTTGTAATTTCTCATAGAGATCTTCAAAACTCTCAGCTATAAAATACAACGGTTGGAAATGATCGATTTCGAAATACTGATTAATCACCCATTCCATTTGCAATGGATAGCGTTGTGGACGTTTGTGATAAATCGAATACTCAAGTTCGCTGAAACTACTCAATAAACCACTACCATAGGCACAAATTTCATTTTCACCTTTACGCATTAAACCAAATTCAATTGTAAACCAAAAAATACGGGCAAGCGCTTTGATGTTACTGGCTGCAACGCGACGCTGCTCTTCAATACTACCAAATGTTTTTACTCGCTCAGCAGCTTGCTTAGCAATTTCACCGAAGTGGACTAAAACATCGGCAAAAACACTGTTCATATGCATCGGTACATGACCAGCCATGTCATGAAAGCAATCAGGTTCGGGCAAGTAATCAAGAACCGCACCATCACGTATAGTAATTGTTGTTGGGAAAATACGCTGACGTAATTTATCAAAGAAAATGTATGCGGGCACATGGCCCGAAACTGCTTCAGCCTTAAAACCAGTTAGCATATGAAGCTGGCTATTAATCTCCTCCAAACGCGGCACGCGACCCGGTTCCAACATTAAATTTTCAATACCTGCCATGAATGTTGGGTTCGCAAAGCGCTGCCATTGCGGCAACATGCGCTCATAGAGGCGCGCCCAGGTTTGATGATTTTCATCACTATACAACTCGTATGGTTGATGAATAAACATATCACCGTGTGAACGTGCTTCTTCGATAAAAGGCGCCTTGGTGGTTGTTAGTCCAGCCATAAATTTACTCACCTATTGCTTAGAAAGAAAACCATGCCGTATTTTATACGATCCTTCCTCGGCTACAAGCAATCCTTAGGCGTCGTTGGAATCCGTCAAAAGGTTAAGATTATTCTTCAACCTGCTCTTTATCAGGCACCTGGCTAATAGGCACCGCACAAACACCGTCTTTACATTTGATGTCTAAGATCGCACCCTTGGTGGCATCAGCAAACTTTTTTGAATCAACCTGACTTGCAGCAAAGATGTCCATAGTCTTATGATTCTGCATATAAAGTAACACACTACTCTTTTTTAAATTTAATTCTTCAGGTATTTTTAATGTTGCCTCGCCCTTTACATCAGCTAAAGCCACACGATGGAAACTACGAACAACATTTTCATGAACCAATTCTTTTCCATGATTTTCACCCGCTGTTATCTTGCTTTTTATCCCACGCTCTACGAGAGCAACGCATATCATTGTATCTGCTGGATTGCCTGAACATTCATATGCCACCTTCAATCCCTCTGCCGTTTTCTCAACCGTACCCTTAACACTGTGCTCGCGTTTTTTTGATAATAATTTCTGAGGATTAAATTGGCCATTCACCAGATGCGCACCATCGACCAACAATTGCGGTGTCACCAACATCCCCTTGCGACCTGGCATAGGTTTTTTATTCGCATATTCTTTTTGATATTTGGTAAATGCATGCTGACTGTAAGGGTCCTTCCATACGCCATGATGCGTTTTTAACTTATCCCAATAATCAACATGAAATGCTATTGGAAAAATAGGCAGCTTCTTAGCGCGAGCCTGCTTAACCAGATTATTAATTGCCTTATCAGCCGGAGGACAACTTGAACAGCCCTCAGACGTAAATAGTTCTATGACAGTAAAGCTGTTTTTTGGAAGTCGCGGTGCGCCTTCAGCCGCCGGCAAAAGTGATGAGGCAAAAATAAGAACAAGAACGAGGCAGAATAGTCTAGGCATTATGGTTCCTTCTTTGATTAGGTAGAAGACGCCCTCTGAGGAGCCTTCTTACCAATTGGTGCAGAACTCTAATATCTTTTCACAAAATGATACCGTAAAGGCCGTTTATTGAGTAAATTGCCAAACAGCCATGCCTAAACTGACATAGACTAAATATTTAGGATTAAACCTCTTATTAAAGCTTGAAAATATTTGTTGATTTACGTCGACGCCAGTGCTTCCAAGCTCTAATTATCGTTCATAACAAGGTTTGCCCTAGATATTTGACTGAGGCGACTGCATTCACAATTCGCTGCACAAATTGAAAAAATGTCGGAAAATTATTTGTATAATAATAAAACGACTCAGGATAGTGCGCTTTCTGACTTTAGATGCAAAGGCATGTTTCATGAAATTATTAACAATAATCGCTTTGAGTTTTTTCACCCTCAACTCATCGTTCGCAGCAGATGTACTTAAATGGGATTTTGAAAAACAAATTAATCGTTTTGCTGGTGGCAAAGGCACACTTGAAAAAACAGGTCATAAAAGCAAAGGCTCAATTAAATGCGTCAGTACCAAAGGTGATTGGTATGATGCTGTCATTAAAACCAAATGGGACAAGGGTGGTTACTGCACCATTCCTAAACCGAAGCAAGCAAAAATTTCTTTTTCTTATAAAACCGGCAAAGGTATCAATGGAGCCATCATTTTAGAAAGCGCAAATGGCAAGGCCAAGTTTGCACTCAAAAGCTTGCAATCACAAAAATGGGCAACATCAACACTTCCATTTAGCAGCGCCGAAAGTAATACTCTCCAAGATGGCGATCAAATACTCTCAATTACCTTTAAATTGGATACCAAAGACGATCAAACTGAATTATGGATTGACAATCTCAAAATCACGTCGCCAAAATAATTTAAACACTCAACGCATTGGCTGCATCAAATAAGGATGCTGCCAATGCTTTTTCTTGTTTTTTGTTCGCACTGCCGCTCAATATCGAAGCCCCAATAATCGCTTGTACACTATCCGCATTTTTAATAGCTACGCCAAAGCGTGTTTGACCGGGGAATAATTCTTCATCGTAATAATAACCGTTATCCAGAAAAAATTTGGTAACGGTCACGCCACCATCAATGCGACGAGATACTGCTTCATCAATATCGACCATCTGCGATTGCACCCATTTACGCAAACCCGTTTGTGGTGGTTTAGCCCAAAAGATACACGAGAAATATGGTAAACGTGGTGGGAAACGCTTACCGACTGACATTAAGGAAGGCGCATGTTCATGTAGGCATTTTGCTGCAGAAACAATGCGCTTCCCCTGCTGTTCTAATAAAATAGTCGTCGCAGAAAATTCCTCGCTGATCTTATCCAAATAGGGCTGCGCACGTTCGCTTAACGATGCTTTTTCAGCTACGCCGTCAGCCCATTGCTTCACCCGCACGCTAGGCCAATACACTTGTTGATCATGATGAAGTAAACCTATTTCAGTCATACTCCGCAGTAAACGATTCAGGCTCGCCGGATTTAATCCATCGAGCGCTTCTTGTAATTCACTATAACGCATGGCTTTTTGTTCAATCGCTATGACATCTAAAATCCGCGCAGCGCGCCCTAATTGTGAATCAATGCTCATACTAATTCCTTATGCCAATATTTTTCAATAAAGTCATCATTCACTTCATTAAGCCGTTGCTCAAGCTTTTTATGTATTGCTACAATCACCTCATCAGTGGCAGTGCTATCCCCAAGATAGATTGCTTGTTGTTGATGCGGGTCTTCTTGATTATCAAACAAGGCACAGCGCGCATCCGATGGAAAAGCATCCCAGGAGTTCTTGCCGTAGAAAATTGAATCTTCGCGCTGATCAACAATCACATAAGTGTAACGTCGCGAACGCAGTCCACGCCAGTACATGCCTTTTTCGATTGGAAATTCATAACGCGTTCGCTCTGGCGGTGGCGCTCCGGTGTTATGCGATAACAGCACTTCTTTTTCACTTGGCGCTACCAAACCTTTTATAATACCAGACTGATCCATGCCCGAACGCTGTGCCGGGATTGGTAGATTCATTAAACCGAGCAAACTTGGCGCCGCATCAACGAGACTAAATAAGCTCTTATTACGACTTGCAGGTATGTGCTCAGGCCAGCCAATAATAAATGGAATACCAGCACTTTCCTCATACCAAATGTCTTTCATCCAGCGCCCGTGCGTACCGAGCATTTCGCCATGATCAGCGGTTAAAACAATAATGGTATTTTTATCTAAGCCTTGTTGTTTAAGGTATGAATAAATACGTTCAAATTCATCGTCCATTGACGTAATCGCACCAAAATAGCCAGGTGCCCAACGTTGATAGGCATCCGCATCGGTATCAGGATTATGCATTGCTAATTCACGATCGTGATATGGTTTTTCAAATTCCTCAGGTGCGTAATATTGTTTTTTATCACGTAATGATTTATCTACTTTGCGACCACATTCGTTATGTGGTGGCGACCAATTTAAACATAAAAACCACGGCTTCTCTTTGGGTCGTTCATCGTTTTCATTTTTGATGTAGGCTAAAGCTTTATCCGTTTCATGAGTTAACTGCCAACCCTCGCCCTCAAACAAATTGCCATCGGTATCGTTGTAGCGCAAACGCCAATGGTCATGGCAGCAGCCATTACAATACCAATAGCGAAAGCCCATACGCCGTTCGCCTGGAGGCGAAAACGTACACCAATGATCTCCGTGTTCATCGTCTTCTTCATAATCATCAAGATGCCATTTACCAATTAAGGCAGTGTCGTAACCGTGGTCAAAAGCAACCTGTGAAATACTTGGCTCATCAACTGGCAAACGTTGCCAATTATATTCCATGCCAATTTCGACAGCATATTTGCCAGTTAAAAAGCTCGCGCGCGCTGGCGTACAAAGCGGATAATTACTATAAGCACTCTCCATCACACAGGACTGTGCAGCAAAGGCATCCATAGACGGCGTCTGTACGGGATCTTGATCCATACAACCAAGAGCCTGACGGCGCCAGCCATCAGCCATTATCACTAAAACATTCGGACGTTGTTCCATGAGGTCTCCTTGAAGACCGCCCATGGTATATCATTTTTGAATGTTTAAACAATCATTTTTGAATGTTATAGTTCTTTGCCAGCCATTGGCGGTAAAGCCCTGCAGCAGACGGCAACGCTGCATGAGATTGATCTTCACGTTTGTCATTAAACACTGGGGCGAGATCCACTCTTAAGCCGAGATTCTGCAAGTCAGCAAATTCCTTCTTTCCACTCAAAGCTTTGACTACAGCCTCGTATTTATTACTGACTTTGGTAAAGATCTTGTGGGTATCGACCGTTAATCGTTCAAGATTTTCCCAATCGAGATCCTCCTTTTGATGCACCCGTAAAGAGGATTCTTCATGCGTGATCGAAGCCATACGATGCAGCGTCTCCCAATTATATTGCTGTCGATTCCTTACTGTTTTAACTAAACCAACTCCACCAGATTCAATACGTCGTAAAAACACATCACTAACACCTTGAGCGAGTAATACATCACCAACACGCGGTCGTGTTGTCAATTGATAGGTCACTAAAGGCGGAAAACCATCGAGTAGACGCATTCCTCCATCACTTGCTCCTACTGCTCTTTTTCGACCACCACTCCGAAAACCCGGGTCGTTTACACTTATTTCCAATTCAAATGTTGTGTGTTGAAGTACATCCTTAATAAAAGCCACTGACTGCGCTGCTGCTAACATATTACTTGTAGCCTGCCACAAGCCTTGATTATGTTTAATTCGTTCGTCCATATGCAAAGTAAACAATACGTCTTTATAAAATACTACATCCTGAGCTGCTACGACCGCTAATAAATCGAAATCACCGTGCTCCAATACCTGGATCGCTTCCTCGATCGTTAGTTTTGGCCTTAACGCTATCAACGCAGCTTTGACCATCTTAGATGCAAAATGCTCTAGGCGTTCTTCCTTTTTGTATTGATAAGCCAACAGATATTTGAGCAAAACAGGCACACATTCATCGGAATGATGCTTGCCAGCATAATAAGCCGCCCATGCCACCTTTTTCAAATCATCGCTGTGCAAATCAGATTGAAGACGCTTACCGAAATCAACTACATCCTGTTTTATCTCACTAGATGAGACATCGCACATAAAAATACAGCAGACCATAATCAAACATATACGCATAGAGATCCTCACTTGAGGAGTCTATAAACGCTACTACCACGGCAACGTTCAGCGCAAGTTATTAAACGGGCTGTAGATAAATATCTGGATTTTTGAAATAAGCCTTATCTAGGAGACCGGATGCCGATTGAGCCGCAGCCGTTACCCAGTGGGTCGCATAGGCACGGCGCCAACGATCAGAATGGTTCGCACCAGATTTATGGAAGCAGACGCCGTGATGGAAAACCACCCCACCCTTTTTGACCCGTGCGTAAGCTGCACGCGATAAATCAAGCGCATCCGGATTCGGGGTTAAATTGTAGGTCTCACCCGGGACTGGTTCATGTTCGATAATCCCATCTTTATGCGAACCGCTGATGTATTCTAAACAGCCATTCTCCTCATCGACATCATCTAAAGCAATCCACGCTGTTATCATCGCCTCAGCTGGTGTCACATTAAAATAAAAATTATCTTGGTGATAGGGCTTTTCTGTACCATGACGCGGTGGTTTCATAAATATTTGGTCAGTGGCCATAAGTGCCTCATCACCGAGCAACTCATTTAATATATCGCATAATTTTCGCTGCATCGCAAACTGGCGAAAGCGCTCATCACGCAAAAAAGGCGAACCAATTTTCCGCGGTAGTGCTGAACCGTCCTCTGCATAATCAACTGCATAACTAGATACATCTGCATTATTTTTAACATCGTCTTCTGCCATTTGCGTCGCAAAGTCTCGCAATGCATCCACTTCAACGGTATCAAAGACATTTTCGACAACCAACCAGCCATTGTCTGTGTATTGTTGTTTTTGAGCAGTGCTGAGCATATCTTACTCTCCTAGATTATTTTGTATGCTAGATCTATCTTATGGACTATTATTTCAATTAGAATGGATTATTATATTGTAAAGATGGACTATTTTGTATATTTGAGTCATGGACGCACAGGGCTTCTGTCAACAATTGCTCGATCAGCGCAACAATCTGCATGTACGCATGTGCAATGCGATTCAAATTGGCGAGGAATGGCAGATTGCTGAGCGCCGCATTGCCGATCATCTCCTCTACTATCTCAGCAGCGGTTCTATTACTGCTACTATTAACAGGCAAACAATTACTGTAAAAGCAGGCGAAGTCCTTTGGGTGCAGCCACAGCAGCTTCAACAATTTTCCTATGCTGATAATAAATCTGGCACCATTTACTTTATGCGTTTTGCACTTGGTCATAACCATGCCTTAGACGAAGATTACCGGCATATGCACATCGGGCCGATTATTGAGCATAATTGGCAAACTATCACTACATTACATACGCAAGACAATGATTTATCAAAATTACGTCTTCGCTGCATACTTTCAGACATGTGCCTGC
Organism: Planctomycetota bacterium; assembly: GCA_028280785.1. GTDB lineage: Bacteria > Planctomycetota > UBA11346 > UBA11346 > UBA11346 > JANQLF01. Next base: position 77,215 of record JANQLF010000212.1, read on the forward strand.
ACATACTCAGTAAAGACAATGACCTTCCAAGTAAACGAAGCGGACTACGTCAGCACCAAGAACAAGCAGCGTTGGCATTTATACACATGCATCTGCATGTACGATTCTCTATTGAACAAATCGCTCAACACCTCGATATGAACACCGATTATTTTACACGTCAATTTAAGCGCAGCTTTGGCATAACAGCACAAGCATACATTAAACAAGAACGCATTCGGCAAGCCTGTGGTCTACTCAGTGAATCAGGCCGCAGCATCAGCGAGGTAGCGGAAATGCTGGGTTATGAGGACCCATACTTTTTCAGCCGTCAGTTTAAATCAGTGATGAAACAAAGCCCTCGTCATTGGCTGAATAGTCAAGTAAATTAGGCATGCTCAATATAGACTGAAGGGAATGCTTTTTTGTAGAGTCCCCGCGTGGATAACAAAATAATTGCAAAACACAATCCGATGAAGTTGTGTAACTGACCTACAATAAGTGCAGGATAAATTAACTCGAAAAGAACATCTTCAATCTCAGGCGCTTCTGCGGTGAGCTGAAAATGCATATACACAATCACCAAGACTGGCCAAATGGCCTTGTAAAATAAAAATCCAATCAACCAATTACGACTGCCCGCATCGCCATTGTCAGTTTCATAGGCAAAACTTAACATACCAATGCTAATGAGTACTGCACCGAGTTTAAACTCTTCGGCCCAAATACAGAACCATAAGATGTCCAAAACAGCGAATCCAAGCACGTAATAGCAGATACCTTTAACCAAATAGCGATAAGAAGCCATGGTCCATTCATAACTGATATTGGAACAATTTAAACCATCGGCCTAATAAGAGGTCAAATTTAGACATGCTTTTATCAAGATAAGCAATATAATTGGTGTTTTAAGCAAAATTCCTGGGTCTATAATCAAGTTTAGATATACACAGCTATTCGCGTTTAAACAAAGGAATGATCTATGTCAGCTTACGATGTCGCCGCCGAAACCCCTGTTCGCAGTATTGGAAACCACTTCAGCCGCAAAGGATTTGGCAACAACACCGTCATAGATTGCCCACCCCTACCCATGCCAGCCGAGCGCACGGTCGATGAACACGTCGCTGCTATCTACCAAGATGGCTTCACCGTCATCAAGAACGCTATTCCCCGCGATCAGGTCCCTCACGTCAAAGAAATCATGGCCAGCTTCAAAAACCACCGCGATGGCGATGGCTATAGCTCATGGGGTTATGGCAAAGACGGCGAGCGTCGCGAAGACATCAAATTCATTCAACGTTCCGGTGGTGGCCCTTGTGGTCATCCTGATCTACTGCCTTACACCAATATTCCCATCGTCATGGATATTTTAAATATCGTATTGGCGCATCACTTTCATATTGTCGGCGGCACCTGTTGGTTAACCGGACCAGGTCGTCATCCGATGGGTTTGCACAGCGACTGGATGGCAGTCTCGTTACCAGAAGATGTTATTGCCGATCCTCGTGTGGTTGTTCCTGTTTATGAATGCTTCGCGCATTTTTATTTAAATGACATGACGCCGGATATGGGTCCCACGGTTGTTGTCCCAGGCTCACATCGCTCTGGCCGCATTCCACAAAATGAAACGTCTTGGAACGGCAATGACGCAGGCTGCTTCTGCTGTGAAGCCGGTGATATGATATTATTTAATAATGCCATCTGGCATGGTGCGATGCCGAATATCAGTGATGAAGTGCGCTATCTTTACCAAATCCAATATGCGAATAAGCGCATTGGCACCGTTCATGGTCAAGCATTAGCTGTGAAGGACGAGGTCATTGCTCAAGCAAACGACGAACAAAAACGTCTGCTTGGTGTTGTGCGCAACGAAGGCGGTTACTACTAACGCGTCAACTTCGCTAAGACTTTATCCATAATCTTCAGCGTTTTATCGATATCTTTTTCGGTGTGAGCAAAGGAAATACTACCTTGCTTGCACGGAACTGGGAAATTGTAAATCCCCTCTTCGATAAGGGCTAAACGGTAAGCCTTATCAAAGGCAAAGTCATGACGTTCTAAAACTTCCCACCAGTTGCACGGTGCTTTTTTGCAGAAATACACGCAGTGGGCACTGCCGACACGTTCGATGCAGACATCGATTTTATATTTTTTGAATAAAGCTTTCTGACCTTTTTCTAAGCGTTTTGCTAATTGTTCGAGGCGTTTAAATACACCGAGTTTTTTGCTCTGTAATTTTTTCAAGCATGCGATCGCCGCAGCAACCGGTATTGGATGACAGTTATAGGTCCCGGCAATTAAGACGCGTTTCTTCGGATCATTACTAATTGCTAGATCCATGTATTCTTTTTTTCCAGCCATTGCACCGATGGGGAATCCATTGGCAAAGGCCTTGCCAAAGGTTGATAAATCAGGTGCAACCTTAGCTATTTTTTGATAACCGCCTAATGATGCACGAAAGCCAGTTTTAACCTCATCAAAGATTAACAGAAATCCATGCTTATCAGCAAGCTTACGCAAACCTTCTAAATAACCGGGCTGTGGCTTCACAATGCCAATATTCTGTAAAACAGGTTCGGTAATCAGTGCTGCGATTTTATACTTTTTCACCATTTTTTCGACTGCTTTGAGATCGTTAAATGGTATCGCATGCATTAATGCTTGTTCGGATTTCGGAATGCCGGCAGTGATCGGCACCAATGGATATTCATCACCAACAACCTGTTTGCCGCCAAGTGATTTTTGATCAGTCATCAAGTTCGCGCTCACCGCATTATGCTGACCGTTATAGCCACCCTGCATCACAATCAGATGCTCGCGTCCAGTCGCCGCACGGGCAACGCGAATCGCTTGCGCCGTCGCTTCACTGCCGGTATTGGTAAATTGCACTTTATCGGCGTAAGGGATGCATTTTAAAAATAATTTAGCTAATTCGCCTTCATCTTTAGTCGCACCACTGCCAAATAAGGCCTGCTGATTGGCCATACATTGTTTCACGGCCTTTTCTTGATCCTTATCACAAAACCCCAATAAATGTGGTGCAAAACCCGCATGGTAGTCGATGTACTTTTGTCCATCAGCATCCCACAGATTTGCGCCCTTCGCTTTGACAAAGCACAATGGTGGATCGGTCAAACGATTGATCGAAGCCACACCACCAGGAATGAGCTTAGCATTGTCTTTTAATATTTTTTTGGATTTGGTCAGTTTCATGTGATTACGCTGTCACTGGTTCGAGAAAAGAATCTTTGGCTGCTTGAATAGTTATTTCCAAGCTACCTTTGGCGAACGGACAAATATCTTTTTGGTAAAGAATTTCACCGTACATATTTTCAGGCACTAAATACGAGGCACTGCCATTACATAAATTGCACACGGCAATCTGCTCACCAGGAAAAGCTGCGCGAACTTCTATTTGAAAATCTGAGTACCACTCAAATGGCGAAGCAAATAAAGTAATGCCGCCGATTTGAAAACGCCACATCGATTTTTTGACCAATGGACCATCACCTAAACTACGGCGTAATTTTATGCGACGTCGGTAACGCTCTTTCATCACACGGTCATCGCATTCGTCGTGTAATTTCTGAAATTCAGCAACCGTAGGCAACTCATCTTTGAGCGTTAAATCAAATTCAATTATCTCAGCACGTAGTTCATGCATACGTGATTCAACTTCGAGATCACCCGGTGCCCAATAGGCTAAATCCGCTCCGGATGCAATCGTACCACCAAAATTAATTTGCTTAGCAGGATCGATCATGCCTTCTAAACACGACAATACGGCAAAGCCTAATTGCCGGCCCTGTTTATCAGCTACTTCAGTAAACTCTTGATGGCCATGACGTGCGCTTAATTCACCACTGGCACCTTGGAATAAACAGCACGGGGCATTGGTAAATTCTTCAACCAAGGCACGCATCGCCCCAGCATAGTCCGGTGATAAATGCACATTATCCCAAGCCAACGTTGTTGGATGACAAGCGTAATTCACCAAGGTTGCCTTAATCGCTTGGGTTTGTGCATCGGTGACGCGCATAACTAAAACGGCGTCATCAGCTTCTTTTTCTGGATTAAATCCACAAAAGACTGGGCCATCTTCTTCAATTTTTAAATCGCGGTTACGGGCTAAATTACACCGTCCGGTGTCGGCGGTGATGACTGCGTCACTGCAATCAGCCTGTGCCTGTAAAACCGCATCGCGCAAAGTCTGTGCCACTTGATCACGATAATCGTTGATCATCAACGCACCTTCTAAGGCAGGATCGATTTCTTCGATTGGCGCTGATGAGTGGTTATGAGTCATGTTGATGACAACCGACTCAGGATGTGCTTCTAATCCAGCTGCCGCACTCGCTGTTTGCAACATTAAATCCCAAGAAGCGCGATCCATCCATGGCAGTTCCATATTGATCAGCAGAACAGGATCAGCATCAGCTTGCATGTAAAAAACGCTTAGTTTTTGTTCGCGATGAACGGCACTTGCGCAATCGAAATTTGCCGCGCCCCAACAACGTGAATAAATACCTAATGGTGGTGTAATATCTGCTTGGGCTACGCCAACGCGGCCAATAAAGCAATGTGGTTTAATTGATTTGGTGCTATTCATGTTCGTGCCGAACCTCGCAAGGTGTTACCGCCGTCAATTAACACGCATGAACCAACATGGTGTTTAATATCAGGATCGCAGAGATGTAAAACTTCTTTAGCTACATCAATTGATTCAATCATTCGTCGATTAGGAATATTTTGTGTTTGTTTTTCAGCAATATCTGGTTCTTTTTTAAATACTTGAGCACTCAAACCTGCATTCACAGTGCCGGGCGCTACTTCATTGACCAAGATATCGTGCGGTGCTAATTCCAAGGCCATGTTTTGACATAGACTGCGCAAGCCTGCTTTGGATACACAGTATGCTGGAATATGTGGATGCACTGCATGCGCAGCCCACGAACCTATAAAAACCACGCGGCCTTTTTTCTGCTTCGCTAACAAATGACGCGTCGCATAATGGGACATGTAAAAAGCACCATTTAAGTTCACATCTAATTGATTCAGCCAAATCTCAGGGGTGATCGTTGAAAAATCATGCTGCTCAACAATACCGGCGTTAACGATTATTAAATTGGGTGTACCTAGTGCCGTTTCGACGGTCTGCACCCAGGATTCAACCGCAGCAGCATCAGTGACATTTAATTGCTGATAATGACTTTTGACACCAAGTTCATCAAATTCTTTTTTCAATGCTGTGAAGGCGTCTGCACTTTGCATATCAGCAATAGCAATGTCAGCACCACACTTAGCTAATTCGCGAGCGCTTTCACTACCAAGATCGCCAAGGCCACCACTAATTAAAGCAACTGATCCCTTTAACGAATCATTATTCATTACCAGTCTCCCACTGACCCATCACTGTAGAATGTACGCTGCAGCACTTCCTGCTCGAATGGATGCTTTTTAATTTCTTCTTCGTTAATCGTTATGCCAAGGCCAGGTTTGGTATTTGGCTTGACCAATTGACCCTCGGGAACGATCTCAAAGCCTTCTTCGACAATATCATTACGCCATGGCACATCTTCGGTTACCGTTTCACAAATAATATATGATGGCTGTGAGAATCCGAATTCTAAACTAGCGGCAGTGCTCACTGGTCCTTGCGGATTGTGCGGCGCTAAGGATATACGATGGGCTTCGGCGAGTGCAGCAACACGGCGCGCCTCCGATAAGCCACCACAATGCGTGATATCTATCTGGCAAATTTCACAACCACGTGCATTAAATAATTCTTTAAATGCAGCGAGTGAAGTAAAACGTTCGCCTGTAGCAACCGGCGTGGTTAAATTAGCGTTAATATGGGCCAATCCTTCAATGGATTCGGGCCAGCATGGTTCTTCATAAAAGTATAATCCATACGGTTCTAATGCTTTACCGAATTTTAATCCCATTGCGGGTGACGGACGTGCATGACAGTCAACCATAATGTCAATGTCATCACCAACAGCGTCGCGCATCGCTTCGACATTTTTTGCAGCGTAATTAACTGGTTTATTACCTTCAATCGGCATCGTTTCAGGAACCGCCATGGTTTTAAATGCGGTATAACCTTTTTCGACAGCTTCGAGGGCTAATTCGCCAAAACGTTTATGGTCATCAGCTGCGGTGTTGTAAAAGTCTTCCATTTTACCACCACCAAGATGTGCATAAGTACGTACGTGATCGCGTACCGGTCCGCCCCATAATTGCGAGCACGGCATGTTCGCCACTTTACCCATTATATCCCACAAGGCTAAATCGATGCCGGCAATTGCCGTTGCACGGACAATACCATTACCATGCCAGAAATGTTGGCGGTACATCATTTGCCATAAATATTCAACGCGGCGTGGATCTTCACCAATTAACAATTGACTAATATCTTCAATCGCACCAACCACTGAACGAGTATGCCATTCAAGCGTTGCCTCACCCCAACCAAATAAACCGTCTTGGTCGGTGACAACTTTAACGAATATCCAATTGCGCATGCGCGCGTTACAAACGTGTGTTTCTATTGCGGTAATCTTCATGAAGGTCTCTATTGCAATCCTTGGGTTATTGTTACACTGTACGCAATGTTACATTAGAGGGTTCTATGTCAAGTAACTACACCGCGTTCATTTGTGAAGACTTAAAAAGCAAGATAAGTAGCGGAAAAACGTTCCCGTTCTCCTTACGTAAGCTAGCCGATATCTATGGCTGCAGCACTCGCCCCGTCGGCCAGGCCATCGACCAACTCATTGAACAGCAATACCTTAGACGACTCGACAACGGTCGGCTCAGCCTTGGCACCAAGACCCCTAGACAGCAGAAAACCCGCGCCACGAAGGATATCCGCAGCCCACAACAGCTACGCCGAGACATCGAATCAGCACTGATCCTGGAGAGTTTGCGCGGCAAGCCCTGCTATCTACGCGAGGAGAAGCTCGCCGAGCACTTCGGTATCGGCCGTACTGCACTACGTAACATTTTCACTGACATTGCACTGAGCGGACTGCTTAGTCACGAACAACACAAAGGCTGGAAACTGCGCGCCTTCACCGAGAAAGATTTGAATGACTTTCTGACAGTACGCGAGCAAATGGAATTAATGGCATTGGATGTTGCCAAATCTAAATTAATTAAAACTGATCTAGAAGTCTATCTCACTAAAAACCAAGAACCAAAAACCAAAAAAGATCCGCCTGATAATAACGAATTCCACGACTACATTTTAGACAAGGCTGACAATCACTATATCAATAGCTTTTTTGAACATCATGCCCCCTTCTTTGATCAATTGTTTATTTGGGAAGACCAAGATCCAAAAATGCAAAAACAAACGCGTCAGCAGCATCGCAAAATATTAAAAGCCATGATTGATAAAAAATGGGATGCAGCCAAGAAAGCGCTCAGCCACCACATCTGGAATAATCACAACCACCTTATCGCGATGGTCCGTTCGATGCAGCGCAAGGCATCACAGCTCCCAACCGAGATCGCATAAACGCCACATCTTCTTTGCTTAACGTGCAGCTATGCGCTCAAATTCCTGTATCATATTGACGATTGCAATAATCAATACAGGAGAAAACTCTGGCCTATGGTCGAATTAATCAGTCTTTCATGCAACCACTGTGGCGCACCTATTGATGTGCCCAAAGTTAGTAAATTCGTAACCTGCGAACACTGCAATAGTAGACTTAAAATTCAAAGTAGCGGTAGTGCAACGTACACCGAAGTGCTTGAAGTCATTGAAGAGATAAAAGAAAGAAATGACGAAATCGCAGAAGATTTGGAAATAATTAAAACTCAAAATGAGATTGAAAGACTCGATCGCGATTGGGATCGTTGGCGTGAAAAACAACTAAGCAGAGATGAAGATGGGAATACACATGAACCAAGCACCATTGGGTCGATTGTAGGTGCCGCTGTAATTGGCGTTGGTGGTATTATGTTTGCTGGTTTCAGCGATGGCGGTGGTGCATTAATTTCCTTAGGTGCAATTGCATTTGCAATTATATTTGCTATTTACGGAATAAATCACGCTAGTACCTTCAATAAGTCCAAAAGAAGATATAAACGAGAACGTAAGCAATTGGTTAGGCGCTTACGCAAGGCTAAGCGCTAGCACTCATTATTTTAAATATCTCGTTGGCGCTCTCGGCTAATTGCTTCAATTTTTTCGGCTTATGACCGGACTTTTTATAATACAATAACAGTATGTCTTTACTTGCATCAATGAAATACGCTGGTTGAGCAGTTAGGGCATCCAGTTTATCTTTATCTAAGAATGCACGAATGGCATCTTCATCTGGACCTTGTAAGACGTACTTTTTTGAAAAAGGCGTATGATCTTCAAAATCTATATCCTGAAAGCCCATCAATTTCGTGGTAATTTTCCAACCCCACCCCTCTGGCTCTAAATGCATTGATGGGAAATCTGAGGTTTCACTAATAATCAAAGCAACGGTATAAGAGTCATATGTTGAACTCTTACTAGATCGCCTTGCTAAAAACTCAAAACTGATTTCGCATACTGTAAAAAATGCATCACCGATAGTAGCTGATAATGCATGCTTGCACTTCCTCTTTGAATTTTCTCCAGAAAATAAAGGGATATCATCTCGCGTATCCAATAATTGCTGAACACGCTGCTTATGCTCCGGCACATCGTATTGTAAACCTTGTGCTTCAGCAAATTTCTTTAATTGATTCCTGCGCCACCATATCGAATAAGCAAAAATCCCTACAATCACCAGAATGACTGCGCCATTCACCAAGAATTCAATAATAGTTTCGCCCATGAGCACCCCACAATTATTATGGGTGTCATTGTTAATAGCCGATGCTTAACGCAAGCACCACCTATTCATCATCGTCCGTCATGCGTGCATTCTCTAATAATTGAATGCGATCGTTGAGCTTCTGCTTTTCCAGGGCATGAGCGTGAATCGAGGGAGCCAGTGACGTTTGGATAAGTGCAAGCCCGATTTCAACGCGGTCATCGGCTGTGACCTTGGCTGGTCGTTCAATGCTTAAAAAAGTAACAGCTATAATACCTACGGCACACCATGCGATCCCTAATTGTACACATCGCAACGCACTTTTATCAAAACAAGCAACGATTAATCCCAAAAGAAATGCAATGAGAAAAACTGCTGCTCCTAAAAATGCGTAATGTTCATTTTCTGAAATTTTTGAAGATGTTAAAATTGGTTTCCAAGCCTGAAAGAGTTGCTCATGCTGAACTGCGGCATAACCCACCCAAGCGATGATAATGCCCAACCAAGCGGCAAACCAACGACGCATAAATCCAGTTCCCTTTGAAGACGAATAGACTTCGGCTTCTGCATCTTTCTCAAAGGCATCGAATTGTTTCGCTTCGGGTTCCGGATCTTGCTTCCGAGATTTTTTCTTTTTTGTTTTCTTTGGTACCGTTGGCAACAAGGTTTCTGTTTTAGAATGCTTTTCATTTCTCAGTGCAACCAGAAGACCACTACTCTCTTCAATGATAGCAGTTTCTGTGTTTTCCTCTTCGTCAACTTCTTCAATCTCTTCAGTAAATTCTAAGTCGTCACCAAGGATCTCCTCAATCTCTCCATCCTTAATGGTTTCTAGGCTATCCATATCAAACGGATCTGCTTTAGAATTAGACGAATTATCACTCATTGTACTTTTACTTATGCGATTATTGGTTTTGAAACAAGAATCACATGTTACTACTCATACCAATCCTGAGAAGTCCTTCCCACCTTGTTCAATCAACTTGTGTCAGTAACACCCTGTTATTACTAAGGTTTACAGATTTTCATCACGCAAGACCTTAGCAAGTTCTAACTAATTGTATGTAATATAGATGGAATTTCATACACGTATGATTTGTCGAAAAATATTTTTAGTGTCATAAAGACCACTCCTCACATTCACGTGTAAGAATCTCAACGGAGAGCATTATGCGTCTAATCTTAGCCATTTTACTCGTGAGCAGCTTTGCTCTGACCCATGCGGCAGAACCGCTCGGTAGCAATGCGTTTATTCCTGAAGAAATGCCTCGGACGGGTTTCTTTAAAGATGTGTTTAAGGATCCTGATACTGAAAAAGATTTAATTAGATTCTGTATAAATTGTCCAGATAAATTACCTGATCGTCGCACGATGATTTTGCTTGTGTATTTCCATGGTTGTGGCGGCAATGAAGAATCATTTAAGTGGCGTCAATATTTAGCCGAACGCGGCATTAAATTTCCCAATACTATTTGGCTTGGTCTCAAATCAGCGGGACGTTGTTGGGCTGGCAGTGACCACGATGGTGTTACTAAAATCTTAGACTGGATGATTAAAACCTATCCTGTTGATGAACGACGCATTTTTACGCGTGGGTTTTCGAGCGGTGCATTCCTGCAAAAAACATATTCACCAAAGCATCATCAGCGCATAGCCGGAGCTATTCAATTTGGTGGTGGAGGTAAAGTTGGTAAGTTTATTGATGACCCGGCTAACAAAGGTCTTGAATTTTACATGAGTGTTGGTGAGGCAGATAAATTTTATCAGAGTGGGTGCATCCCAGCTGCTGAAAGTATGGAAGCTGCTGGCATACGTTTTTTACTGCGCCCGGTAATCGGCTATGGCCACGGGGGTGTCCTTGATGGCAATTCGGCAATTAATCAACATATCAGTGATGACATCACACAATGGATGTATGCGCTACGTCATAAAACTCGTGGACTCTATCAAGAGGACTTAGCCCTACTGAAAAAAGTCAACAAAATGGATGTCGAAGATGTCTGGAAAGATAAACTCTTAGTTGACGAAATGATACGTATTGGTGGTCACGAATGCACTAGCTTTATTATGAGCAACTTTAAAAGCAAAGATAAGCAGAATATAATCAATGCGATCAAGTTTTGTGGCAAGGTCAATGTTAGCGCCGCTACTACCACTCAGATCGCGCGGTATTTTCTCAAAGATAAAGACGCTGAAATTCGCCAAGAAGCAGGCAGCGTCCTCAACCGTCTGCTCAATTGGCGACACAAGACCGCACAGATGGCCATCATTGAAAAAATCAAAGGGAAAAAATCAGAAGAAAAGGATGTCCTCCAAGCAATCGCTGGCATAAAAACCTATATTGATTACCAGGCCTATGGCTCTTGGCGCAATGATCCCCATGTGTATCAGGGATTAGTTCTTGCCCTCAATAACGAGAGCAAAGCCGTTCGCAGCGCAGCCTTTGCTGCACTTAAAAAAGCTAATAAAGACGATGGACGTGGCTATGATCCCAATTTGGATAAAAAAGAACGCAAAGAAGGGCTACGTTCATGGGAGAATTGGCTCGGTCTTACCTTTGATAAGTCTGGGAAAAAACGTAAATAAAATCAGCGCTCAATTTTGGCATAGCTAGCCTGTGAGGCATTACCTTGCTTATCAACAGCTACTATGGCGTAATGCATTGATGTATTTTTAGGCGCAGACCAATCGATATAGGCCGTCTCTCCCTTTGGTGGCGAAACCAATAAACGCTGTTGTTCAATTGCAAGCTGATCTGTCTTTGACGCATAGATATTATAGTAACGCAAATCAGCATCTGTGTTTTTATCCCAACGCAATTTGATTAAACCGTTTTCCAATTCTGCTTTAAACCCTTGAACTGTAGCTGGTGCCTGCGAATCCCACTTAGTGATTGGCTGTTTACGTTCACTGTTTACAGTAAGTTTATTTTCACGAATGCTTCCACAAACTATTTCTGATGTGACATTAGATTCCAAACGACTCCATTCTTCACTACAAGCCATAAATTCATAATCACCATCTTTCAAAACATGACCTATTCTCACTGATGATTGTCGTAACGGTTTATCATTTAATAACTCCCATTTTTTTTCACCTACACGCTTAGCATAAACATTTATACCGTGTACTTCATTGCACACTGCTGGCAATTTCCATGTTATTTTTAGTAGGTTATGGATCTCTGCTTGAATGTTAAATTCTATTGGTGCATGCGGCCTACGAACTACTGCTACAAAACTACCCGCATACATATCCGATGACTGCAGCATTGACGAATGATACCAACACTTGGTACCATCGGGTGATTGGATTGGTCGCACATACGCATGATAGGGCATGCGATCGGGTGCTTTATAGCCCTGTTTTAGTTTACCACGCAAGCGATCAAAAGTTTGACAGAGCTTACGCACGTTGCCTTTACTGTCACCGACAACAATACTATGAATCCATTTTTTATCTGCCCAAGTTTCATTAAAATTATCAATATGAGCTACATACGAATCGTTATCAATGCTATTCCACGATGCATGACCACGACCACATTTAATACCTGTGTAAATAGGAATAGTATCTTTACTGCGTACCCACAAACCCCAGGTACCTTTGCCACCGGCTTCTTCAATCTGTTTGCTGCTACTTGAGAAATAGGCGATACGCCCGTCGTAGCCATAACCACCGTGACCAATGTATTGACCCCATTTATCAACCTTTTCATTGGTGACCGCCACTGGTTTGGCTTCTAAATCAGCAACGGGTACTTTGAAGGCAACTTTCTCAGCGTAATTGCTGGCAGATCCATAACCGAAGTGCACATAATTACCGTCACGTGATACGTAAATCCCATGCACACGATATTCATTCTGCGGATCGTGCCCCTCAACACCTTCAATACCATAACTCAATACATGCGTTTTACAGAAGTCTTTTTCATTTGGGTTTTTATTTAAATCAATGATATAATAGTTAGGCATGTCCTGCATATTCTTTCCATTTTTATCCTGGACACACATAATATTATTATCCGAAATATTTTGTAGAATTTTATACCGTTCATTTGGAAATGTATAAATTGATTCAGGAACTGGATCACTTCCATCTTCAGTTAACGTCACTCGATAGAGGTCTTTACCAACAGCAAAGTATAAGCGAGCCTTATCCGAACGCTCCCACATCATAAATTTACCGTGCATTAATGCACGCTTACCATCTTTTTTTACAAAAAACTTGCGATCATTAGAAAAATCAGCGTTCACCACATAATTATGCCCAGACCATTTTCCTACTGGATATAAATTTCCTGGGATATCATAAAAAATGCGATTACCGGTAAAGCTTGCATAACGCCCGTTCCAACTCCACGGACAACGACGTTCGATATTAGCAATATGAATACAATCTTCCCTGGTTAATGACCAACACTCAGCGCCAGTTTCGGTATCATGAAAAATCGTAACTTCAGATTGATACCGCCCGCTGTCTTTATCAATTAATGCGGCAAACGGTTTTTTATCTAATTGCGGAATGCGACTGCATATTTCTTCCAAGTTTTGATAAACGGGCAATGCCTGTTCTTCAGCGTTAACAAAGAGTGCGCAGATGAGCAATAAGAGAGGGCAAAAGAGCTTCATAAGAATTCCTTAGGTATCGTCGTGATCAAAGATCCTACGCCTAGTGCTAATGAGTGGTGAATAGCTTTCCAAAGCTTATCTGTCATATTTTACGATTTTTTAGTGAGCATTCTCCAGATGCATTTTGTTACACTCATTATCTAAGATTCTGATATATAATACTTTATGAGTAATAATCGCGACTGCTTGCATATTATATTACTGTACTATACTGTGCTATATTATCAAAGGGAAGGCAGGAGCTGATAGATGATCGATCCCAAACACATTGTTGAATGGTGCTCTTACGCACCAGAAGAACTTGTTGATCACGATAAAACACGCACCCCATTTCGCATGGTTAAAGACAGCGAAGAAATGGGAAAGTTAATGGCTCAAGATTTCATTGATGTCATCAATGAAAATAATGCAGCTGGCCAAGTGACCCGAGCGATAGTCCCCTGTGGACCGAGTTGTTGGTACGTTCCGTTTACTGAGCAAGTCAATGCCGAACAAGTAAATTTAAATAATCTAACTGTTTTCCATATGGATGAATGCCTGGATTGGGAAGGCAATCCGATTCCTGAAAATCACCCCCTCAATTTCCGTACCTTTATGGATAAAAACTTTTACGGTCCGATAGAAGACAAACTCAACGTACCATTAGCACAACGTTTTTACCCAACCGGAAAGAACATCGATGAAATATTAGAAGCGATGGATAGTGCTCCCGTTGATATTTGTATCGGTGGGTGGGGCCAAGATGGTCACATCGCCTATAATCAAGCACGTCGCAATCCCTTCAGTGAATTATCCCTCGAACAATTACACAATTCACGCATGCGCGTACAGGACAATAATGTCGATACGATCATCACACTCGGACACCGTAACTTTGGCGCTGCCTATCACTTAGTCCCACCGATGTCGGTAACCGTTGGCGTCAAAGACTGCCTGAGCGCTAAGAAAGTTCGTGTTTATAGTGACACGGGATCATGGAAACAAACCGCATTACGCGTTGCCTTATTTTCAGATGAAACAGTTGAGTATCCCCTCACCTTGCTGCAAAATCACCCAGATGCGATTATTACAGCGACCTATGATACCGCACGTCACCCTATTGCTGAAAATCCTGATTGGGAATTTTTCTAAACATGACTGCACTTAAAATCACCAACTCAACTTATAATAAAATGATCGCCACCGGTGGTATCGGTAGTGGTATTTATTTTGCGCTTGACGGTGATCATGATTTAGGTCGCAACGAATCACGCATGGCTAAACGCATGCCAGGACGCGATTATTGCAAAGGCCATATTATAGCACATTACGTCAGCCTACTACTTGGTGACGCTGGAACCGTACATGCGATTGGCGCCGTCGGCAATGATGATGCAGGCAGGACCTTAATTCAAGAAATGCAAAGTGCCGGCATTCAAACTGAGCATGTTCACATTAAAAACGATGCTAATACACTCTATGCAGTTTGTTTCCAATATCCCGACAGCAGCGGTGGAAATATCAGTGAAGGTGATAGCGCCAGCGAACAAGTATCTCCAAGCGATGTTGAAGCATGCATAGCGCAACATCCACTTGATAAGCAGAGCATTGTCCTGGCAGTTCCTGAAGTACCGATGGCAACACGCATCGCGCTACTCAAAGCTGGCAAAGATGCAGGATCTTTATGCGTCGCTTCCTTTACTTCCGATGAAGCAGATTCTTTTATTAAAGCTGATGGCGTACAACATACAGACATCATTGCTATCAACAGTGATGAGGCTCAGGCAATCATTGAAAGTAAAGATCAAACGGGTGCAGCACTTGCACAGGCCGCCTATGATAAACTGAACGCGCTTAATAAAAAAATTACCCTCTCAGTAACGCTTGGCAAAGCAGGCGCGGTAGTCATTAGTGATAATACATCACATACCTTTGACCCAATTTTAACCGAGGTTAAATCAAGTGGCGGTGCCGGCGATGCTTATACTGCTGGTTTAATCCTTGGATTATGTGCTGGACTGCCAATCGATACCGCACCATCGCTTGGTATATTATTGAGCAGTCATTCGGTTACCTCTTTTGATACGATTAATTTCTCGAGTAACGCACAATCACTTAAAGCATATGCTACATCACAAAACGTCAGCCTCGCTGCTGAAGTAAAAACATTACTGGGATAAGACCATGCCTTATAAATTACGCTTTGTACAACGCTTTAACACTAAAGATGAAGCTGAATTCATGCGCTTAGAGGCCCAATTCGCTGCTCTCGAAAAAAATAATCCCGACTTTCCACAGGGTCGTCGCTTTCAACCATGCAGCGGCCGTGAACCGAGCAACACACTGATTTGGGAATGTGAACTAGAGTCAATGGAAGCAATTGAATCGACGCTCACATTCCTAGGACAGAACGAAGAGCACGAACGTTTATTTGAAATAGCTGCACCTACCATGCAGGACTGCTACACTGAAATCTACAAGGTCCTTGAACTCTAATGACCGAATTAGTGATCGATCGTGAAAGCCCCCAACCAATTAAAGGGCAAATTCAGCAATGGCTGCAAAACGAAATCATCGTTGACCATTTTAGTGCCGGTGATCGCATACCGTCGATTAATTATTTGGCAAAAAATAGTGGCATTGCTCGCGACACAGTGCGTTTAGCGCTCGAGGATTTAGTTCAACAGGGTTGGATCGTTCCAGAACACGGCAAAGGTTACTTTGTTAAAACACGTGAAGAACGTGGTCATCAAATTGGTATTCTTGGGAAAATAGACGGCGTCTATATTCGCCAGATTTATGATGAGCTACACAACAGCCTTAATGACAACAGCAACATTTTATTTATCGATTCACGTCAATCTGCAACAGCACTAAAAAATGCCATTCAAAATCTAGCTTATCAGCATGCCGTTGATCGCCTCCTTATCATACCACCACGTGGTCAGGAAGATCAGTTTAGCGAACTTATCGATCCCTTTCGCCGTTACTTTTCAGTTGCCTGGATGGATCGTGCGCCACAAAACACAGTCGACGCAACCTTTATCTGTGATTACACCGCCGTGGTGAAACTTGCCTTTGAACAATTCAACGATCAGCAAGTTGATTCTTACGTCTATTTTTCCAGGCAAGCGGAAGATAAATCAGTCTTTTCAACTATGCGCAAAAGTTTTAAACAATGTTTAAAACAATCTGCCAAAACCGGACAAATTGTGAATAGCATTGATGTGATGCTACAATTAGTCGATAAACAGAACCTCGTAATCATTTGCGAAACCGACGAGGAAGGCTTATACTTACAAAGTAATTTACTCGGACGTGGCATTAGCATTGGCGATGAAATTAAATTAATTAGCTGTGACAGCAGCCCATTAGCACGACTAGCCTATCCGCCTCTACCAAGTATTGATCCTGGGTTTAAACAGATTGGTCAAGCAGTTGCCCAATGGATTAATAGCGAGCATCAACAAACACATTTTGTCACCAGCCCAGTATTATTAGAGGATAATTAAGACGTGTAGCCATGTACGCAATTCGAGAACGAGTATTTCAAGGCAATATGCAATTAAAACAGGAAGGTTTAATCACCTTAACCTGGGGAAATGCTAGTGCGATTGACGAAAACCGTGAGCGTCTCTTTATTAAACCGAGCGGCGTACCTTATGATCAACTCAAACCCGAACATATAGTAGAAGTCGATATTAAAACTGGGGAAACTATTAATTCGGCATTAAAACCGTCGTCAGATCTTAAAACACATTTAGAATTATACCGACACTTCGACAGTATCGGTGGTGTTGTCCACACACATTCAACCCATGCCACTGCCTGGGCTCAAGCGAATCGCGAAATCCCATGCTTCGGTACAACCCATGCTGATTATTTTTATGGCAGCATACCAGTGAGCCGCCCCCTCAGCGAACAAGAGATAAATGAAGATTATGAAACTCATTCCGGCAAAGTCATTATAGAAACACTGACGCAGTTAAATCGTAATCCACAATCAACACCTGGCATTTTACTGGGCAGCCACGCGCCATTTACATGGGGCAGTGACATCGAAGAATCTGTGTATAATGCTATTGTCCTTGAAGAAGTCGCTAAAATGGCGTGGCTTACCTTACAGATTAACCCACAAGCCAAACCAGCTGCCTCGTATTTAATGGATAAACATTATCAACGTAAACATGGGCCGAACGCCTATTATGGGCAAAACTAAGATGACGATAACTGACATTGAACATGTTATTGAAGAAAAGAATATCATTTTCTTCGCTCCACATTTTGACGACATGCTCTTCTGCCTTGGTGGCTACATCGACAGCCTGAAACAGGCAAGCTTATTAGATAGCAAATCATTTCATGTTCACCTACTCTTTTCGCGCAGCAATTACCAAGCACGCGATGATGGCGGTAACCTAAAAACCGATGACGCGCGCATTCAATATGCCAGCGGCGTTCGCCTGATCGAAGATCAGAATTGTCTCGATGAACTGATTGGTGAACACCATTACACCTACCAATTACACGGGTTTCGCGAATGTTTTGCACGTGGAAAACAATTTGCTGATAGTGAAATGGAATTTCCACATGGCATGTTCGAAGATTTTGACGATCAGGACAAGGCGCTCTTCGAAGTAACAAAAACTATTATTCGATCGCAGATGAACCGAGATAACACTGCACTGGTGTTTCTCACTGCCATCAAAGAACACATCGATCATTTTATTGTTCGTGAAGCAGCTATTCAAGTTGCACAAGAACATCCTCAGCATCAAGCCGCATTTTATTTTGCTGAAGATAAACCCTATGGCGGCTTGGCTACAGATGAAGAGATGGCTCGCTACCAAAACTTTATCGATACGAATACACTTGAAACGCGCTCTTATACCTACAGACCTCAGTCAATGGTCGACCTAGCATTTAAGCATTATGTTTCTCAAGTCGAAGACTGCTATAAAGATGGTATTCTCAAACGTGCAGAACAATTATGCGAGCAGTATCAAAGTGATGCCACTGGCATTGATCTCATCCATCGCCTACCCTAAGAGTGTACGACTGACTGTGGTGCAAATGATTGGTAAACTATTTTACAAATCTTACCAATATAATCGGCACCGATATACAGGTTTTCTTCAGATTTATCACTTAAACTTAAAACTACTGCTAGCATGGGTCCACTAGGCAAGTAGACGATCCCAGCTTCAGACTGAATACGTTCTGATCCGCCGGTTTTGGTAGCTGTTCTAATATCGGCCGATAAATACTCGCGAAAGCGTCCACCTGGGCAGGCCTCCATCATCGCATGCATGTGCTGAGATGCACTTTCACTGATTAATTTCCCTGAATATATCAATTCAATTATTTCCAGTAAATCAGCAACTGAGGCAACATTATTCTTTAGGCTACCGCTGTATGGCAATGTTTTATCAGCATCACCTGTCAATTTTTTCGCCAATAACAATTCATCATTTTCTCTGCTAGGGGTTTCCACACTACCGCGCATTAAATAATGCCAGGCCCCGAGGGTCATTGACGTACGCGTGTGTTGTAAACCCAGCTGTTCCATACATTGGTTGATTAATTCCGGCGTAAGCGCATTAATCAGCATATCTGTCGCAATATTATCACTGTTCGCCATCATTAGACGACAATAATCACCGAGACTTAATTCTGGATTATCCTGACACTGCTTCAGTAAACCCGTGCCACATCGAGAAATGTCATCAGTTACACGATACCGATCCGTTAATGCAAGTCGCTTCTTTTCGACAGCATCAAATAACGTGATCATAACGGCAATTTTACAAACACTCGCTACCGTCATCGCTTGATCGGCATTGCGCAGAAACACAGTACCGGACTGCAGATCCTTAAATCCCACAGCAATTGTACCTGGAAATTCTTGGATCAATACATCTATTTCTTGTTCAGGAAATGCTAGCATACTGCAAGTTTAATCAGTCAGGTGCTAAGCACTGAATAAAGCCGAGTCAAAATCGTCAATTAATTATGATTATTTTAAGCGTGAGCCAATTTCTTGCATCAAGGCATTGGACTTGAGCTTATCTCCAAACAAGCCTATTTGGATGGTAATTGTCGATGCTTTAAGCGTTAACAATTCACAATGAATCGTTACCTTCGAACCGTCAGCATAACTACCAACGACCAAAGCGGTCATTTCATCGATTTTATTTTCTTCGATAGTGATTTTCTGGACACGTAGTGTTTCCACGACTGCTTTATGAAGCTCCGGAAGTGCTGCATCAACGTGCTGACGTAGCTCACCCGACACGCCTCCGCGTGCAAAACAAGAGCCGAAGAAGAGCAGTAAAAAGAGTAAAGCAACGCTGTATTTGATCATGGATGATATCTAGCCACACCAGTGCTTTGAGTCAAGAGCAACTGATGCCTACTTTACCACCCTTCACGCACAGTCATGATACGAGAACATGGCCGACGAAAACGATGAAACTCTTGTTGCCGCAGATGCTAACAACGATGAAACCGTCGCTGCTGGATCCGCAGATACATCGGTGTCCGCAATAGCCATTGGAACAAGGATCGATCAGTATGAGATCATCGAACAGCTAGGCTCAGGCGGCATGGCTCAGGTTTATAAAGCGACTGACCAGGATTTGAAACGCACCGTCGCTCTCAAATTTCTCCATCCGCATTTGCAAGGTGATGAAAAGGTCAAGCAACGCTTTTTGCGTGAAGGTCAAGCCGTAGCAAAAATAACTCATGCGCATGTTGTTGGTATTCATGGCATCATCGACAACGACGAACATCTTTACATGGCGCTCGAATATATTGATGGTGATGATTTACATGGACTATTAAAAAAGAATGGCCCTTTTGAAATCGATCAAGCCGTTGAAATAATAGAGGCCGCAACCAAGGGCTTAGACGCCCTCCATCAGGCTGGCATCATTCACCGCGATATTAAACCACACAATATCTTTATTACTTCTGATGGTATTATTAAAATTGGTGATTTTGGTCTGGCTCGTAACGACGAGCAGGACTATGATCTTACCACCAGTGGAGAAATTCTTGGTACTCCTGTATTCATGAGTCCAGAGCAAGTTAAATCAGACAAGCAAATTGACATACGATCAGACATTCATGCGCTTGGTGCGACCTTATTTAATTTAATCACCAACGAACAGCCGTTCGCTGGTGAAACGATGTACACCCTCTGTGATAATATCGTTAAAGGCGAACGACCTGATATTCGCAAGCACCATAAGAAAGCTGATAAACATTTATCAACGCTCATTAACTGCATGATGGCAAAATCAGCTGATCAACGCTATCAAGATCCTCAAGAATTATTACAAGCCATCCAACAATATAAAAATGGTAAAGATCCCGGCATTTCACATACACATGATCTAAGCAACGAGCCGGATACTATTAAAACTATAAAAACACATAACACTCATAAAAAACTATCACCACAACATATTATCATCATTTCCTGTGTTTTCTTTTTCTGCTGCATTGCATTTATCGGTATGTCGAGTGGTCCAATTTGGTCCAATTCACAAGGCAGCCTGTATAATGGCAGCGATCGCTACGGCAATTGGATAGAACTACGTTTTGAAGACGTACGCATGCGATTTCGACGAGTGCAACGTGGCACATGGACCATCGGCAGTCCAAACACGGAAATAGGTCGTGGTAAAAATGAGACACAACGAAGCGTAGAATTCACAAAAGAACTGTGGTTAGCAGAAAACGAGTGCACTGAACAAATATGGCAACGTCTTAAAGAGCCCGATTCCCAGGGAGACGCTAAATCGTCAGCTGCAAAAACCAATATTAGCCTCGAAGACATAGAAGTGCTGTTAACACAGCTTAATGAAGACTATAATGATCTAGGGGTATTTCGCTTACCTACAGAATCAGAATGGGAAGTTGCCTGCCGCGCGAACATCGATTCGGCCTACGCCTTTGGTAACGAAAAATCTGATTTATCTCAGTATGGAAATTTTGCCGATAAGAGCAGTGGCCTTGAATGGGCCGACAAGGAAATTAACGATAAACATAAAGTTGTCGCTGAAGTCGCATCATACAGACCGAATCATTGGGGTTTTTATGACATGCATGGTAATGTATGGGAATGGTGCGCCGATGCTTATACCGCAAATCCTGCTAGAAAAATGAGCGGTAAGACACTGCTTGATCCATTAAACACCAAAGGATCAACTCAAGTTATTCGCGGTGGCAGCTGGCAAGAAGCCAGTGAATACTGCCGCAGCGCTAGTCGTCGTGGCACCAACCCCGACACACGTGACCCGGCAATTGGTTTCCGCTTCGCACTTGTATTAAGTAACGAAGTCCAGCAATTTATTGAATAAAATTATTTCCAGTTTTTTGGCGTACACCCAATTTGTTTTTTAAAAACTGTACAAAAATATTCAGCCGAAGAAAAACCACAGCGCATGGCCACCTCGATCATGCGCAAATTGCCGCTGCTTAATAAGCGCTTAGCGCGCGCAATGCGTTGTTCGGTAATATAATCGATAAAGCGTTGACCAGCATGCTTGCGAAATAAACGCGATATATGATTTGGATGTAAATGACAAGCAACAGCAACAGCACCACGATCGATATTATCATGCAGATGATCATCAATCCAATCACAAACGCGTAACCAAGTTTGTCCCTCACTACTTTGGGTGTCTGGGTTTTCCAACTCGCGTATGCATTGCTGAATTAATGATCCACTTAATTGATGCAGTAAATCAGCCTGATTCTGCTGTGGCAATAAATGTTCGCAGGCCGCAACTAAATGACGAGTACAGGCGTCAGGTGCACGATTCACCCAAGAAATGCATGCGGTACCGGGCTTTGACCCTGGACCGGTTGTCTTGCGCAAGTAATAACGAATCCGATCTAATTTAAAATCAATACACAAAAAACATTTGGCATATGTATGTAGTGGATTATTCCATGCCTGCTGATCGATAAAACACAAGTCACCACGGCGCAAGGTTGGCGCTATAATTTCTGCTGCCTGCGGGATCTCCATTTTATTGCGGCCGTCGATGGACAAAATAAGCCGGGTAGAGTTAGAAACGGTCGCTGCTTCAGGCGGTGCAGCGCTGCCCCAGGCAGGAAAGACTTTTTTGAGACCTTGATCACAGTAGCGATGCAATGTTTTGAGTATCAACTCGTTGCCGACACCAAGCACACTGCGGTCTAGCTGACCAATATCCACCATCTGTTGCATGTTACAAATTTAAAGTTTTGAGTCAAAATCACAATAGCCAAAGTAGAGAAACCTACCTATACTCTGTGTTTTACTGGAGTTATATATGTCAAATAAGCCTAATATTGTCTACCTCAACAGCCATGATACCGGGCGCTACCTTCGCCCCTATGGTTACGATATCGAAACACCACATCTGCAAGCCTTAGCAGAATCGGGTACACTTTTTCGCAATTGTCATTGCGCCGGGCCAACCTGCTCACCAAGTCGAGCGAGTTTAATGACTGGCCAATATCCACATAAAAATGGCATGCTTGGCTTGGCGCATCGTGGACATCGCCTCAACAATTATGAGCACACCCTCTCCTCCTTATTAAAAAATAATGGCTATGAGTGCGCTGCTTGGGGTATGGCCACGAATCACTGTTTAAAAGAAGATGGAGATAAGCAGGCTGCCGCAGAAAAAATGGGTTATCATAAAATGCTCGGCTGGGATTTAGATGACTCGCTGAATTTTATAAAAGGAAAACACGACAAACCGTTTTTCTTATCAATGAGCTGGGGCTTGACTCATCGCGGTGGCCCACGCGGCCCTGAAGGTTTTGGCGCAGATCCAACACCGGAGCGTTATGATCCACGTTACACCATGCCGCCAGAACCATTACCCGATACCGCAGACTGCCGCGAGGATTGGACCTTATTCTGTGCTGCAGCGACTGAACTCGATAAACAGATGGGCGCAGTCATTTCCTGTTTAGAGGAACAAGGTTTATCGGACAACACTTTAATTATCGCCACTACTGATCACGGCGTACCTTTCCCTGGCATGAAATGCTCGCTGACCAAATTTGGCACTGGTGTCTTTTTAATTATGCGCGGACCTGGTGGATTTACTGGTGGTCAAGCCATTGATCACATGGTGAGCCACATCGACATTTGGCCAACCGTTGCCGCATTAATTGGCGCAGACATCCCCGAACGCATTGACGGTCATAATTTATCGCGCGCCGTTGGCGAGGATCATGTTCCTATACATGATGAAATTTTTGGTGAGGTAACGTTTCACGCCGCCTACGAACCAAAGCGCAGCCTGCGCACCGACCGCTTTCTCTATATACAACGTTTTGGTAAACGTCGTCAGTCCGTTTTGCCAAACTGCGACCGTTCCTTATCAAAAGATGAATGGCTCAAGGCTGGTTGGGCACAATTAGAAGAAGACGATGAAGAATTATATGACCTGACCTTTGATCCACAGGAGCGCAATAATTTAGCTGATCATCCTCGTTATGAACACATCCTTCATGAATATCGCATGCGCTTGCAAGAATGGATGGAGAAAACCGAAGATCCGTTGCTTGCTGGCGAGGTCCCACTCCCGGATAATTGCGTTACTACCAATGTCGATGATCTCGATCCGCGCAGCCCACGTTTAATAAAAGGCGGCATTCCCGAATATGGGCGCATTGGTGATCATGTCTAATTAGCACAAATCACCCATCGCCTAGGATAATTATCCTTATTTACCGAATATAGATTTTCGACACAGCATTCTAATACTTGTAAGCATTGGGTTTATGTAAAAATGCTCAAATGCCTTTACAACAAGAACTCTTTCAGAATCCCCCTGCATCAATGCGCGGGGCTCCATTTTGGTCACTCAACTGCGACATGAATGATCATGAGCGCCTCTTTGAGCACATCGATGCTTTTGAAGAAATGGGCCTTGGTGGTTACCACCTGCATGTTCGTCCCGGATTAAAAACGCCTTACTTAAGTGAAGATTTTCTTACTGCACTGCGTGTCGCTCGTGACCACGGCAACAGCAAAGGCATGCTCAGTTATTTATATGATGAAGACACCTGGCCTTCTGGTTTTGCCGGTGGTGTGGTTACTGAAGATTTAGCTTATCGCCAACGCTGGATGCAAATCAGTAGCGACAAACCTGAAGAAAACAAATTCGTTAACATAATTGCTGCTTACGAAATTGAATCAAACGACAGCGGTTATTTGATCAACGCTAAGCAAGTAGATCCAGAGACTACATCGGAACAGCTTTGGTACGCCAGCCTCTGCATCGCTCCTGATAATGATCGCTTTAATGGCGCGGCATATTTGGACGTATTAAATCCACAGGCAATTGATAAATTTATTGAGTGCACTCACAGTGCTTTTTTAAATACTTTTGATGGTGCATTCCCCAAAGACGTTCCAGCAATTTTTACCGACGAACCGCAGATGGCCTGCGCTCAAGAAATGGCGGGACCTTTTTCAGGTACTGCACGTATTCCTTGGACTGATGATTTAGCCGATTCTTTTCAACAAGCATACAACGTTGATATCATTGAACGTTTGCCATTTATATTCTGGCCCACAGTAAAAGGCCCAGACTGCATCCGATGGAAATATTGGGATCATGTCACGGAACGTTTTGCCAGCGCATTTGCTGATCGCATCGGTGATTGGTGCGAGAAAAACCAGATTGCCTTAACTGGTCACATGAATGCCGAAGCCGATTTACATGGTCAAATCGGATTTCTCGGCGAAGCGATGCGCCATTATCGTGGCTTTCAAATTCCTGGCATCGATATCTTGTGCGATAAATATGAACCTGCGACTGCTAAGCAGGCAGTCAGCGTTGCTCGACAAGATGGCCGTCAACAAGTCATGAGTGAATTATATGGTGTCACTAATTGGGACTTCCCCTTTAGTGGACATAAATGCCAGGGTGATTGGCAAGCAGCCATGGGGATTAATTTACGCGTGCCGCATTTAGCTTGGACTAGCATGGAAGGCCAAAGCAAACGCGATTATCCCGCAGCCATCGGCATTCAATCGCCGTGGTATAAAGAATATAAAATTATTGAAGATCACTTTGCCCGCGTGCATACAGCATTAGCTACCGGCAATGCACTCGTTCGTGTTGGCGTTATTCATAGCATCGAAAGTGCGTGGCTGCATAAAGGCGTTGTCAGCTTAGACCGCCAAGCCTTCGATGAACAACAGATGCATTTTCAAAATTGCATGGAATGGTTAATTGACGGACAAATTGATTTCGATTTCATCGCCGAATCCTTATTACCACAACAACACCAAGGAAATAACAGAAAACAATTACAAGTAGGTGAAATGCACTACGATGTAATTATCCTGCCGTCGCTCGAAAATATTCGTCAAAGCACTTTGGATATTTTGCAAGCATTTGTTAAAAACGGCGGAAGTGTTTTGGTTGCAGGTTCATTTCCGCAATACTGTAACGGTGAAAAACACAGCGATATCCAATCACAATTAGAAAATGCCACCCATGTCGAGATGAATGAAGCAGCACTACTCGAGGCACTTGATTCCTGGCGCGAAATCAGCATTGATACCAAAGGAGGCACACGACGTCGTTTAATCAATCATCAACTGCGTCAGGATGACGATGAGCGTATTTTATTTTGCAGCTATCGTCTGCGCCAAGAAAACATCCCGGCACCCTGGGCAATGAACGATACCCCTTACAAAGTAGATAGTTCAAACAGTGATCACATTCGCATGCGCGGCGAGTGGGAAGTCCGTGAATTAAATACCATGACCGGGCATGAAGAAGACTGTGCCTTTTATCAAGACAATGGTTGGACCTACGTTCCCTGGAATATCTTCCCACATGACCACCGTTTATTACGTTTTATTCCTGGCACAGGCCAACAAGACAGCAGCAATAAAAATTGGCAAGTCATCAACGAATGCGCAGAACCACAAACCGTAATACGCAGTGAGGATAATGTACTATTGCTCGATCAGCCTGAATGGCGCGTCGATGATGAAGAATGGCAGCCTGCGCAAGATAGTATAACTACGCAATTATCACTGCTTGATCGCTTTGGCTGGCCGGATTGGGCCCAACCCTACAGCGTCAAAGATCCTGCACCCTATCATAAAGTCAGCCGTCGATTTACTATTCACAGCGACATTCCTTTATCGAACGCACGTTTAATGTGCGAGCGTATGAATGAAGCGATATTTATTTTAAATGGCGAAACCATTAATTTAAAAAGCGATTCGTGGTGGGTCGATCGCGATTTAACCTGCGGCACCCTCCCAGACCTAGAAGCCGGTACTCATACGCTCGAAGTTCAATTAATGCTCGATGGCGTTAACCGTCATTTAGAATGGTGTTATTTACTCGGTGATTTTGGTGTTGAAATTCGCGGCGCTCATGCGCGCATTATTGCTAGCGATAAACCCTGTTATTGGGGTGATCTGGTCAACCAAGACATGCCATTTTATGGCGGCAATAACGATTATCACTTTGACATTACCATCGAAGAAGATGGCGACTATGCTTTACGCATCCCATGCTTTGGCGGATCACTGCTGCGTGTTTTCTGCGAAAATAAAGATTGTGGTCCAATAGCCTTTGCCCCATTTCGTGCAGAACTCGGCCGATTAAATGCTGGCACACATATGATTCGCATCTGCGCATACGGCAATCGCCACAATTGTTTTGGTGCTTTACATAATTCCACACCTGGCTGGAAATGGTTCGGTCCACCTGCCTGGCGTAGCCAAGACCTCTACAGCAATCGCATTTGGCAATTAAAACCAAGTGGCATTTTACGCACACCGTTTTTAGAGAAGCTAGGCTAACTATATATGGCAAAGAATTTAGGGAAAATGCGAATAATTGTCATTTTAAGCAATTTATATCTATCACGCCATCTCCAAGCCAATAAAAAAACTGTAAACTACGATTATGCATCATCTCATAATCGATTCACTTCTTGAGCCTGCCTGCCTAGTCAATCACAATGCCGAAGCACTCAGGGCATATCCGTTTATATTTTATTGGCTGCTAGCGTTCATTTTCTGGAATGCATTCTTAGGGAATTATCTAACATATAAAATAAAAAAAGAATCAAAGGTAGATGTCGAATACCCCATTTGGGCGGTACTAAAATATTATCTCCCAGTCTATGTTTTGTTAATATTCATTCAAATGCACAAATACTCACCCATTGGGCTTATGGTTTCACTTATAGTTTTACAAGAAATCAGACATTACCTAGCTGTTTCAAAAATATACTTTCAAGATAAATACAACGCACATATACCCGTAGTTTTAATATCTACACTAGTGTTATTCTACACTGTTAAGCCATACGGCTTCGTATATCCTATATTATACATTTCTGCTATTTGGATTGGCCAACTCACCTTTCATGCATGGTCATCTAATTCTTCAGAGTGGAAACGATACCATATCTACATCCTATTCACCCTATTGTCATTATTCGTATTAAGCTATAAAAAATTAGTATTAAATTTTGTAGAAGATATATTTGTATTCTTTATTTGAAAAGATTACTCTTAGCCTAACTGAGGTTCAATAAAACTTGGCCACCTTCTTCTTTAACGCTAAAGGTTTTTAAACCTTTACACACGGGTTTGCGCTGCGGTAAACCGTCACGGATATCGAAACGACCATTATGTTTGGGGCATTCAACTTGCTGCCCTTTAACTAAACCTTCGGATAAATGGACTTTGCCGTGGGTACAAATACCAGAGGTCGCAAATAAATTGCCTTCGGCGTTACGATAAATAGCAAAGGTCTTTTCAGCGTGGTCAAAGCGCACCACAGACTCGGGCAGAATATCGAGTGCATCACAAACAGAAATCCAACCGGCTAACTGCTGTGGATCGGCGGAAACATAGGTTTGCGCACGCTTAGCTTCTTGTTTCGGTTCTGGCAATGGACGATCAACAAAATAAGTCGGATCTTTACGCTGCTTTAAGACCGCTGGAATAATTTCTTTCCAGGCATCGTAAATACTCGTATATGGCGGCGGTGTGTCGTCTTTTATTAATGCATGTAATTTTGGTAAGTTATGATAAGGAACCAGCGGGAACATATGGTGTTCGATATGATAATTCATATTCCAATATAAAAAGCGATTAATGATGTTCATGTTAACGGTGCGGCAATTTAGGCGATGATCTAAAACATTTTCTGCCAAGCCAGCGTGCTGGGTTAAGCCATAGAGCGGCATGAGCCAGCCACCATATAAACTTGGTAGACCGACAAACATCAACGGTAATAAGCTACTATAATAATAAGCCGCACCGAGTGTCGCTGCATAAATTAAAAGGTGCACTCGTGCCACCCAATAGACACGATTCCATTGATCTTTGGCCACATACGTTTGCTCATCAGCATGCATAATACCGAAGGCATGCGGAATAACTTTTTTGACGTAAGACAACATTTGTGGAATGCCAATAAAACCCAAACATATCATTAACAATGACGGTGGACGCGGTGAAGCAATTTCTGGATCACGACCGACAATAATGGTATCACTGTGGTGTCGGGTATGACTCCAGCGCCACAAGGTCGATTCACGCATCACCATAAATGAAGCAATTTCATAAAGCACATTATTCATCCAATCTGTTTTAAATGCCGTACCATGACTCGATTCATGCCAGCGCGAATCGGCACTACCACCATAAATCATGCCGTAAATTAAAAATGGAATAATAGCCCACCAGGTTCCCCATAAATAAAATCCAGCAGCACCACTACCAATTAATATGCCGAACCAAAATATCGAATCACGTATAGCTGGCCAATTGCGACGCGCGAGCAGCTTGCGCATTTCTGCAGGCTCCACTGGACACTGATACCAATCAGCTTCAGCGTAGCCTTTTTGAATGGCTTCTTGGGTCCGTTCACCCACGAGACTGTAGTCGTTTGGAGTCTCCCACTCTGTCTTGTGCTGCGCTGCTGCCGTGCTGGCCTTGGTCTGTGGTGGCGGGGTAACCGTTGCGCTCATGCAAATGCTCCTGAAGCCATCTATCATATCGAGTCAGATTTAGGAAAGAATGCTTCTATTTGTCGAAAACATATCTAAAAGTGTCATATGCTGATAGATAAGGCCTTTCGCATCGGACGCGTCCAATACGGCCCAGGTAGTGCCCTGGGGCCGCGCGACACCATTGGCTATGAGTTTGTACGCATCCTCAAAGGCAATGTCGAGTGGACCTACGATAAAGAAGTCCATCAGCTTGGGCCCGGGTCCTTCCTGCTCTCACAGCCAGGGCACATCGAACATTATCGTTGGGACCAAGATGATTTAACGCAACACGACTACATTCATTTTTATGCCGACCATTTACCAGATGATTTTCCAGCACCCAATGAATGGGCATTATGTCAAAGACTCCCCGCGCAAAATATTCTACACGCTCAATTTCAATATATTATTGACTTGTATCGCAGTAATCATCCGCAGGCCATGCAATTAATTATGCATACACTTGAGCAGATCTTACGTGCATGGGCCTATGATCTTCATCAATTTGAAGACCGCGGTTTCCGCGATTATACGGGGCCTGTACAACAAGTTCTTGATATGGTACATGCGCGGTGGCGCCAACAAGAATTTCGTCCGCCAGCCATGGAATTAATTGTGCAAGCCAGCGGCGTTTCACGCTCAAGTATTATTCGCGCTTTTAAAAAAGAATGTGGTGACAGCCCGAGCAAATTTTTTGAACAGCAATGTTTATTATTTGGGCGTTTATTACTGCTCGAAACCAATCGCAGCATTGAAGCAATAAGTGATGAACTCGGTTACCCTAATCCCTTTCACTTCAGCAAAAATTTCAAAAATGCCTTTGGTCTTTCACCGCGTGCTTATAGACAAAAGCCGCCACCAGAAGAAGGCCCTTATCGCTTTCGACATATATTTGAGCTGCTTTCAGCCACCCAGAGCATCTGAGATACCTGCATACACTTTGTAAGCTCTACACTGATAATTCATCTAGTTGTCATGCTCCGTTGCTATTCTTCTCCCATGATCGCACGCATCAGCCTTATTTGTTGTCTATTAGTAGCAGCGCAATACAGCCTGTTTGCACAAGATGAGTATCCACAAGGTACGGCTATGCTTGGAGTTATGCTCCACCCTGTACCACTACATCGGCTTGAGCAGGTAGGCCTTGCCCCAGGTCAAGGGACCATGATTACCCGCGTGTGGCCAAACAGTGCAGCCGATCGTATGGGTCTGCAAGTTGGTGATGTGATCGTTAATGTGAATGGAACCGACGTCGATTCGCGCCGTGATGTGCGCACCACCGTTATTAGCCACAACGAGGGCGATGACGCACAAGTCACCGTTCTTCGTAACAGCAACCAACCTATCGAATTAAATGATAGGTTTGGTGCATTGCCCCCTTGGTTAGAAGAACGATTAAAGCGCTACATCCCACGCATGACGACGCGTTGGGAAGACCATGTCGCAGCACGCCAACGCGCTATTTTAGCCGCTCAAGAAAAACAGTTAGAAAAACTTGCTGAAGACGTCAACGCATTAGAAAAGCAACACGCTGCTGATGCAAACCCACTTCAATTGCTACAACCATTAGATTACTCAAAACGCACTTACAAAGAGCACAGCCCGTCAAGTGAAGCAGCATGGACTTTTACTTATTCATGGACCTTAAAACCCAGTAAAAAGGAAAAATCGTGCGCTTCATCATCGCTTGTACATTTTTAATTCTGTTTTCTCACATTTATGCCGAAGAAAACATTCGGCCGAAGGCCAAGCTCGGCATCAGCATAGATAAAAGTGATACCAATTTTGATGACAACCCTGGCGTCGCTATTGTTGCCATCGAAGAAAACTCCAATGCCGCACGCATCGGTCTCTTAGTTGGCGACCGCATCATTGCTGTTAATGACGATGCCATTACTTCACTGGAATTACTCGGCACTGCACTTGGTAAACTAGAAGTCGATACTGAAATGAAAGTTACGGTTCTACGCAACGGTAAAGAAAGCACGCTTTCTGGCAAACTGAAGCCAATTATCAGCGCCAAAACTATTAAAGAGCGTCAAGCAGAACTCGAAAAACAGATTAAAGAAGCGACGCAATCAAAAAACCGCGATCGCTATAGTTTGCAAGACTTATTAATTATATTACGTCAAATCGAACATGATTTGCCAATCGCCGCACGCGAGTTTAAAGAAATTTATCCCAATGGTCGCTTCAAACTGTCAATAGACATCGATATTGATACCGACACGACCAAGGACGACACCGAAAAAATCAACATTAACGATAACCCAAAACCAAAAACCGAAAAAACGGAGTAATCCATGTATTTACGTATTTTATCAGTCATCGTACTAACTTGCACTATTCTCTTCGCGCTAAGCGCCCAAGAAAATCGCCGTCGCGGTGGTAATAACTGGGGCAATTGGGGAAGCTGGGGTGCCGCCAACTCATTCGATAAATTGAGTAAATCCGACAAACCCGAAGATCTCGAGCAAGCAGCATTCACAGCAATACTCGAAGATATTAATTTTCAAATGGCTGCGATTCGTTCAAAAACCATTAACGAGGATGCCAGCGTTCAAGCAGCTTATCAAAAAGCCATTGAAGCGCAGAAAGCCTATCTAGCCGTCTTTGAAGACATTACCGAGCTTAAAGAATTAGGAGCAAAGCGCAAAGAATTAGAAACAAATATCCGCAGCATGGAACGCAATCAAATGCGCGAAGCCTGGGGTCAAATCCGCGAACTACAAACGCAGCAAAGTGACATTCTCAAAAATAACGAAGCCGTTAAAGCATTAAAGGAAGCGCGTATCGCTGCTGACAGTGCATTTACCGTAGCCTTACGCGAAGCCCTTACTGCTGTTGCCGAATACACTGAACTGCAAGCGCAAAAAGAACAAATCGAAAGCATGCAAAAAATGATTCGCGAAGCCCAATACGCCGATCGCATGAAGGCCTGGAATGATCGCAATCGCCAACGCGGTAATCCAGAAAAAGACAAGCAAGAAGAAGGCAAGAAAAAAGGCCAGGATCTTAAAGAATTCTAAATAAAGCGCATCCAAGACAAAAAGGGCAGCCAAACGGCTGCCTTTTTTATTAAAACGCTTTTTGTCTATAAAAATATACATCAAAAATCTTATTATCTGCCATCGTGTTGCAGGCTAATTGCCAATACGCAT
Source organism: Planctomycetota bacterium (assembly GCA_028280785.1). Lineage (GTDB taxonomy): Bacteria > Planctomycetota > UBA11346 > UBA11346 > UBA11346 > JANQLF01. The sequence continues at coordinate 109,822 of JANQLF010000212.1, forward strand.
CCGAGGAGACATAGGAATCTGCTTGTTCAGGAAATGGATGATCAAACGTATCGAGGTGTTTACGCAAACGCGTCTGCATGTCTGACTGCACACTCTTTAATTTAGGGCTATTCCACAAATTAATTCGTTCATCTGGATCCACTGATAAATCATAGAGTTGATCAACATCCCAAAACTCTGGATGTAAATGCATAGAATAATCGCCGCTTAGTTTACCCATCAGATTAAACGCATTCGACACAGTACCGGATTTCATTTGCTCAAGCTGCTCATCGGAGTGGCGCCACGAAATATATTTCCAACGTTTGGTACGCACTGCTCGCGAATAACCCCACTCGAAATAGAGATCTTCACGATCATCACCTGCACCTAGTAATTGATCAAAACGGTTAATACCATCAACATTCTCTGGCTGATTAATTCCACAGGCCTTGCATAAAGTCGGATAAAGATCGACATTTTGCAATAATGCATGGGTCTCAGAACCAGCGTCTATATGCCCGTCCCAATGCATACTAAATGGAATACGTACGCCTCCTTGGTAACAAGAAAATTTACTATTGGCTGTTCCAATGCCGTGATCCGTTGAAAACACCACGATCGTATTGTTATCCAAACCTAGTTCGACCACCTTCTGCCAAATAGCTGCGAAGGAATCATCAGTCCACAAGACACCGGCAGTGCGATGATTTATCGGCAGATCTGCCTCAGATAATCGCGTTCTAATACTTTCTCGTGACGCCTGCACATCAGTAATAGGCTCGTCCAATAAGCCATATTCAGTCACCAATGCACCATCATCGATAGATTCTACATGTTCTGGACCATGCATGGTACTGCTTGCCACATTTAAAAAGAACGGTTTATCATTGTGTACATGCTCTTCTAAGAAATTACAGGCTGCTTGGGTTTGCCACTCTAAATTATGATAATGCAGTGCTTTTAACGGGCGATTATCAGTATTTCCCCAATTAATACCTTCTGCGTAGTCAAAGCCACCGCCACGCACAAATGCACGCATTGAATCATAATCTTCTTGTAATTTCTTTGAAACGTCAGGATCTCTTGGATCATCGTCAGGATTAAATTCATGACCATTAAATGTTTTGCGCGGCACACCGGTATGACATTTGCCAACAAAGCCAGTATGATAACCCGCATTTTGAAAACTTTGAGCCATGGTTTGTGTACCTGGCATAATATCGACATTAAACCCAACATTATATATTTGATCAGTTGGGTTACCTTTAAGAAAGCGCGGTGCCGTACAGTGGCCAGGATGCACACCACTCATGTACGAAAAGCGGCTTGGTCCGCAGGCTGGCGCTGAACAATGAAATTCTGTTGCTCGCACACCGCGCTCTGCAATGGAATCTATATACGGCGTTAAAACGGGTCCATTGTGATAACCCAGCATACCAAAACCGGTATCATCAGTAATAAACCATAAAACATTAGGCTGCTCGCTCATAGTCGCTAATCCTCCGAGACCAGCGATACTAATAAGGGAACATGAGGAGCAAGTAATTGATTTATGAATCTAACATTTGGTTTATCAGGGCACAGCTTCCCCGTATCTACATTCATTTTTGCATGCAGTAAAACTCAAATCACCATTCTACTACACTTACATTGCAATTTATTCAAAAAGGGTGCACACTTTGTGTTAAGGATGTTAGGAATCACACATCCAATCAATTAATTTCAGGCATACGTGTACACAGCCTGCAGATTCTTTTTCCCATGGATGTTCAATCATGTCTCGCATACTACTTTCGACTTTAGGAATCATCATGACTGTATTAACTGCCAACGAACTGATCAGTGTTGAAATCGCCAAAGCCCACGATGGTGGTGAAATTCGCTACGATGGGATTTGCTATGACTATCGCGATGCCAAAGCACAAAAAGGCATCAAGCTGTGGCTACCACCAATCGATGAACCCATTCGGGCTATTTTATTTTTTGGCAATCCAGGTTCTGGTGGCGACACACGCGACAAAGCGTTAAATCGCACTTGGCAAGACTGGGCCGCACAACGTCAATTGGGTATTGCTGGTGTTACTTGGTTTCGCGGTGGTGAAATTTATCACAAAACCGGAAAAAATATTCTTGCTGTTTTTAATTCATGGGCAGAGCTTGGTCATCATCCTGAGTTAGCAGACATTCCATTTATTCCACGTGGCAGCAGCAATGCTGGCATGACTGCTTACGGTTTATCGTGTTATGTGCCTGAACGCATTGTCTGCTTTACCTCTAATGTCGGTGCGCGATACAATCCTTTTATGCCTTCAGAAAAAGCACTGCAAATCCCCGCCCTACAACACATTGGTCCGGTTGATCGCTTTATGCCACTCGGTCTTAAAGATACGGCTGAATTGTATCAACGTATTCGCCCATTTAATTCGCTTTGGGCTTGGGACGCTGAAGAAGGAAAAGGTCATCAGGATTTCAGCCAGCTACATATCGACTTAGCCTTTTATTCAGAAATTCTTGATAGACGTTTACCCCAAGCAGGTGCAGATATCCAAACGGTTCAATACGACGAAGCATGGTTAGCCGACACCAGTACCTGGGCCAATCGCTGGCCACCACGTCCGTGCCACATTGCCAGTTTTAAAGATTATAAAGGCAATAAAGATACCGCCGTTTGGCTTGCTGGTGAAGCCACTGCCAAGGCCTACCAAGCTGCCGCCTCTTATCATAAACGCATTCAATTAACAATCGACGACCTTGTTACAGTCGGTCCAGCCGACGGACAATGGAATATTAATGATGCTGATTTACCTACGGTCAATCCTGATGAAGAAATTGTTCTGCGTATTAAACCCTTGCAAAAGAATCGCATGATTAATTGGAGCAAAATCGAATTCTTTAATGGTTCTCAATTAATTGGCACTGTCACTCAAGGCAATGAGCCTGTGTTGAAAACCAAAGCACTCCCAGGGAAAATTGAACAAGTATTCACCGTTATTGCATACGACGATGAAAGTGGTGCTGAATACGTTGCTAATCCCTTTGGTGTGGTTGTTCGCAATAAATCTATGAGTGATCGCATCGGTGAACAAATGCAAACTTATCATCAAGCAATCGCAGCACCATCAGTCCCACACGGAACCGCACTAGACAAGCTTGCTTCGATCGAAACAGGAAATGACAAACTAATTGCGCACGCATTAAATGAACAACAAAGTGCTGAACTTATACAGTCGGACTCCCTGCCTGGCTTTTGGCAAGATGTTCCGGTCACATCACTTGCTCAGATTACCCGACATGATCATAGCGTTGGGCGTGATAAAGCGAAAAAGCCACAAGATATAGGTGTGGAAATGCGCGCGGTGTATTGTCGCGCTGGCCTCGGCCTTTTGTGCTTAGTCACTGATGACGACCTCAATGTTAAAGATGGTTTTGATTGGCATTGTTCATGGCAAGACCCGCGTGAATTTTCCAAGAAATCCGTTTTAGAAAATTATATTACTGGCGAACGTGATTTATTATTAGAAGCAGTACAATATCATGCCAGCTTTGAACAAGCAGGTGGAACATTGATCCGCAATATTCCGCGCGGTGGCTTGCTACACTTAGGCGATCGCAAGCAAACATTGCAAGAAGCATTTGAACAAGAAGGCATTAAAATTACTTTCCAAAATTGGTCTGATGGACGTCAAGCCGTGCAATGGTTTTTACCATGGTCGGCCGTTGGTATACCTGCGCAACGCGAACAGCCAGTTGCCGGAACACATTTAGCATTAGTACTTGGCGTTAATGATCACGATGAACAAGATGATAATTCCAGCCTACGTTGGCCACATGCTCGTGATCCATGGCATAATCATGACTTTGATCATCCACATCCACAAGTGTGGGGCTCGCTCGTTCTTGGGTCTGCTTTACCTAGAAAATAATTTAGGCAGCGCGCAGGGCTTCTATTGGAACGACCTGTGCCGCTTGCTTAGCTGGCCAATAACCAAAAACAATGCCAGTAATAACCGCGGCAATAAAGCCAACGGATATATTTGCTAAGGTTACTAAAACTGGCCAACCCGCATAATTGGCGACCGCTAAAGTTAAACCGTAGCCAAGCGCAATGCCAAGCAGGCCTCCAAACGCAGAGAGCACACTCGCCTCAAAACAAAATTGAAATAAAATATCACGTTGTCGTGCACCGAGCGCACGCCGGGTTCCAATCTCGCGCTTACGTTCAGAGACATTAGCCAACATAATATTCATAATGCCAATTCCTCCGACCAATAAAGAAATACCTGCAATAGTTGTCATAACTAACGAAAAAATTCGCTTAGTGCTTTCCTGCTGACGTAAAATAGCCAAGGGAATTTGCATACTGCAATCACCTATGCGGTTTTCTTTATCTAACCAACGACGTAAACGCAATGCCATTGGCTGAACAAATTTGGCAGACTCGAGATCAACCATAATTGCATCAATTTGGGCAATTGGTTGGTTTTGCTCATCAAAGTAAGGATCACCACTCACATTGATCGCTGTGGCTAATGGGATAAAAATAACATCGTCTATGTCAGTTCCCGCCAACGCAGTTGTATCATTCGTATTATCAAGCACACCAACTACGGTAAACGGCATGCCTAAAATATCGATGTGTTTACCAATAGGATCGTTAAATAAGAAGATACTACGCGCGGCTTTCTTACCGATAACACAATGATTTGCCAATCGTTGTTCATCGAGATCATTTAAAAAGCGACCGCTGGTCATTGTTGCGCCAACTAATTGCTGATAAATTGCATTGGTAGCCACCACCGAAACAGCAGTCTCGCGCCCTTGCATCGAAAACACACTCGATTTTAAAATGCGTGCAGCTGCAATATGTTCAACACCAGGCATATTTTCACGGATATGCTGACAGTCCTTCAGCAGCAAACCTGGCCGTTCTACTTTGGCAATTTCACTATCTTCTTCATCTAAGGTTTTTTCAACTAACTCGGTGCGCAAAAATATTTTATCGACACCAAGTGTGGCAATACCGGCCAAGGCTTCTTCTTTAGCCCCTTCACCGATACATAACATAGCCTGAACAGCTGCGACACCAAAAACAATACCAAGCGTTGCTAGTGCTGTGCGAAAACGCCTAAAATAAAGGTCGGCGATCGAAACAGAGACCGCATCAATAATATTCATACGACCAGACACCCATCGCGCATTTTTAAGACTTTTTGTACACGACTTTGATACTCGCTATTATGCGTCACCATGATAATGGTTTTACCCGCATCAATAAGACCATCGAATATATCAAGTATCTCTTCGCCACGTTGCTGGTCTAAATTACCGGTTGGTTCATCTGCCAGTATTAATGGTGGATCAATTGATAATGCACGAGCAATAGCAACACGTTGCATTTCACCGCCTGATAATTGGCTGGGTCGATTATAAAGGCGATGACTTAATCCGACTCGTTCAGCCAGCGCTTCGGCACGATCTTGGCGTTCCTGACGCGACATCCGCGCATAGAGCATTGGCACCATAATATTGGACAAAACATCATACTGCGGAAATAAATTAAAACTTTGGAAAATGAAACCGATTTCTTTATTTCTCACAGCGGCCAAATCATGATCACCAAGATTTGCCACCTCTCGATCATTTAAGTGATAGGAACCTTTATCTGGCACATCCAATAGGCCAAGAATGTTTAGCATGGTACTTTTGCCTGAGCCGGAAGGACCCATGATCGCTACATACTCACCAGGATGAATATCAAAATCGATATCCTTCAAAACCTCTATTGGGGTATGACCAATTTGATAGGTTTTGTGAATATCCTTGAGACTCAGTAATGGCTTAGTGGCAATCATTGCATCACAGACGTCAGGTCTTCAGCAGGATCAATTAAAGTAACTACATCCTTTTCTTTGATACCTTCAGCAATTTCCACAACAAATGCATTCATAATGCCGAGCTTCACATCACGTCGAATAAATTCTTCCGCATCTTTTACGTAACAGAAATACGCCCCATCTTCGCTAAAAATCGCTTCAATCGGAACAGCTATTATCGCCTCTTTGGTTTCACCAATTAAGGTCACACGCGCGGTCATGCCACTGACCATCCGTGAATCATGACCCGTTAATTCAACCGTACCGGTATACACTTTTGGACTTGATGGATTATTGCGCTGACGCGGTTTGGCTAATTGAGATATAGATTGCAGAACACCTTCTATCATTAATCCAGGAATGGCTGGGATCTCTATCTGCGCCTTGCAACCAACAGCTATACGTCCACGTGCATGTTCAGAAATAGGCACCTGCACCGAGAATTTACTCATATCCGGAATAGTCATCAGTGTATAATTCCGATACGCATTACCCCCAGCTTTTAACTCACGACGTATCCAATGCTGATTGCCTGCTTTTGGATCGCCATAAATAACCACACCAGAAACTGGTGCGGTTACTTCACATTTACCCAAAGCTTCGGTGGCCTTCGTTAGTCGACGTTTATATTGTTCTATTTGCTTTTCTAAATTGGTTAATTTATTTTTATGATTAACCATGGCCTGTTTGGCCCGTCCTTTTTCCTTATCCACTTCTAATCGAGCCCGTTCTAAATCACGCTGGCGCTTTAACATCTCCTTTGGATAAGTGCGGCTTTTGTAGAGATTTTTTTCGTTGATAGCAGCTTCCAATTGCTTCAATGTGTTGGTTATCGATGTTTTCGCCGCATTGAATTCTTTTTCTAACTTTTCACGGACATCAGCTTCAACAAATACGCTTTCATCAAGCTTATTTTGTTTTTTATCAAATTCAGTTCGTGACTGAGTCAACTTCTGTTCAGCATCCTCGATCTTTTTATCTAACTCGTTGCTCTTTTTAATACTATCGATCTGCTTAAATTTACGCAGCGCTTCCTTTGCTTCATCATATTTAATCTGTGCATCTTCGATCCAACTTTGAGCAATATTTTCTTCGGTCTCAGTGGCTTCAGTGTAGAAGATCAAATCTTCTTCCTTTTTCTTCAATTCTATAGTATTATTTTTAATTTCATCTTCGTACTGCTTACGCTCCAACACTAATACCTTATCACCTTTTTTAACTTCAGTTCCCTCTTTGATGATCCACTCAATTTTTCCACGAATTGAACGCACACCATGTGATTTGACGGCCTGCAATTGTCCGCTTTCAACGGTACCAACCGAAATATCTTGGCGTTCAACAGTGTACAACAACGCTTCGTCAATTTGATGCTTTTCAGGCAAGACATCACCGCTCAGGTACCACCAGGCACCTGCAGCGATGAGTAGACAGATACTAACCCATTTAATCATCGCTGCACCTTACTGAATCAAATCTTGTTGTTGCTCTAAGGCTTTCTTCTCGGCCTCTTTCTTTAATCGCAGTTTTTCTTTCTTCGGATCACGCATCTCTGGTGGCGTTAATAAATCACCATCGAGCTGTTCCATGCCACGACCCGGAATATGAATACGCGCTTCGCCACTTTTCCCGTCATCCAAAATATGAATGCGTAAGAAAAATAAGAGCTGCGTACGCGCGTGCGTTTCGCGACGGCTGCGGAACAAAGCACCTAATAATGGAATATCCCCAAGTATTGGGGTTTTACGAATACTCTCGCGATCTTCTTCACGAACCAATCCACCAATTGATAAGACTTCACCATCTTTAAGACGTAATGTCGCACGCATTTGTCGAACTGCCAAAATCGGACTCGTTGCACCTTCAGGACCAGTAGAAAAACCAGTTACTGCTGAGACCTCAGGATTCACTTCAATTTCAGCTGTGTCGCCGGCAATTTGCAGAGCCTTAACCCGTAACTTTACACCCACCTGTTTAAATGTTGTCGATACCTGAATATTACCACCGGAAAAGGTTGAAGAGAAAATAGGAACTTCTTCACCAGTAATAATGCTGGTTTGCCCACCAGCAGCGACGACGACATTAGGGCTTGATAAAATATTCGCCTGCCCTTTGTTTACTAAAGCGCGAAAAAACGTGTCCAAGCGTTTTAAACCATCAGTACTGGTCCACGGACGTAAATTTAACAATGAACCCTGATCAACTAAGGGCGCATTGCCTGGTGTATCTAAATCAATTTCAGAGCCGGTTTGCACACCACCACGCAAACCACCAGATGTTTGAGTGAACAAATGATTGAGCTCAATTTCCAAATCATCATCCAAATTCACTTCTACGAGTCGTGCTTCCACCAATAGCTGTGGTCGCGACTGATCGAGCTCTTTTAACAATTCGAGCAGCTCAGAAACCCGTCCCGACATTTCGGATAAAATAACCGCGTTCAACTCACCGGATATCGACAGCGTGCCCTCGAGACCAATAAAGGATTTAACAGCATCACGCAGCGTTTCTGGGCGTTGATGTTTACAATAATAAATCAAATGAGACCGATCACCGGTATTAACAATACGTGGCTCTGGCACTGCGTGCACAATCCCTGTATTATTAATCATATTCCTGATTACTAATGGGGGCGTTTCACTAAAAAGTACTGAGCCAGTAACTTGTTTACGCGGTTTGCTGCAGGCGCTTACAGCTAAGCAGCACATGACCATTCCGGTCAGGATAATCGATTTTCTCAAAGCTAATCTCGATACGATAGAGTGGTGGATGCGCACGAGACGTAGAGAATTTCAGAACCTGTCCGGGTTTTTATAACAGATAAGGGGTTCAAAGCATTAAGCAGCGATAGCGTTGCTCCACTTCTGGTCTAGTGCTGTTTTTATTTGTTTACGCTGCATTTGATAAGCCTCGTTGCTGAGGCACCACTTTAAAAACCGTATGACCGCGCGTCGTTGCTTAATGTTTAAGGTAGCAAATCGACCTTGGCCACGATGGCTCACATTGGTCAGATGAAAGAGAATCTTATGATTCCCTTCGCCGCGCAATTCCGCCAACATATAAGCTGGTAAATGAAAACGCATGCCATCGGCATTAAAAAAGTGTAGAGAGGTCTCACATTCAATGAGTGTTTCGGTAGTCAATCTACCCCAATCTCGCTTTTCATCATTATCGCGGATCTTTCGCAACGTGTCGAGATCAAGTTCTTCATCTATCCCTTGAGCCTCACGCAATCCTATCCCATCACCTAACTCGACACCTTGAAAGGCTTTTTGAATACACTTCATGATTTTCTCAGAGTCCATGATGACCTCCCTACTATAATTTAGTGGTCGCTGAATGGCAAAAGTGGACAAAGTTTTTAAATCTAATGAGAAACTTAACTTACAAATAATCCTTATTCGCATCGGGTTGGTTACAAATCTTTTACGCACTAACGGCCTTCTTAATCGTCTAATGGTCTGAACAGAAGGAGATAAACCATGAACGGTTTTCTGACATTGCCTTGTGCACTCATTAGCGCCCTCGCCTGCCTTGCCCCCATTCAAAGTACAAACGCCAGTGAAATATTTTCACCAGCTATCGTTACAGCACAGAGCCAACATGCACACCCGCATGAACAACGCCCTCAAATTCAAATTGCTATTTTGCTTGATAATTCAGGAAGCATGACCGGCCTCATTGAACAAGCGAAATCGCAAATTTGGTCTTTAGTCAACGAATTTACCCACGCTAAACATAATGGTCTGCAGCCAGAATTGCATGTTTCCATTATTACCTATGGCGATCCGCCACCACAGATGCGTCTCTTATTAAGCACCGATCTTGATCGCGTCTCACAAGAATTATTTGGTATTAAAATTAGTGGTGGTACAGAATATTGTGGCCAAGTCATTCAGCATGCGATTGATAACTTAGAATGGTCCACTGATAAAAACGCACTTAAAGTTATTTTTATCGCTGGCAACGAACCATTTACCCAAGGACCCAAGGATTACCGCGAAGCGTGCGAAGATGCTGCGAGCAAAGGTATCATCGTAAATACCATTCATTGCGGCAATGGCATACCCGCTGGTTGGCGCGATGGAGCGCTTATTGGCAAAGGTAAAGCCATGAGTATCGATCATAATAAAACCGTTGTTCATGTTGCTACACCTTACGACAAACATATTCATGAACTAAATATTAAATTAAATACTACGTATATTCATTATGGTAAAGCTGGGAAAAAGCGCAAAGACTTGCAAGTCGAGCAAGATGCGAATGCCAAAAAACAATCTATCGGTTCCTCAATTCAACGCTCGGTCTCAAAAGCTAATATCTATTACAATAACCGCAGCTGGGATATGGTCGATGCCTGTAAAGATAATTGGGAAGTCTTAAAAGAGGCGAAGGAAGAAGAACTTCCAGCACAATTAAAAAATAAAACTTTTGAACAACAAAAATCCTATATCGAAGAACAACGCCAAACACGCATTGCCATTCAAAAACAAATCAACGATTTTAATGAGAAGCGCAACACCTATCTTGCCAAACAAAGCAAAGAATCAGGCAAAAGCACTCTCAACGATGCTATGAAAGCCTCCCTCGTCAAACAAGCCGAAGGCAAAGGCTACACTTTTAAGAAATAAGCAACGACATTAACAAAACTTTGTGACCAGCAACAGTTCTCTGTTGTTGGTCATTTTTGTATAGAGTGTGTCTGATTGATACCCTTTCCCATACATGTAGGCAAAGTAGGCTGTTAGGTCAGCAGCGAAGCCTTCAAATGTTCGCAGAAGGCCATCCACAGGAGTCACTATGCGTACACTCAATATCGTTCTTTTAATTGCATGCATTTGTTCATTAGTTCCAGCAGCGGAACTCATTTGGATTGAAGGCGAAGATGCGAAACGACACACCTTCAAGACACATAGCTGGTATTTCGATGTAACCAAGACCGGCCTCTCTGGAAACAACGCCATTAACAACTATCAAAACGACGCCGAGGCTCATTACGAATTTACAGCCGCATCGAAAGGTGATTTTCACTTTTGGATTCGGGCCAACCCAGTCGCTGGGCCGAAAATGGAATACAATCTCAACGGCGCCGGATGGAAAAATATCAATTTTGGTCAACCAATCGATAATACGAACATCGCATCCAATGGCGCGCCAGACATGCGATTCATTGCCTGGATAAACATTGGCAGCGCTAAACTCAAAAAGGGCAACAACGAAGTCAGCTTCCGTATTAATGGTGGCAATCAAAAACATGGCTACATTGATTGCTTTGTTTTTTCAGGTGGCCCTTTTGTGCCTAATGGTTCTGCAAAACCAGGCCAACGTACCGGAAAAGCTAACCCTGGATTTTTTGCCTGGGAACCGGCACCAGATGATTTTAACAAGTCTGCACTCATTGACTTAAGCTTTCTCAACGAAGATGTGGCAGGTGAAAAAGGCCCAGTTTCACGCAAAGGCAATGATTTCATTCTTGGCAATGGTAAGAAAGTAAAATTCTGGGCAGCCAATGCCGGTCCAGCTATCTGCGCTTTGGATCATGCGTCGCATATTTATTTAGCAAAAAATTTGGCTAAGCGCGGTATTAACATGGTACGCCTACATGGTGGTATTTATGACCAAAACAATCCAGCGGTTTCGATGAAACGCATCGACCACCTCCATCACCTAATTCATGCCTTAAAACAAGAAGGCATTTACACCAAGTTAAGTATTTACTTTCCCGCCTGGTTTCGCCTCAATGATCATTTTTATAACAACCAAAAATGGCCAGTTACTTTACTTTTCTATGACAAACAAATGCAGGGTTACTACTTTAAATGGTGCGAGACCTTATTTAAAACTAAAAATCCATACACTGGCATACCTTTAGCCAAAGATCCAGCTGTTGCTATTTTTGAAATTCAAAATGAAGACAGCCAATTCTTCTGGACCTTTGGCGAAAAAAGCGTTGCCCCTGAACGTTGGCAGGCCTACAGCAAGATGTTTGGCAGCTGGTGTAAGAAAAAATATGGATCTATCGATAAAGCCTATGCCGCATGGAACGGTGCTAAGCATGCTAAGGACAAACCAGCCGAAGGCGTCATACATCTTGGCGGTGCCTGGGAAATGACGCGTAAAGGCAGCGATCAAAATGCTAATAAACGAAAACGCATTAATGATCAGGTTGCATTCCTCACTGAAAACATGCGCGAGTTCTACCAAATGGCGATCAAAAAAATCAACGGTTACGGATACAAAGGTATGATTTCTTGTGGCAACTGGCACACCGCCGACTCGACGACACTGGATGCATTAGAGCGTTATTGCTACACTGCAGGCGATGTCATTGATCACCACGGATATTTTGATCACAATCACAAAGGTCAATTTGCCTCGTGGTCCGTACGGCCCGGTGATACGTTTACCAGTCAATCAGCGTTAAAATTTACACACGGCAACCCCCTTCCCTATGTCGAAACCGACGGTCACCCACATATTATTTCTGAAATTGGTTGGCCAGCACCGAATGCCTACCGAAGCGAATTCACCTTTTTAAATTCGTGTTATTTATCACTGCAAGGCTGTGATGGCATCTTCAACTTCGCAATAGGTAGTCCGGCATGGGACAATTCATTAGCCAAATTTCCATTAAATACCCCAGTCACCCTTGCTTGCTTCCCTGCTGCGGCACTTGTCTATCGCAATCAATATGTGCAAGAAGCAGAAACGATTGTTATGGACAACCTCAACATCAAAGAGCAGATGGCCCTCAAGGGTACTGCAGTCAATGTTAAGCCAGCTCTTGACCAATTCCGCGCAAAACAAATACCCGGTGGCAAAAAGCAAGAAGGCAAAGTGGATGCTATCGACCCCATGAGTTTTTATGTCGGTCGTGTAGCTCGCAACTTTGAAGGTAAACCCGAAAAATCTTATCAAAAAGGCATTAATGAATTTATCGATCGCAGCAACAAAACGATTACCAGCATTACCGGCGAATTAATGTGGGACTATGGCACAGGTGTAGCAACGATGAACACACCTAAAGCACAGGGCGCTTGCGGCTTCCTGAAAGCCAAAGGCAGTATCGCGCTCGATAATCTGACCATTAATTCAAATAATGCTTACGCCAATATTTCATTGGTAGCTATGGACAATAAAGACATCGCCACCTCCAAAAAATTGCTCTTACAAGTCATGACCATCGAACAGCCCTACAATTTCAAAACCAGTAGTGGTGATGGCATGGGCGGCAGCATCCAAAATATGGGTGGCGCTCCATTTGGTATCAAAAAATTCAGTGGCTCTGTTACACTCAAACTGAAAGGCGCTAAACCTAAATCAGTTACAGCCTGTGATGAAAATGGTTATGCATTTGAAGGCAAAAAGGTAAACAACAGCGGTTCAGGATCGAAATTTAAAATCGATTTGAACGAGGATGTTGTCTATTACGTCATTCAACGTTAAGCGCATGTGCTGCGCACAGATTGGTGCGCAGCATTTATTTAGCCGTGACAGCTGTTGGGATTAACTCCAAAACGAGTTCCGGATGATTATCAGGATTACCATTTTCGGTGCTAAATCCCGAACAAGCCTTATTGGTTTTTATATAAACACCGCGATTAGCTTCCCCGTCAACCCAACGTTGTGTGATTTCACTAATGTCCAAATCTGACCACTCGCCGCCCTTCATGGTCGGCATCGTGTAAGTTAAAAACGGATCAGCAGCGTGGACTATTCCTGACCACGCAGCTGCGGACCAAACTGTTCCATCGCCAAGTCGCTGAATGGCATTCACTTGATTTTCTTCCCATGACAGCAGCGTTTCATAAAGATTAATTTCGACGTTTTTATTGCCCGATATAAAACGAATACGTAGATAGGCCTTATCAATAACCATGCCCTCAGGTACAGCTGCTCCTACGTTTGGAATTTTCACAAATGCACTGCGTTCATCCCCTGAGTTGAGTCTACCAAAGTACATATAATCCCAGGTACCGCGCTTGCTCCCCTGGTTCAGCGTCGAAACACTGACGTCCTCGATATAAGTCGGACCTTTTAAGGTGACGGTCGTTGGCTCAATAAGCTCTTGAACACTAATGGTGATAGTGCTTGTTGTTGCTAATTCGCCATCATGAACGCGCAGCTCTAATTCATAATCACCAGCAACAGGAAAGGTGATCGTAGGTGCGGCACTTTGATTATCAGGAGCAAAGGTTACTTCGGAACCGCTGATTTGCGTCCATTGTATAGTTAAATCAACTAGTTCAGTCTGATCATCACTGATTACAGGATTTAATCTTAGCTGATTATCAGGTAACTGGAGCGTCGCTGTTGCTGGCAAAGTGATCTCTGGTGCTTTATTTACTGGTTCAGCATCCCCATATTCGATAATGAGCTCCGGATGATAGGCGACTGTTGAACTCTCTGTACTGTTGGCTGCTCCTGCTTTGTTTAAATATATAAATAATCCGTGATTGCTGTCACCATTAACCCAATCTTGTACTGCACTCGTCACGTCTAGATCCGTCCATACCCCTTTAGCTAAGGGTATTAATTCAGATCCAATGACGGTATCATCATAGACGTCTGTCCAATCACCCGGCCACGCCGTCCCATCCGCCAAGCGCTGCAATCCATTAGCTGCGCCTTCATCCCAACTCAAAAGCATTTTATGTGCTTGAATCGAAATGTTTCTATTACCAGACTGTAGGCGCAACCGTAAGCGTGCGTTAGTAATGCTTATATTACTCGGTAGTAAACTTTGTAGATTAGGCGCTTTAATTAATACTCGAGATATGCGTCCATTGTTAAGTGTGCCATAGTATAAGTAGTCGTAATGGCCCTTCGTCACATTTTCGTTATTTATAAAACACACGGTTGTGTCCTCTATTTCCTCTGGACCTTTAAGCGTCAAGGTACCTCCTGGACTTGATTCAGGTTCTGCCGGCAAACTATTTATCCATTCGGTTACCGTATTAATTGCAGCAAGATCTTTTTTGCTACTCGCAATATACGGCATGCGAATGCCGGGCGTCAAGCTATCCATACGATGGAGCAATATCGAGCGTTCAGGTCGACCTGGGTCAACAACTTTGGCATTAGCTATACCTAAATTATCTCCAATACTCGCACTAATTATATTTTGACTGGCAAGTGGTGTATTGAATCGAAAATCCATGATACCAGGTGAAGTCCCGGTATGGCACATTGCACAATTGACATCTAAATAAGATCGCACGCGATGTTCCAGAGATTCACTCGCAGCATCGACTTTTGCTAATCTGTCTAAAGTATTTATTTCAGCATCAGTAATTAACTCTGTAAAAATTCCTACATCGCTTAGCGCGCGAATTTGATTACTGGCACGTTGAGTTGCGGGATAAATGTAATCACCATTTAATTGGCGCGTATTTAAACCGAGGGTCCACCCAGAGCCTGCATTATGACACTGCAGACAATCATTTGGAGATGGATAAGACCACGTCAATGAAGTACTGTCGTAATTAATCGTTTCACTCAAACCATCTGTCAACAATTCAGCATCCGAATGATCAGCACGCCAACGATAGGTGACGCCATAATTAGTGCCATCTGCTTTCGTAACTAAAAGACGAGTTTCAACGCGCCTACGCTCAGTGCCTAACTCAAAATGTTTTATAGTGACGCTTCCAGCCGGCAATATCCATTGTTGTTGCGCATCATAGTTAACGTGCTGTCCACTCGGCACTGCTAACCAACGTTTTTTATAAGCGCCATCGGACCACAATGGTGAATTAACAGTATAGGGAATAATACCTGTGCTTGGCACCAAGTTCTGGACATCGCTAAATGCACCTGTTTGCGACAAGAGCGCAGGAATGTCCCCGCTTTCAGTTGTTGGCATATTTAAATACGGGTTAACGGCATGACGTTCTGGAATGGCCTGCGGATTACTAGGCCGCCATAATACCGACATCGGCACTTCAACGCGTGTGTAACCATTACCCTGAACTTCTAATTTTAAATTCTGCCCTCCGGTCCCTTGCATATAATCAATACGAATAAAATGCATACCTGCACGTAAACCTAGTACACCTGTTCGTGTTTGCCCGCCATGAACGCCGTCATTATCAACCACTTCGATTCCATGCACATACAGTCGCGCACCGTCATCACTGCTTAAATAAAACGTAACTGGTCCGTCAGTAGGAAAATCAATATAGCCTTCCAAGCGCAGTCCATAATGCGTATCGCGATCACGCTGCGATAAATCAAAGATACTTTGTGTACCTGACTTTTTCGCCGTCATACTTGCATAATCAGGCAATTGTGCCCAAGGCGTAGAATCATTTTCAAAGTAAATGTAATCAATACCTTGGGCCAAGGTTCCTAAACCAGTTTCTGCTGGGATTAAATCATGAACAGTAATTTGAAATGATTGTGATGCATGTGGCAAAACACCGTTACTCGCCTGCACCGTCACGTTAAAGGTACCTGCAACACTCGGTATCCAAGTAATTATTCCTGTTGTAGGATCAATGCTCATACCACTTGGATTTGTGGTCAACGTAAAACTTGGTTGTGGCGTACCACCTGCATTGATATCGAGTGAAAATGGTGAATTAATATAGGATTCTTGATCGGCTATCGGCGCCATACTTGGAGCAACACCAACGGGCTCTCCTGCTGCAATTATTTTATGAATGGCACCATTGTCATAATCAACAATATATAGTTCACCGTCAGGATCTTCTGCAAAGCTTGATACACGACCAGCCGGATTTAATAATGCCGTCAGATCTTCATCGCTTGAGCCAATAACACTACCATCCCCTGACAATGACATGACGTACATTTTGTAGAGTTTAAAATCTGCATAAAAATACTTGCCATAATAATCCGGCAGCAAACTACCTCGATAGCGATAACCACCAATGGCAACTTTTACATTTGAAGAATGCAATACTCGAATTGGAGGCGTAAATGCACCACTATGTGGATCGACCTCTTTAAGAACCGTTGGTAATTTGGTTTCTTCTGTAATCCGATCACCCTCCCATATCGGCCAGCCAAAATTTTGCCCGGATGTCCCACTATCAATTCTATTAATTTCCTCTCGGCTACCCCAACCAACATCACCAATATATACATCACCATTTAATTTATCAAAACTACAACGCCACGGATTGCGCAACCCGTATGCCCATACTTCTGGCGCAGCAAATCCAGGATTGTCATTCGGGATGCGATAGGGTTTTCCATTCGCAGATCCATTCACATCAATGCGTACAATAGCACCAAAGAAATTACTTGGATCTTGTGCATCCGCACCGTTGATAGTCACATTACCTCCACCATCGCCAAAGCAGGTATACAGATAGCCATCATGTGGTCCAAAATCTATCCACCCGCCATTATGATTCCATTCTTTCTGCTGAAACTTAATAAGCTCTAACGCTGAATTAATATCTAATTGATCTGGATTCACTCCAACCTGAAATCGCATAACTGTGCTAAAAAATTTCTTAAGCCCCGGCAACACTTCCTCGCGAGTATTGAAATTTATATATACATAGCCATTGCTGGTAAAATTCGGATGAACGGCCATCCCAAGGAGGCCTAATTCACCTTGAAATCGCACCTTTAAATGCTCAGGCAACGTAGACTTGGTTAAATCTAAAAACGGCGTCGCTTGGACTACGCCGTTCTTTATCAATTTTATTCTGCCAGCTTGCTCAACTACGAACACGCGTTGCTGGGCATCATTAGGGACAAATTCGACATCAACCGGAAAATTAAATCCATCCTTGAACAATTCAGTAGTAATGTCATCGACTGCAAGAACAGACTGACTGCATAAAAATGAAATGAATAATAGGACACATAAACGCATGGCATTCTCCGTTTCGGTGCTGACCTCTCTCATTCAAGCCAACAGGAACGCTGCTACGGTAGAACTAACTGGGAAATTTAACAAATGAATTCATAGGTCTCTATCACCATGAATTGGAGCAGTGTCTTATGGTGGTCCCATTACTGTTACCATTTTAACAATGTAAATAGACGCTTGAGTGCTAATGCGCCAAAGCTTATTTCTTTATAAACTGGCCATCTTTTTCAATAAAGCTACGATCCCACAATCGACCTTGAGATTGGGTTTTATCATAATCATATTCGACTGGAAATGGGACGTCGCTTGCAAGGCTACGTGTACACATATCAATCAGCTGTTCTTCATTATTTATCGTAAACATTTTACAATCAAATGGAGCTTCTAAGAAGGCACTCGTCGTAACGAAATGACAATTATAGTCGCTCACATACATGTTATGATGTGTGTGTCCACCGACGACAACACGCAAATGCGGGTGACGCTTACATAAAGTCTCGAAGCATTGAATAAATCCTTCATCAGCCGCATGGGTTCCCATCCCTGGCCCAACTTGTTCCTGATCAATTCCAAAGACAGGAGAATGAGTTACCACAAAATGGAAAACATCAGGGCGTTGCTCTAAGGCTGTATTCAAAAATGTGAGTTGCTCATCCAAAAAAGTGGCTTTTTGTGTGGTGGTCCAGGTATATGCCTCATCACCCCATTGATTGGGTACCATATGAATAACACAATCATCACAGTTAAGCGAATAATTAATTTGGTTATTTGGAAAAAAGCTGGGTGCATGCTCTAACCACCACAATTGTGCATCTGAATCATCTAGATCATGATTGCCCAAGCATAAATATAACGGAACTGGTAAGGCAGCGAACAATTTGTGCACTGATTGAATCTGTTCGACTGAAGCAGAATCTATGATGTCACCACTATGAACGACAAAATCGATGGACTCGGACTCGATCAGACGGGACAAGGAATTTACAATTTCTTCATCGTGATCGTGATATCCTTTTTGAATATGATAATTAACTGTATTGTATTTTTCTTGATCCACACCTACATGTGAATCGCTAATGCAAATAAATTTAGTCATAAGAGTCCTGGTGTTTGTCGACTCATACTAGTCTATTGTTTCAAGAAAATGATCAACATCGACTGGCGTTATATTACTCGCCGGCCCTTCAATGATTTTTAAATTCTCTTGTCGTATATAGTCATTGAGTTTCTCTAGACTCTGACGTATTCGCTCCCGATCCTTAATCGATTTAATGCGTTCTATTTCCGCATAGACATAGCGACGCAATTCCAAACCTTCCGAATTGATCGCATGTAAATCTTCACGCTCAATTAAATCCTTCAGCCACCAATCTGGATCATAAGGCTTGTCGAGACCTTTGATTTTACCACCTTTGGCTGGCTTAAAATCCCCGCGTTCTTCGGCTTCGCGCAGTGCGCGATCAACCCAGGATTCCCACTTCATCCCGGCAGGCTTGCGATTACTGATATTGTTCATCACCTAGATCCTCCATGAAAAATGGCCTTGAGTTTTAGTATTCATGCTAAGCAGCAATCAGACAGATCAAACAAAGAAAATCTAAACTAGATCACATCAAGGTGTTTGTAAGTATAATTATATCATGCATTTAAAAAATAATTGTACTTCGCATGCTGAGCGTCGGTAGTCTAGTAGAATCCCTGATTCTGTTTCTGATAACCCTATCGAAAGAACAGATATGCATTTGCTCATCGCCCTACTCCTCTGCTGTATTCCCGTTGTTGCTTGCGCGCAATCGGGCGCCCTCAAACCGATTGAACTTGTTGATAATTATAGCAAAGAACATCCACGCCTCTTATTTAACAGCTCATTTAAAAAAGAACTGCAAGAGCGTGCACGTAAACAGCCAAGCATTTGGGCTGCCATGGAAGCCGCATCAAAACGCTTGCTCTCCTATGTACCCAATGACAAGGACGTTCGTCATGGCGCAAAATATTATCGTGCAGATTGGATGCTCGCCGCGTCCATGGCTTATTTCATTAATGGCAAAAAGGAATATCGCGATCAATGCATTAAATGGATGAAAGCACATTGCGTAGTCGATATTTGGGGAACTGGATGGGGAGAAAATGTTGATATTCCTGCTAATTGGTATCTCTATTATATTTCATTATCGTATGATATTTTATATGATGACATATCCGAGGCAGATCGCAAAATAATCGTTAAAGGTCTGTCTGATCACGCCAAAGCTATTTATGACGTATGGAAAAAGAAAACGACTAAAATTCGCTACGATCAAAACCACACCTATGTCCCGATTATTTCTTTGGCAACCGCTGCCTTGGTACTGATGGAAGAAGAGCCACAAGCTGTAGAATGGCTCGCTTATAGCCATGCAATGATGAAAAAGTGTCGACAGGTTTTATCTGATGACGGTTATTACTATGAAGGTACTGCCTACTGGGAGTATGCCTTTCATTGGCATGTCCGTTACGCCGATTTAATTAGCCGCGCAACAGGTGAAGCTGCTCATGATTTGCCAATGTTTAAAAAGAATTATTTATTCCCAATCCACCTATCTTTACCTGGCGCCCCCTACCGTTGGGACATGGGTGATTCCGGATGGGGTAAAGGCCGCCGTACGAGCAAGGCACGTTTTGGACGTCAAAGCATGCTCTATCGTATGGCTGACTTGCACAACAACGCCGAAGCACAAGGCGTTTCAAATTATTTACGCGATCAAGGCGGCGACTTTGATGACCCCGGCATGTATCTCTACTGGTATAATCCAAATATAAAAAGCACACCTATCAGTAAATTTTCTAAACATCATCATTTCGAAGATTATGGTGTAATCACCTGGCGCTCATCTTGGGGAAAAGACGCAAGCGTCTACATGTTCAAAGCCGGACCACCAAATGGCTATAGTTCCTTTGACAAAATGAAAACCTTAACCGAATGGTATCCCAATTCAGGTCACGTGCATCCTGACATTGGTATGTTCTGGATGTACGCTCACGGTGAATATTTAGCAACGGACACTGGCTACACCCAACGTAAACGCACCCGCGATCACAATACCATTCTCGTCGATGGTGAAGGCATGGGTGAAGACTATAATTATTGGATTTATTCTGGGTTCCCTGATCGCAACATTCCCTATGAGAAATGGACAAAAGTAAAATTAAATAAAGTGCATCTCGAAGATGCTTACGGCTACGCCATGGCTGACTTTTCTTCGGCTTACGAAGAACACTTAGGGAAATTACAAATACATCGCCACTGCATTATGACCAAAGAAGCGCTGATTATTTTTGATGATTTAAAAGGTGAAAAAGAGCACAGCTTCACCAGCTTAGTCCACGCAGATTATGAATTCAAACAAATTGGCACCGGCATCATGAAAGCGAGCGTTGGCGATGCCCATTTAATTAACTACACCCTCAATCCGGATTCGTGCACCCTTAAAAATGAAGCAGCCATCGTCTTTGGTGGCAAGAAACCAAATAAAGGCGCCGATGAACAGCGCGGCTTTCAGTTAACACAAAAATCTATCAAACCCACCAAGCATCAACAGTTTATCAATGTTTTGATTCCAACCAAAAAAGACCAAGCCGATCCACAATCAGTAAAACTGATCGAGCTCTCTAAAAAGTATCTGCGTATTCAAGTTAATTTCGACAGTAAAAACAGCAGAACGTACAGCATTGATTTGTCTTGGAAAAAAGGCAAGAAAGGACCGGTCACATGGTAAAAGCCTTGGCTTTTACCTGTATATATGAACGACGCCGCCCTCTTACAGCGCTTTATTAAGCATGGATCCAATGAGGCATTCAGCACATTGGTCGAAGTCCACTGGCAACACGTTTACCGTGCTTGCCAGCGGCGTTGTGTATACAGCAGTGATGCAGATGAAGCTTGCCAAGCCGTTTTTATCGCCTTGGCACAAAAACCCAAACGTTGTCCTCCGCAAGCTATCTTACCTTGGCTATTACGCGTCGCTAAGTATGTGTGCATTGATATGAATCGTTCTCGCCAACGCCGCGATAAACATGAACAAGCAGCCGCTCAAGCGCAACGACAAAAAAAGGTCGACGCAGCAGAACAATCAAATGATGAGTGGGATCAGATTAAATACCTACTTGATGATAGCATTGATGCATTGCCCGCCAAACAACGTGACGCGATCATCGCACATTATTTCGAAGGCAAGACTTATAAGGACATTGCGAAATCATCGAATGCCAAAGCAAGCACCATACAAATGCGCATCAAAGCTGGTCTCGAAAAATTGAAAACACAATTTGCTAAGCGTGGCGTCGCCGTATCTGTTCTTACCCTTACAGGTTTATTTCAAAATCAAATTCACGCTGCTGTCGCTTCACAGTCAATAAGTGCCAGTAGCATTTGCACCGCATCTTTGTCTGCTATTGGTTCTGCCAGCGGTAGTGTCGCTATTGCAAGTGCACAACACGCTCTCGATGCCTTGATGTGGTTAAAAATAAAATTATTTGGGATCGCTGTGATTACTGCCACCGCTTGTGCTAGTGCTGGGATTGTGGCAATTCAATCTATTGGATATCATTATGCCAAACCTGTAAATGCATTTCTAGAAGAGCCAGTGCTTGGTTTGGAAATCCCAAAAATCATTCGATTTGGTGATACCATCACCGCCAAGGTTCACTGTGAAGGTTTTAATCCAGATCATTTATTACGCTGTGACGTGCATTGGTTTGATAAAAATGGCAAGCGTCGTGAAAAATATCTACATTCACCATTTGAACAACGCGTTGAATCTGATGGCAGTAAAGAATTCTCTTTTACCATTGATAAACACAAAGATGAAATTGATATCATCTTTGTCGTTGCCTATGTCTGTGTTTCAGATTGGGACGATGTCGTAAAACAGGTCACCTCCCAAGAAATTACAATTAAGCGTTAACGCGTAATACTATTGTACACCGACTCTCGATAAGGCTGGTCATTTAAATCATATTCAAAACTATGGTGCACGCGTTTAGCATAGCCCATAAAATCAAATTCATGATCGCCGGACATATATCGCCATTGGCGAATTCGATTCATCCATTCCAGCGGATGTTCGCCACCGATCCAAGCATGGCCACGCAGCATAATTTGTGCGACTGCCTCTTGGTCCATATCCTCGGTATTCCATAGACGAATTTGCGGAACACACGGATTAAATCGTGCGAGAAACATAATCCGGTCACTCTCACTGCGATTGGGTCGACCTGAATGCCATATATTACCGTGCCACAGAACGACTGTACCTGCTGCACAGACTAATTGCTTACTGCCACGCACATGCTGATAGCGATACATATTTGAATTGTGCACCTTGCGATACTGACTGCCTGGTAAAAACATTGTACCACCCATTTCAGGTGTGATTTCCTGTGGATAAATACTGACATTGATATCAAAGGTATAGGGCCGCATGTCGACCATGCAGTCTTGATGATAGTGCAGAAAATTTAAATGTGCATTGTCCGTCAACGGCTGAGTACGATGAACTCGATAATGATCAAATTGTGGGTTTGTGCCAACCAAGCTTTCAATGGCCTGGGCTACCTGCGGCAACTCGAGGATCTCTTTATAAACGCTATCCTGTAATGCTTCATCCCAGGAAAAATGGTGCCGCTGTTCGCGAATACTCGTATACGCGTCTTGTGCTTCTTTCTCTCGTGTTTCATCAATCGCTTGATGGCATAAATGCTCAGGAATGACGCCTTCTAAAATAATATATCCTTCATCAACAAAATGAGCCATCTGTATCGTGTTAAGTAAATAATTATTCATGCCACATCCTCCAGTTTTTCTAAAATAAATTCAAAAGGAAAGGGGCCAGTTCGATAGGCGTTTTCACTGGTCGCGGCTTGGTCACTGGGAAATTGAATAACCCGCCAACCATCCTTCATCGCTTCCAACACGCTCCAATACGGCGGTTCGGTTTCCATGGCACCGGTGTAGGGATGTTTCCCCGTGCCGTCATATTCAGCCCACGCAGTAGTTTCACTGGCTAAGCACGCCGTGCTGAGATACATGATCAGGATACGCTGTCGCTGCGACATAACTATGACTCCAATAGTTTATCCTTGTCATTTTATACCGCTAAGCTTAGTTTTCTATGTATTCTAGAGGATATTTTGTGTCTTATTCGGTAATGCCACAGTTTAACCGGACTCCACTCCAGGATATCTATCCAACATTCGAGGCTATTCCGCAGCGTCTCGGCTGGGTCGACATGGGTGCAGGTCTCACCGATCACTTTTCTGACGTGTGGTGGCGTTTTTATGTTAATGCCGATGCAGGCATGCGCATACAAGGGCCTGGCGCTGCACTGAAAGCCCCCGCCCAACGATTGGTCATTCTGCCAGCCTGGATTTCCTGGCAGTTGGAGATGCGCAATCCTCTCCGACATTTTTTTCTCGAAGTTGAATGCCCACAAATAAGCGCACGACAAATTGCATCACGCTATAATAAAGCGATCCTCATCCCACAACAACAAGGCACATTATTTGTCGACGTCGCTCAACGGATGCAAGCTGAGGAACAAGCAGCAGATATCGGGCATCAAATGCACGCCGCAGTGCACTTAGCCATGAGTCATATTGCTCAAGATTTTGCCGATATAACAGCGCAACCAAACGTACTGCAACAGATAATGACTTTTATTGAAGCAGATTTACAAGCAGACCTGCGTGTACCAACGCTGGCCCAGCAATTTCACTGCAGCCCAAAACATATAACTAATTTATTCAATGAGCACTTACAAATAACGCCTGCCGCCTTCGTTCGCGAACGCCGCATTGTTCAAGCATGCAAGCTACTACGTGAAACGGAAGATAGCATCGAGCACATTGCCGAAGCCTGCGGTTTCGCTAATCGAGCCTATATGAGCAGGGTTATGCAGCAGCAAGTGCATATTGCCCCAGCTGCTTATCGCAAACTTTCAAGCGCAATAGCAACGTGACAAATTCATAGTCAAATAAATGACGTAATACTACGATTAGGAATAGGGCAGATGGGGCTTGAATCTTCAGCAAATAATTTGAGACCGAAACGCTGATCACTAAGATAGCGGCAGTTTCAGCTATTTCTGGAGTCCATCATGTATAAAGCCCTGCCCACAATTGCCCTTTTATGTTATCTTTGTTGCCAATGCACCATTGCTGCAGTGGAAATACCGAAGCCACGTAAAAAGCTGCCTAGAAACGCCATCGCAATTACCAAACCAGGCTATTATGCTGAAGCCGGTAAAACCTACGTTTTAATGAGAGATATTAAAGCAGATGGCACTGCCTTGTATTTGGGCAATAACGTCACTCTCGATCTCAATGGTCACAGCATCACCTTTGCTGCTGCAGACTATAAGCAGGTTCCCAATTATGGATTTGAAGAAGGACTCAAGCATTGGGATATCAGTAAGGCACCTGGGGCTAAGGCCGTAGACTCAAACGTCATGCCCATTGTGGGTACGCGCATTCTCGAATTACCAGTCGGTGAAGAGATTGTATCTGACTTTGTACACTTACCGGTAGCCAATCGCTCGTATTATGCCACCTGTGCCAATGATCGCGATCAACGCATTGAATTACGTGTTGAAGACGAAAATGGCAAAGAAATAACCTGCAATTTTCAAACCAGCAACGGCAATAAAGTCGGTTGCCCTGTTCTTAATAAAAAACTGCCCCACGGCGGTGGCGTCATTTTTGCTCATCTGCATAATCTGCCAGCTGGTAAATATCGCATTCGCGTCAAAGCACTTGCTAGTAATAATAAAAGCAAAACCTGTTATTTAGACGAGATAAATATATTACCTGCACTTGATGCCGGTATCGCCATGGTGAGCTATCTCAAGCCCTTTGCTAATTACGATGCTGTCATGGCATGGCACCCCTGTGCGTTTTTTGATGCCAATAAAAATGCTGCGCAAGCAGCACAAGGTAAAGCCATGCCATTTGTAGCACTTGATGGCTTACCACTCGTCAGCGGCAAAGGTACCATCACGATTAAAAATGGTGTCATTAAAAACGGATCGCCTGTCGCACGATCTTATGCGATTCATGCAAATTCCGGTGATGCATTGGTCGTCTTAGACAATGTTTTAGTGCAAAATTCAGGATTGAACGCCAACGCCGCTTCACTGGGCAAAGCAAAAATCACCAATTCACGTTTTGAAATCAACACACCTTTTATCATTAATCGTCACTACTTGAATGCCTGTTCGGTCACGGTTTCACATCATGCGGAAGAAATCGCCTTCAATGAATTCATTGGTGGACAAGGCAATCTCTACACCCCTGGTGGCAATGGTAATATTCACGATAATTATTTCGAAAATCATCAAACGGTTGTCAACCATTATACCCTTACACCAGGAACTGGCGATAAAGTGTATAAGAATAAATTCCACCCAAAAAGAGGAGCAGGAATCAACCTCTATCGTTGTCAAAATGTCGAAGTTTATGACAACGAATTTAAAATTCATACTATGGCCCCACCAGCAGAATATCGTTACAAGATGCTCACTACGCCAGCTATACGTATGGCCGACTATGGCGCCAAGAAAGGCAGCAAAGACGGCAGCTTCAACAATAAAATATACCAAAATACGTTTCACATCACTGGGAAAAACCATATGGCATTCAAAGGCTATCAAGGACGCGCAACAGCTTTCTTTGTGAGCGCCAATGGCGGTCAAAATTATATCTACGACAATGACATCATATTACGTAACGACCACGCTGATGATATCAGCGAAGCCTATGCCTTTTTCATAGGCTCAAGCAATCCTGGCGGTGAGATTAAAAACAATCGCATTGATGCGAACTGCACGGTGGGATGGATGGGCAATTACTACGGCAATGCCGATAATGTAACTATTATCAATAATACATTTAAACGTCATCCACAAACACCAAAAAATGAAGTGTTATTTAGACTCGGCAACGGCGGTAATGCTGCGCGAAACATTCGCTTTATTTCCAATCAAAGGGATGAATGGAAAACCCTAAGTAATAACTATACACAATTGCTATCGTATACTGTTGAATCAACGCTCTTCATTCAAACTAAACCTGGTGCAACGGTGCAGGTTACTGTCCCCAAATTGGACAAAACTATTCAAGCAACAGCTGACAAAAAAGGTCATGCTACCGTTCATGTGCCGGTTTATCGCCAAGATGCCAAAGCAAAAACACAGTACCCAAGTGCAAACATAGTGGCCAAATTAGGTGAATGGAGCAAGAATAAACAGGTTCAAGTCTCCAAAGACATGAAACTGAAGCTCAAGTAGCACGTTTGTTCAGGCTCATGGAACGATTTGTTTCCACTCTATGAACAGCAATTAATTTGATTTGTACACCCTATTCCGACGCGCACTATTGCGCGCCGGAGAAATTATCACATGTATTTACGATTTTTTGTTTTGCTTAGCTGTTTTTGTTGCTTCCTATCGCTGCATGCAATAGACCCACTCGACAATGGTGCACATATAGTGGTCTATAGTGACGGCATCATTGATCCGTTACTTAAAGTTGCCGAAAGTGAAGTTAGCAAAGAACTCAAAGCCCAGAAAATAAAAATTACACATCGCAAGAAAAAAGGGTTAACTTCTGCACTTGCCTTGGAGAGTCTTGAAAAAGATGTACTCAAGAAAAAGCCACAATTAGTCCTGCTTTCCATTGGTCTGGCCGATATCTTCGACTTAAAGAAAGACAAGCTTTTAGAAAATGCTGATATTGAAGCAAGTATCAACAATAGTGAATTGCTTATCAGTAAAATCACCGACGCAGGAATTAAAGTTGTTTGGGTAACACCAGGCTTGTTCGGCGAATTCCCAGATAAACTCAGTGAAGAAAATTCAGCCCTGGATTCACTTGTTGCGCAACAAAAAGCCTTGTGCGTGAAGCTCAATATCGACTGTTTCGACTTACGTAGCACAAGTCTCCGTGCAGTCGAGAAAATGAAGCGTGCAGGTAAATATAAAAAGGAACGCCCCTACCTCACTAAAAATGGTTTTGAATGGTCGAAAGATGGTGCCGCCGAGTTAGGCAACGCACTCCAGCGCTACCTCGGCGTCAACAAATCCGGCATTGGTCGCAAAATTAAAGCAGACGATTACGTGTGTTTCTTCTTGGGATTTGACTATGGCCTCAAAAAGAACATCGCACAAATGGAAATTGAAATCAAAGAACCTTTTGCAGATAAACCCAAAAGCCCTCGTTTAAAACCAATTAAATTAGCTGCCCAATTTTATAATGGCGACACCGATTTCCCCGAAGTGACCAGTCAAAAACCAACGGTCGCCGTAGTCCAGCTCGGTCTCACTGTACCCACCCATTCAACACTTGGCGTGGCTAAATTACCGGCTTCCTATGATGTACTCATGAAAACGTTACTGTCACAAAGTAAAGATGTTTTTATTATGACCCCACCGCTCCCTATGGAAACAGGCACGAGTAAAGTGGACACCAATGGCAAGGCTTACAAGAAGACACAACAAGTCATCGAAATCATCAACACCTCAGCCAAGAAACACGGCATTCCAGTTATTGATATATTTAGCCTCATGGAAGCACATCACAAAGAACATCCCGATGCCTTCCTGTATGGGCGTAACAATAAGCAAGGCATCGAAATGGGAGCTGCCTATATAAGAATCGTTACCCAAGAATTACGCAAAGTTGTCGGCCTTCCCCCAAGTGACAACGTGTATATTCACAGCGCCAATAAATAATAACTATTCGTGCTCCTTAAGAAATGCCATCAGCACATCGTGCAGTGGCGTTTTGCGTTCGTCCATCTCTTCAAGCGGCACGTCTTCACCACGCATGCGGCAGCTGACCATGTGCATGCAACGATGAATTTCATCGATGTGCCAAGAATTTTCTAACTCAGCGCTTTCTTTTTTAAACTCTAATTCGTTAACCCGATAAATTAAATCGGTGAGTCGCTGATTGCGATGCTGGTATTGCTGACTCGTCATGTGTATCAATAAGAACATCATTTGCCTTAAGGTGACAATGTCTGGTTGTGCTCCAGGTGGTAATTTATCTAAACGATTTTGTACACTGTGACCGTAATCAACAAACTCGGCCTCTTCAAAGTCGTGCTCATCTTTTCTGAAGCATTCAAAAAACGTCGCCCACATCTCCATCACTAATTGGGCTAGAATTGGATCAGCAACACGTTGATTTAATTCGTGTATGCGCTCGGAGCGTTTGGCTGGAGCATCAAACATCATCTGGCTATCGATACGCTTCTGCTTGCGATAGACACCAGTCATACTCTGTTCGTCTGCTACTTCGCCTACCTCAAAATCATCAGGTGTGATACTGATGTTATGCTTCTTATTCCAATTTTTTACCTTGCTTAATAATTCTCGATGCGCAGTCATGGCTTATACCTCCTTATTAAAAAGGCACTGATGTTTCTCTGCCCTTGAACGCAGTCAGTATACGCCACTTAGCTTTGCTATCTTGTTTTTTCTCAGAGGATGAAGGCTTTATGCATTATAGGTATGCATATGTATGAGTTTAACGCTCGTAGCCTTCCCAATACCCGATTTGCATTTCATCCCAAGTTTGCTCACCATGACGAACGATGGCCGTCGGATCTGGATTAGCTGGATTTGAGGCAGAATTATTAAATACACCTGTCGTTCGCAGAATACTGCCGGGCATCACACGAATTGGTTCAGCTAATTGATAACGCAATTGCCAGTTAAAATCATAATCAGGAATATGCAGTATCGTTTCTACAGATTTATCTGGCTTAATAAGTTCGTAGGTATAGCCACTCCCGCGCACATGCATGTGTGGCATAAAAGCCGTGAAAATGGTTTCGCGACGGATACGACGCTGAGCGATAACTTTATGTGCTTCGGCATGTGGCGGAATTTGAAAACGAACATTAGCAGCACTACGCGTTACCATGACATGTTTTGGTGGCTCTTTGGCAAAACGAAATCCAATTTGGGTTTGGTCTATCATTTCAGTGCCATTCGTCGTATAGTGCATTTGAAAACGCAGGATCGCCCCAGCTGGTAATTTTTTTGCAAAGCCAGGTGCATAGGTCAGTGCATCCTGACCAGGCACCATACCCGCAAAAAACCCCTGAATGCCGCCCTGACGCTGTCCATCCACCGACGCAAAGACCAGAACGTGGTGTACGACTTCCGGTGCAGTTGGTTTAATTTGATAGGCCTCAATCCAACGGTCTTCCTTCAACGGATTTCTGACTGCTAAATTCACATAAGGAATCGTACCTTCGGCTTGAACCGTCACCTTGCGCGGCAATTGGAGAATTAAATCGGGCTTACCGATCTTCCAATTTTTTGCTGGCGTTTGCATGGTAATGCCATCATTAGGATTGCCTTCTGGACAACCTGCATCGATCCAGGCCAATAAATCTTTTTTATCGTCGGCATTAAGGCGACGATCATTCGACCATGTCTGATGTTTTGGATCGGCAAACCACGGTGGCATTAAATCCATATCCACGATATCGGAGATCATCCCCTTACGCCGACCACTTACTTGTTTATAGGTTTCCAAGGCAAACGGCCCGGCTCCACCTTGATGATGGCACTCTACGCAGTTGCGCTGCATGATGCGACTAATGCGGTTATGCCAAGTTATGGCACCTTGCTTTTTATTTGGGCGTAAATCCAAGCTGCATCCTGGTGCCGCTGTGGCAACAATAGCTGGCTCGCGATTATCAATAACTGCTTCGACAGCATCGCGTAAAAAATTAAATTGCGCCTTATCTTTAGTAAATCCAATGCCGTATTGGTCATCAATGGCACCACGATAGCGCAAAGTCATGGTCTTATCTAAAACGAAAACTTCAGTCGTTGTCTTAGCTTGAAACGTTTGACAGAGCCTTGCGTTTTTATCGTGTATATAATGCCCTACAAAATTATGCTTTTTCTTATCTTGTAATCCGCAATTCCGTTCATCACCAATGTGCAAATAAATAACAAAGGCTCCCTTAGCTGCCATTTGTTGCGTTACCCGCGCAAGTGCTGGTGCGACCTTGGCAGCAACCGGACAATCAGGATCACGCAAAGCCACAATAACTGCTTTGGCGTTTTCAGAAATGACAACGCTTTTGCCATTGATGTCCTTGAGGCTGCCCAAATCCATACGTCGTCCAAGCAATGCTGCTTGGTTTGCTGGAATGACAGTTGGAGCCATGGTTAATGGCGGAGCATCCGGTTCTGTCAAACCTAATTCAGTGCGCGTAATAACACCGTCTTTGTTGCGATCTAATAATTTAAAAATACGTGGCAGCTTCAGCTCTTGCTGAGTAACCTTGCCATCTGCATTTAAATCATGTTTAACAAATTGTTCTTCCGTAACCTCTGCTGCGGAAAGCAACACCAAACAAAGAGTAAACAACGAGAGAATACGCATGGAAAAATACTATCCTTAAGCAGTCAATAAAATTGTAGTATTAGCCCACAAAATTAAGGTCATA
The DNA here is from genome assembly GCA_028280785.1 of Planctomycetota bacterium. Taxonomy (GTDB): domain Bacteria; phylum Planctomycetota; class UBA11346; order UBA11346; family UBA11346; genus JANQLF01. The sequence goes on from JANQLF010000212.1 coordinate 141,032, forward strand.
AATAAGCAATCAATGGTATAAACCTTAGAAACACACTCTTTTACGGATATAGTCCTATCATGCATCAACTCTTAGAAAAACTCTGTAACCACGATGGTCTATCGGTGTTGTGGTTAGGCAATAATAGTTGGCTTTTCCATCATGATGGTTTACTCGTCGCTAATGACATTGATTTAGCCTCTGACTACCGCATCAACCCCTCGCCCATTAGTGCCCTGGAACTTGCCCCACACATCGATGTTCATTTTATGGGCCATAGTCATGGCGATCATTTTAATCATGACATGAACCTTATTTTTCAAGAACACGGCCATTGCACGTTTGTCATTCCGAGCAACTGCGAGCAGACAGCCATAGAATGGGGACTCAGTCCTGAACGCCTCCATGTATGCAAACCAGAAGACCGATTTGAAATCAAAGGGATTAAAACGCAGGCTATTCGCGCACTGCATGGTGGTAAAGACTTTGCCGTTTATGAATTTGCGAATTTAGAGGACTGCGGTTTTTTGTGGGAAATCAATGATCTGCGAATCTTACAACCTGGCGACACCGTGCTCCTTACTCAGCACCTCCATTTAGAACATGTCGATGTGCTGTTTGTCTCGCCGACTGAACACAATATGCACATTCAGCAATCTCAAATTCTTATCGATCGCTTGTCTCCTTCTTATATTTTTCCGCAGCACCATAGTACCAATGTTGTGAATGAGCAGACCTATTTCTGGACCAAAGGCTATCAGGATGAATTGTTTGCAGTGCTGAAACCTGAGCAGCAACAACGGTTTAAGAAGCTGTCTATCGGTGACATACATCGCATACACTAGTTCCTAGTCACCCGCTTTGCCCGTCACACTGTTAGTGATTTGCACGCTTATATTTTGTTGGCTGTCTAACATCTGTGATAGATTTTGCAGCCTTTTGACGGGAGCCTTAAATGACGCAATTTTCTGTTCATAATTGTCGAACACTGCCAGCTAAACATCTTGTATTGATCATATGTCTGATGTTTTCGACGCCTGGATTCGCTGCTGACCAAGTTGTCCCGGGAGACATCCCCATCCTGATCAGGCCGGAGGCTAAACTCCTGAATCAAGAAAGCCTCCAAGCAGCGATGCAGGAATCGGTCCAATCCGGGGTCCTGTTGATCCTAGAAGAAATGATGGCACCCGGAAATGAAACCCGCCTTGCCTACCGCGAACACGCTGCGATTAAAAAGATTGGCGAAAAAATTGTTGAGCGACGTTATCGCAAAGAAAAACGACCTATTTATGAAACGAAAAAAGTTGAACGTCTCGTGCCGAAGCGTGATGACTATGGTGGCATCATCGGCTACGAGAAAAAATGGGTCGAAGTTCGCGCCAGCGATAAAATTGTTGGACATCGTGATATATTAGTTGGCGATGCTGAGGGCGATATCGTTAGAAAGATTACCGTGCCAATCTTAGACCGCAGCAATAAAATGTTACCACGTGGCTGGTATGGTATGAACGCACAAGCAATTGTTTTATTAACACGCTGTGGTCTCGGTAATAATGGCGAAACACGCAAGATGGCTCGCGAACTCGAACGCCTGATGAATATGTTTGGTATTCCTGATAATACCTGGGATCAGTCGTGGTTAGCCATAGCCTGGATGGAATTAGCACAGTTAGATGACAACTTCGCGCCACGTCGCGATGCTATTATCGGTCGCATCATTGATGGTGCTTTAACCAATGCTTCGAAAAAGAATCCTGGCAAAGGTATGTGGGGACCTGTCTCCATTCATCACGGTGCTAATGTAAAATTATTTTTAATTGAATTACAATTACAGACCTTATTTCAGGAAACTGAAGCAGCATTAGAAGCAGCTGATAAACGTAAAAAGAAAAAACTGCAAGAGGAATTCCGAAAGGTAACGACTGCACTCGGCGAGGTAAAACGCGCTACGCGCACAATTTCTCAACAGGGTAAACGACTCAGTGAAGTTGAGCGCCCTTGGAAAATGAATGAGACCATCAAAACCGGTGGGCACTCCTACTATATTTATAACCGCGATATCACCGACATCGATTCAACAGCCATTGTCACCATGGTGCTCAATGAAGCTAAGAAACGTGGCTGTCTGCCTGAAATTACACCCCGTGATAAAGTACAGGGAAAAACTTTAGTTCGTGGTATAAAAAGCGAAGACGTTATTGAAGACTGTTATAATGCCTTGTTCGAATTAATTGGCGAAGGCGGTAACTTTCACACCTGCGGCAACCTCTATGCCGTCAACGCCTATGATAAAGTACCAAACCTAGCCGGTGTACCGTTAACTACTAAATTACAGCAATTGCTCCATCCAGAAACATGGCGCTCAAATGCCGCTGGTTTTGCAGCCATTCAATTTCTCGATCCCCTCATCAGCGATCGGACCAAAGGCCGTATTCGTGACCGTGACGAACTCGTTGCTAAAAGCCGCGCCCGTGTTCTAGAAATTATCAAAGCGTATTTAGTACGTGACCCCCATTTCAAAGAGTGGGCAGGACCGCATAAAGATGAGACCGACTCGCTGAAGGATTTAAGCGCTAATGGTGGATGGCCGAAACAACCGAAGAAGAAAAAGAAGGCCCCCACCCCGGACATTAATAGTTTAAGCGTCGGTTACTCTCGTACACCACGCAGCATGCTCGAAAGCCTGATGGTTCTATTCCGTCAAAAAGAAGATTCGGCAGTAAAAGACAGCATTAATAGTCTCGCCTATCGCCTACTCATTGAGCAACAAGATGACGGTTCGTGGATGCCGCAATGTTCTATTCGTATTTCCCCTCCTGGTTTAAGTTCTGGAGAATGGGCGTTTTTAATCAGTAAATTAGCCCGACGTCATTTATGGCAAGCCGAAGATGACAAGAAAAAGAAACCGGAAGATCCATTGACTGAAGCCTTTACACGTGAGGGACCTTACATTTTCCGCCACAGTAAAAAATTACGTAAATATCCCCACATCAATAATATTGCGTTTCGGGGTGAAGGTAACGAACCACATCGCCATGGTTACAGCAGCTCAGATTATTATTCGACCGATACGCGCATGAGCGAAACACTTGCTGCGCTCATGTATTTAAGTGCCGGTTTAGATAAGCACCCTGCAGTTGACAAAAATTTAATATTTGAATTGATTAAGCGCGGACAAGAAGCGCAAGTCGCCTATGAAACCGTCCTCCAAGAAGCACAGGACAAAGAGGTAACTGAGGAATATACCGAAAAACAAAAAGCAAAAGATGTTAAGGCCATTGAAAAAGAAGGTCCACAAGTGGAGCCTTTAGCTAAGGGTCACCGCGCTGCACTACACGAGGTCTGGAAGCATATTCTTATCGGCAACGGCATGGATGACCGATTGGGTGTGCTTGAACCCGAAGAGGAAGAAACAGAAGAAAAAGCTGAAGACGCGGAGGGCGAGGACGCAGAGAAAAAAGATGGCGATAAGGAAGAGGAAAAAGAAGACAGCGTCGACAGCAAACTTGATGATATCCTTGGTGGTGAGGATTAATCCACCAAGGAGCCATGTTGATGTCGTGCCACCGTCTCGGCGTGCTCACTGCCTAACATAATGGGCAAGCGGTAATTGCCTGCATCTAAGCGCATGAATTCTGAAGATTCACCGCTTATTTGCACACCGGTTTCTGGGTAAATATTTCCATCCATCTGATAAGCGTCAGCAGCACGGTAACTATAAACCAAAGCTCGTCGTGGTGAACCTGATCTATTAACGGGCGAGCCATGCATGCACAAGCCATGATGAATACTGACATCACCTGACTGCATTTCTAAAGCCACCTCATCATGTTTATTCCAGGTATTTTTTTCCATACAGCATCCAGCAAAGACCCCCTCATGATGATGATTTAATAATCCCCATTTATGACTACCCGGCACCACATACAGACATCCATTTTCTGGCGTACACGCATCGAGGGCAATAAAGACCGCACACACATCTAAATTGGTATGTGGGTAATAAGCAAAATCTTGATGCATACCAAAGGCACCCGTATCTGGAGTCTGTGGTTTCACGGCTAATTTACTGTGCTGCAATTGAATATTTAAACCGATGCACTGCTGTAATTTTTCAACGATGAGTGGATGGCGAGCCAGTTTTGCGAAATGATTACTCGATGTATACAAATTTAAATGATGACGCGTCGCTTCTTTAGGTTGTTCGTAAAGTCTATCCACTTCATTTCGCAAGGTCTGTACTTCCGTATCGTTCAATAGCGATGGGAGCACCGCATAACCTTGATCTTGGTATTCCTCGGTTATCGACTGTTCTAGCAACATCATCTTCTCCTATGGATAAAACGTTACTATAATGGTACAATTTATTGTTTACCATAGATAGAATATCTATATATATGGACTAAATGACTATTTCGGCCAAGTTGCAGCACATAGGCGCATACAACAATGACAGTGGCACCGACCTACACCAACACCCCGGTTGTGAATTAGTAGTTGTCGCCAGTGGGCGTTGTCAGATATCGATTCCTGAGCGTGATTGGTCAGCCATGGGAGTAAGTGGAAGCCTATTTATTTTACCAGGACGTGAGCCACATATTCAGAAGGACTTCGGTCAATGCCGCACAGCGTATTTAAGTTCTGCTGATATCGGATCTTTTTTTGCAACGCATGCAGACTGCATTGGACTCGGAGCAGATAGTGATCGCATCCTCGCTTGGTTTGAAGATTGTCATGCACTATTTCTTGAGAACGATCCAGCTGCGCAAAGTTTATTTCATTGTATTTGCCAACGCATTGCACGAATACGCGGCGATAATGAAAAACTCGAATCCTACCACCCCGCCCTCAAAAATGCGATTGCCTATATTCATGCGCATCCACATCAAAATGTTGATAACAAGCAATTAGCACAGCACGTTGGTGTGAGCCCTAGTTATTTACTCGCCTTATTTCGCAAAACGTTTAATTGTGGACCACGTGCATGGCAAATACAACAACGCATACAACAAGCCAAACAATTATTAAGCGATCCCTACCTCAGCATTGATGAAATAGCCCAGCGCTGTGGTTATGAGGATGCCCTATATTTTTCCCGCCAATTCAAAAAGAATGAAGGTCTAGCGCCATCACAATGGCGTAAGCAGTGATTATTTTTCGTCGGATTCTTCGATTAAGCCTAAAACACGCTTGATTTCATCAAACATCATCTGCTTGCCGGCAAGTGATGGATACACGTTACCAACACTCTCACCGCTAAACTCTTTTCCAAAAATAGTCACTTTATTCTTTTTATGGATTTGCTCGCATAGCGCAAATAAATCGATCACTTCGACATTATATTTATTAGCATACTTATTTACCAATTCTGATGTGTGTTTACAACGCTCATAGCGCGTTCCCTTACTCAAAGCCTTCTCACCATCCTCAACACCCCATAAGTGAGTCATGACATAAATAGGAAAGTCTTGCTGAGCAAAAGCCTTCATCATTTCCTCAACATAATCATCAAGTCGTGAGGTATCAGTTACGGTTTTGCGCGTACCATAGCCAAACAATGGGTACACAAACGCCACCGTTGGCTTGTGATCGGTTAATGATTTCACCGCGTAGGCTTCTGGATATTCCTTATAAGCACCAAGAACACAATTAGGTCCATTGACACCAGGCCTATTAAATCCTGCAGGGGCTTCTTTTGGTCCGGCAGCCTTGAGATCTTTTGCTAAACGATTTTCCATTAAATTGCCACCAGGAAACGAGAGAATCCAGGACTCCAAAGGTGCATGAATAACAATACGCTCGTCCCATTTAATTGGACGATTAATGCCGTTACCACCGCTCAATCCGAGAGCACGCATAAATTTCGGTCGAATGAGTTCTTTGCCGTCTTTATCCCATTTATAGCCATCTTTGGTTAATTGATTTCTGCCTTTTTTCTTCGGTGGATTTGCTTTAAGCCACTGTTCTGCTGATTCATGAATATTGACTACAGCTACTTCATTGCTCTTTGCATAGGAAACGATCATACGCGCCAAGGCGTTAACGCGCATATGCTGTGGTTTGCTTAAATCCTCGCTACAAAGCCCAGGAGTAATGAGAACCAAGCGTGCGTTTGCTGCCTTTATTTTCTCATGCACGGCAACTATATCCGACTCTATATCCTTGAGAACATGGCGCAGCAATTCTTTTTTCTTCGGATTATACATATGATAAAGACCAAAGGATAGAACTACGATCTGTGGTTTCTTTTTAATAACATCTTTATCAAATGACGATAATATTGACTTAAATGTTCCGGATTTCTCGCTTTTAACCGTCCATTTTATTTTACGTTTCTTAAAATTACCCTTCAGCTCTTTGCCAACATCTTTTGCTATATCAGCAAACAACCCATCGTCATAAATAAAGACATGCTCGCCATCACCGATAGCTTCAACGGCACTAACAATCGGTGTCATGAAACAGACTGCCAAACTAAGGCATCCGAGGTAAAAATAATTCATTGTATACACTCTCAGCTAAGGATCGGTGCAGGTCATACGCACACGGCGTATTCAATTCAAGTGATGCCTCAGTATTGGTGCACCATTTTCTCTGGGAACAGTGGAATATGCCACAGTACTGATCTATGCACAATCACACCAAATCCGATTTTGAAATCTGCATATACTGTGATTACAACGAGTTAGACCATTTGCTCCAATTGCACCTCGATCGAGAGCATTAAGCTCGCATAACGGAGAAGCCACTATGCCTACCACTGTTGCCATTATCGGCTGCGGAAAACGCAGCGTTATGTTTGTTGAAGCCATGTTAGCAGCCAAAGACACGACGTTTGTCGCTGCTGTTGATCCATTTCCAGAGGGTCGCGATAAAATTGTCGAGCAATTTGGTGGCAAGGGTTTTGACAGCGTTGAAAGCATGCTTGCCGAAGTCGTTCCTGATTTTGTGTGTATGGTGACGCGACCAAACGTGCGTCTGGAACCCATCACGACTTGTGCCAAGGCTGGCGTTAAAGGCTTCCACAGTGAAAAACCAACTGGCGACGCACTTGGTGTTGCCCGTCAATCGCATGCGGTTGCGACCGAGCACGGCATGAAATTAACTTATTCCCATCAACGCCGCTTTAATGCCAACTTTACAAAAGCCAAAGAGTTAATTGATGCAGGTACAATAGGTGAAGTAAAACACATCGATACCAACTGTGATAATTTTTACGATTGGGGTACGCACTGGTTCGACATGATGCACTATTTAAATAATGAAGAACCTGCTGAATGGATAATTGCCCAAGCCCAACGTACTGATCCAAAAATGGTCTTTGATCAACCTATGGATCGTTGTGGCGTTGGTGTCGTCCATTTTAAAAATGGTGTCATTGGCAGCATGCACACTGGTGAAGCACAGTCACAGCACACGCGCTTTTGTGTCGAAGGCACGGAAGGGCGTATCGTCATTAATGGCTGCGATACTCCTATCGTCGATGTATGGAAAGAGTCTGGTTTCGAACGCATAGACATGACCGACGACAGTGAGAACCACCATCATCAAGTTGCACAAGCTACAATAGATGCGATTAACTGTGTGCGTGAGGATAAAGAATCACGTTGCTCGAGCCGTTTTGCACTCGCCGCAACCGAGTGTATTTTTGCCAGTTACGCTTCAGCCATACGTGGTGAGCGCATTCATTTACCATTAGAAGGTGATTTGAGTTTGGCTGACGTATTCAACACCAAATAACTCATTCAGACGCTTTCAATTGACTCGCTAATCCAGTCACAGCCCAGACATGGGTTAGTTCACTGTATATATGGGTCGAATTTACCAACTATGTGTACTATATTCCTCGCTGTGTACTATTAAGCTTGGAAAAAATGACTAAAGCAATACTCGCTGAGCAAAAATGGAGCCCCATTCAACGTGCCTTGTTTATTGGCACCCTCTTGGGCTGTATTGCTCTCGGTATTGTTGACTTTGAATTATTCGTCTGGCTCTTCAGTCTGTTCTTACTGGTCCTGTATAGCGTCATTGTTCTGTGCAAAGTGCTGGCAGCATTATTCGGACTGATCAACCGCTTTACCATTTATATTAAAGAAGATGAATACCAGGCACTCAGTGACGATGAATTACCTATCTATACCATTCTCTTACCGCTTTATAAAGAATCTGAAGTTGTTGAAAAACTCGTAGCGCATATTGGTTGTCTGGATTACCCCAAAGAAAAACTCGACGTCAAAGTCCTCCTTGAGCAAGACGATGAAGAAACGCTACAAGCCGTTCAACAATTTGGTTTGCCCGATTGGTGTGATTTAATAATTGTTCCTGATGAAGGACCGAAAACCAAACCACGAGCGTGCAATGTAGGTCTAGCTCAAGCACGCGGAGAGTTCTGCGTTATTTATGATGCCGAGGATCAACCAGAACCCGATCAACTCAAAAAAGTTATCTGCGCTTACAAGCGACTACCTGAATCAGTCGTATGCTTACAAGCCAAATTAAATTTCTTTAATGCCAAAGAAGGTTTGCTACCACGTTGCTTTGCGCTTGAATATACAACCTGGTTTGATTTATATTTGCCTGGACTACATGCCTTACATGCGCCCATTCCATTAGGCGGCACCTCTAATCATTTTAAAACTCAGGCCCTACAAGAACTCGACGGCTGGGATCCTTATAATGTTACCGAAGACTGTGACCTCGGTATTCGCATAGCAGAAGCCGGATACGCAACACGCATTGTCGACTCAGTAACCTGGGAAGAAGCTCCATTTAAAGTTAAAGACTGGGTTGGCCAACGTTCACGGTGGATCAAAGGATATTTTCAAACGTTTTGGGTACACACTCGTCGGCCATGGTATGGATTGCGTCGTCTCGGTTTGTGGGGCTTTTTCCAAATGCTCATCACCGTTGGTGGCCAAGTCGCCACGGTATTTCTTAATCCGATTTGCTGGCTCATCTTAGCTGCCTGGTGCTATTGGCAGTGGCCTATTATTTATGTGCATTCACCTTACACCCTTGTGTTATTCGCCATTTCACTGGCCCTTTTCCAATTTAATATTTTATTCATTGGCATACATCTGATAGGTGCACTGCGACGACGCTGCTATTTTCTCATCCCCTACATACTCTTTTTGCCATTCTATTGGATCTTGGTCAGCATCGGTGCTTGGCGTGGCGTTCTCGAATTTTTCTGGTCGCCTTATAAATGGGTAAAAACATCTCACGGCCTGACTCAAATGGCCAACACCACCTTAGACATCAAACAACTCGAAACTGAAGAGCAAAACAACGCTGCTTCTGTTTATATTAAACCAGTTATGCAAGGTGGCATTATTCATAATTTATGCATGGGCACCTCTATACTCGTTATCACTGCACTAATCACATCATCGTCGCTCATTGCCCCGGTTTATTTTGGCTATACAGATAAGGTCGAACAAGCATCGATAGCTCTTAAAGATAATTTTATCGAAGTTGAACAAAAAATTCCTTTTGCTGAATCCTCGTGGATGGATTACGATACATTAAATATCGCCTTAAACATCAAACGAGAATCTTCAAAATTAGAGGAAGCTCTAAGCGTTAAAGACCTTCGCTTGATGTTTTACCTCAAAGTACGCAACGGGGAATGGTTTCATCAAACAATTGATGCATTTGAAATACAAGACAACACCATCAACGTCCAGTTATCCTTAAATGAACATTGGAACTCATTGCTTAATGACTTTGAGTGGTCACGAGATCTCTTGCACCGTGTGCGTTCGTTTGGCGTAAAATTATTTTACAAAGAAAGTGATAGCATTACTGCCACGATCACCGCACTGACACCTGTCGCTAGTACAGCGTCTTCATCTGAAAACACCGATCTTACCATAACATCTTTGGAAGCACCGAATGCCGCATCATGTTACGGTCTTTTTGAAGCACGTTGGCTACTTAGCAAAACATATAGCAATCCATTTGACAGTGATGTTATTCAGTGCGATGCCACGTTTACACATGAACATGGTAGCTCCATAACAATCCCGGCTTTTTACACACAAGACTACTATCAGTACAAAAGCAAGGATGGCGAAGTCTTACAACCGCGCGGGCGACCTCACTGGGCAGTCCGACACGCCCCAAGCGAGGCCGGTAGGTATACTTGGCACATACACGGCAAAGATAAATTCGGCAACACTTTTCAATCAACTCAACAAACACTTGATGTTGAACATCGAGAACACCGAGGCTTTTTAACACTAGGCAAAAACAAACGATTTTTCGCTTTTGAAAACGGTGAATTTTTCTACCCAATGTCGCTGAACATCCGTTCACCACGAGATGAAGTAAATCATGAATATTGGAGCTTTGAAATGCCTAAAAAGGCAGATGGCACCTATGTCATGTTTGAATTTTTATCCAAAATGAAAAAAACAGGCATCAATGTTGGTCGGGTATGGATGTCACCTTGGTTTGGTAGCATTGAATGGAATAAGGATGAAGATGGTTACCATGGTTTGGGTGTTTATAATTTAAAGAATGCGTATCGTTTAGATTCAATTTTTAATTTCGCACAAAAGCAAGGCATCCTCATTGAATTAGCTTTAAATCACCACGGTCCGTTTACTCAGCAATATGATTCACAGTGGGTCTATAATCCGTATAATAAGAAAAACGGCGGTCCCGCAGCGACACCACGACATGTCTTTCCCAATCAAGAGTCACGCAGCTGGTTCAAAAAACGACTGCGCTATATCGCCGCACGTTATGGTGCTTATGCCAATCTTTATTGCTACGTTTTATGGATCGAAGCAAATGTAGTGGACCCACGACCACACGTCTTAGTAGATTGGCATAAGGAATTTGGTCCATACATGAAAGCCATCGATGCCAACCGTCACCTCGTTAGTACTGAATTCAACAATAACGGATACCGTGATATTTGGCGCCAAAAAGAAATCGAATACACACAAGTTGCTGCCTATAATTTTGGCAAGGGCAATATACACGAAATAATGTCCATTGCGAAAACACTGCGTCCCTACGACAAACCCGCAATTGTTGAAGAGTATATGGGTCTACCCTCCGGTGGTCATGAAGATGTATTAGCACATGATTTTCATGATGGATTTTGGGCAAATTGGATGCTGCCATTTGGCGGTGCCCCCATGCCATGGTGGTGGAATTTTATTTTTGAAAAAGGCATTGATGTTCAATACCAAGTCATCAATGCCTACATTAAAGGCGAAGATTTGTCAGACCGCCAATGGAAACATCTTTTTGAAATGCAACTACCTAATGGAGCAGGCCTGCGCGCCTTAGGACGCTTAAGCAAGGACCAGGCCTTTTTCTGGGTCTACAAAGACACTGCTTCAAACGTTCGTTTTACCGGCGCTTGGCGCAAGCGCCGACAACTAGCTCATCAAGCTTACCGGCAACATGTGCCGCATTCATTTTCGCCTATCGATCAGATAACCGGAAAAAAAGATAGTGGCTTTATGGATATGAAAAATGTCAAATTAACAATACCCGGTGGAACTTTAGACACTGGGACCTATATGTTGGAATTTTGGGATACTTGGCAATTAAAAGAGCCCATCACGCAAGAAATTGTGATTGAGTCTTTTCCTTACAATCTTGAGCTTCCAAGATTAACCAAAGACATTGCCATTAAGTTGAAAAAATTAAATTGATTATTTTTGTCCTAGTAAGAAGGACAGGAATGCCTGCTGTATATCAAAACCACCCTCATGGCCCATCCGTGGCTTGTCTAAGATCTGCTTCGGCCCCTGAAAAGCATTGTAGGCTGCATAAACCGTTGTTGGTTTACAAGTGCCATCGACAAAGCCAATACTCATGATCATCGGCACATTGGTATGCCTAGCAAAATTGACATTATCAAAATATGGTGCTGTCCCCGCAACAGCTTCAGGGCTGCTGTCACCTTCTAAAAATAATAAATCTGGGCGTGGCCAACCCGTCACACGATCAATGACAAAACCAGTTAAATCACAGCCCGCTGGCACTCCTACCGCCATGGCAGTAACACGCTTATCTAAATAAGCACCGGCAAACGATTGTAGTGCACCTTGGCTACCGCCCATAATCCACACGTTTTCACCATCCCATAAAGGATCTTCACACATGTAGTCAAGCGCTCGGCGTACACGTAAAAACATATTACAAAAATAGGCTTGTTCTGGCGGTCCATCGAGGCCCCAACGTGGATAGCCTGCTAATTTATATTCACCGATGTCCTGATAAAAAGCTGCCTCTTTATTATTTTCCAAGCCGTGGGCATTGATATTCATACTAATACAGCCCTGTAGTGCCTGTTGAGTCGGGGTATGAAATTGTGAAGAACGGACGCCTGCTCCCTGGCAATTTAATAGTATTGGGTGTGATCCTTTTTGAGGATTGGCAGGACGTGCCAAATAACCACTGACAGGAACGTCATCAACACAATCAATCTGTACATCCCACAATTTAACTGCGCCATCGTTGAGCAGTGTTTCTTGACCTTGGATTGGCACCTGTGCTAAACGTTTGAGCTGGCCATTCCAAAATTCATTAAAATCGCTTGGGCAATCTGTACTTGGTTGAATTTTATCGGCGTCGAATCCAACAGCCATTTTATGCGTCGCCGTTTCGCCAGTTGGAGCAGTAAATATATACTCACACTCTAAAAAACCAGGTTCCTTTAATGTACCTGAGCATCCTTCACCTTTATTGGCAATATTCACGGTGCCGCGCTTAATTTCGTCCTGGTTATCTTTTCGCAAGATCCATTCAGCTTCGCCTTCCAACATTGGCCAGCCATCACAGCTTAATACTGGGAAAAAATAAGCTTCTTCACCACAGGTAAGATGATAAGTATGGATATTGCTGAAAATTTCGATGTTATATTCGGCCACGGTGCAACCCTCTGCTTAAGACTTAGCTGATACTCAGATCACCTATGTCTATATCAGCAAAGGAGGAATTAAAGTCTCCGACGTTGTTTTCACCGACTTCAGCAAATTCATCAACCTTGAATGGATCCGTTGGATCAGCTTGAATAAGGTTGTCGTAAATCTTCACCGGGCCATGCGATTCTAATACTTGAATGGCATGATGACCACGACGCTCATCAGAACAAATACGATTATCATGAACCGTCACTTCACCACCGTGTTGGACCTCGATCGCTTTATTACAGCCACCAATAATAGTATTGCCACGTATTTCGCCACGCGTGACATCTACAGCTGGACCACTTGGATTCCCAAATGAAATCGCCTTATCACAACCTACGAATACATTATTTTCAACGAGTAAATCTTCAGCACCGATCCAAATAAACACCGAGCCACGCCCACCGCCATTGTGGCCACGTATGCCAACAAAGACATTATCATGTACGTGAAAGTCTTGGATGCCCATGATATCCATACCGGCGGTATAATCGCCATTAAAACCGTCTTCTACATTTTGTTTAATCCGATCATTGATGAATAAACAATGGCGCACAATTCCATGACGAGGACGATTCCATTGAACATGTTCGTCAGCAGCAGGATTGTAGCCGAGCTCTTCTTCAGTGTAAGGCATATGATCAATACGACTGGTGCCAGTTCCTTTAAAGCCGCGCGCCCAACAATTATGAAACTTCACATTATGCATGGTTAAATGATGGACTCGACTATCACCGATAAACATCAGTCCGTATTTTGGGCTATTAGCAAAGGTTAAATCAGCAACTGTAACATGCCGACATCGGGTTAATTTTAATATTGCTGGCGCATGCATTTTATCCGACAATAAACGCGTACCAAATTTCTTACACTGATCATGGAATTCCATTTCTGCATCAAGAATCACATCTTCACGATTGCCAGTTTCACCTCTAATCGTCACGTAGTGAGTATCTAAGATTATATCGCGCGGCATGACGTAACGACCCTTGGCAATCACAATAGTCGAATGCTCTTCAGCATCTTCGATGGCGCGAACAATGTCCCAAGCGCTGGAGACTTTAACGACCTTACCCTCTGGTTCCGGTAATGGCTCTGGCGCTTTAACCTGAGCAATCATTTCATTAAGTCGGTCATACTGCGGATCTTTGCTTGTCATATTATTGCTTCGCTTCTTCCTTGAGACTGAGATCGCCAATTTCTATATCTGCAAATTGATCTTTAAAATCACCAACTTGATTTTCACCAACAGTGACGGTATCACAGCAATTAAATGGTTCGAGCGGATCTATTTGAATAATATTATCATAAACTTTCGCTTCGTTAAACATACCAAGGACTTGAATAGCATGGTATTCCTTACGCTCAGAAGAGCAGATACGGTTACCGTAGACTTCCATGTTATCACCGTGCTGCACTTCGATACCCTTATTACAACCACCAATAATGGTATTATTGCGAATGACACTATTTTTTATGTGAAAAGCTGAATAACCACCTTTGGGTTCTTTGGAGCTAGCAGGACTACCATGTGGATTACCAAGTCCCATCGCCTTATCGCAGTGAATAAATACATTATTCTCTACGACCACATCTTCGGATTGGACCCAAATAAATACAGCGCCACGACCACGACCGCTCGCACCACGGATACCAACAAAAAGATTGTCGGAAATAACCCAGTCTTGCAGCGCCATCAAATCCATTGCTGCAATATAATTACCTTCATCTGGATCAACCAAATCTCGCTTGGGATGATCATTAATAAATAAACAATGCTGAACCCTTCCAAATCGAGGGCGATTCCACTCTAGATGATCATCATTTTTCGGTTCATAGCCAAGCTCTTCTGCAGAATAAAGACTGTGGTCAATTCGGTAAGGTCCTGTGCCCTTTAATCCTCGCGCCCAAATATTGTGAAACTTAACATTATAAACGGTTAAATTATGCACGCGACCATCGCCAATCATCATAATACCATACTTGGGGCTATTGTAAAAAGTTAGATCAGCAATCATCACGTGCTTGCAACGTATTAATTTTAAAATACCAGGTGCACCAAAACGCGTACTTAAGGGTTTGAAATGTTGATCGTATTCAGCGTTACCGTCCAAGATAACATCTTCACGATTACCAGTTTCACCTCGTATGGTCACATGATTCGTATCTAAAATAAAATCACGCGGCATCACATAATGACCTTTAGCAATTACGATAGTGGTATTTTCCTCTGCGTCTTCGACAGCACGAATAATTTCCCAAGCTGTTGAAACGCGCACTACTTTGCCAGTGGGTTCCGGCAATGGTTCAGCTGGTTTCACCTGAGCCAGCATTTCATCTAAACGGTCATATTGTGGATCTGCAGTAAACATGATATTGCCCTCTCGATGCTCACTGTTATAGCAATTACAAATTGTCCTACAAGCAAACACAAGGTTTTTTACAAAATACCCTTAAACACTTGGTGCACTACATTACTGTTTCGACATAAAGTGTTCTAAGTTTTATCTATTTACCTAAATCTTTAATCTCTATTTTCGCACTGATGTGCTCAGTGAATTCTTTTACCTGCGTATCTAAGCATTTTTGATAATAGCTTTTTGCTGATTTCATATCACCCGCAAATCGTTTAGTACATGCTATATAATAATAGGCTTCGCATAATTGATGTTTCTGTGTTTCTTGATTGTCATGTTTTGCGAGTTTCAACAATTGTTCATCTTGTAATTTTCCGAGCATAAAATCGAGGATCTGTCGTCCCCAGCCTTCTGGTTTATGTTTCTCAACAAATTCCTGTAAATAGTCATTCCCTTCTTTATCACGTTCTAAATGTTTATAGCACAGCCACACACGCATTGCATAGTAATCTACATCACTGCTATAATCTAGAAGTCCAATTCTTGTTTTAAAAGATTGCATCGATTTTTCATAATCACGTTTCTGATCATTAATACCTAGAAAATAGTCCCATGCTTTAAATCGATATTGTACCAAATCACCATCAGATTGCTTTCGCTCTTTTTTAGAACGCGCAGTTTTCTTTAATTTTTCCACCAAGGGATCAATTGGATATACACTATTTGGATCTGAATGATGCAACATGACTTCTCCAACAGACGAATGAGAAACCAAAGTCCTACCATTTTCCGTAATGAACAAGCCACTCACTGGACGGGCAGAATAGTCTAGCAATAACAATTTTTCCCAAGTTTGAGTGTCCCAAACTGATATATCTTTACCGAAATTAGCAACAAATAAACGACTGCCATCTGGTGAGAACGTATAATGTAAAGTATTAGCCTCAAACCGATCAATGACCGATCCTGTTTCGACATCCCAAACACCCATTTCACCTTGAGTGATTATCCCCACGGCCGTTTGTTCATCTGGTGAAAGTAATATGTCACTCCAAAGTTCCGCTTTCTGCTCGAATTGCACCAACTCTCTTCCTGTAAGTACATCAAATATCCCCGAATATCCCTTTATCCCATTATGAAAATAAATACCTTTACTATTCTTAGTAAATCGGACGAGGTCCAAATTAAACTTATCTACAGCCCAATCAGCAGCAACTTCACCAGTTACCGTGTCCCAAATTAAGAACCCTCGCTCTGCATAACAAACCGCTAAATACTTATCATCTGGAGACAATGTCATATATCGAATCTTTGACATACCTAATTTATGTATCTTCCTGACTATTTTTTCTCGTTGAATATCCCAAATATCAACTGCTCCATCTGATCTACCAGCAGCCAAATGCTTATTGTTTTTAAAATATTTTAATGCCACCAAAGGTTTCTCAGATTTCAATTCCTTAATTAATTTACCGTCATCAATACCATATATTGAAATTACTTTCGCATTGTATTGATTAGCTATCTGTCTCCCATCCTTTGATAAATCAATTATAGCCCTTTTAAAACTCGACCCTCTCGATCTATCTAAGGCTGAAACGATGTTATGATCTGATAAATCCCACACTTTAATCGTGTTCGAAGTGCCTCCTGATACTAAATTCCTACCGTCAGAGGTATACAACGCCGACATAACTCCTGTTGTATTACCGTATTTAGTATCAACTTCCTCTCCTGATTTAATGTCCCATAATTTAATAAGTCCATCACCACCTGATGTTACCACCTGATTCATATTTGGTGAGAAATTAATAAACTCCACGCGATCCGTATGCCCTTTAAGAGAGTGAATAAGTTCACCAGTTTCGGCATTCCATAGTTTTGCTACATTATCGAATCCCGCAGATCCAATATATTGATTATCAGGAGAATATACTGCAAGACGCACATCATCAGTATGCCCACTCAATTTCATGAGCCGCTTACCAGATTGAATATCCCAAACATGAATATTGTCATCAGCCCCTGCCGACAGCAAACGGCTACCATCAGGAGAAAACCCAATTGAGAACACGCTCTCGGCATGGTCATTAAAACTCTTAATTAATCTATATGTCTGAGCGTCCCACAATTTTACTGACTTGTCATAACTTGACGTTGCTATCATTTTCCCATTTGGTGAGAAGCGAACGCATGACACCTGTTTGTCATGAGCATTTTTAATTATTCCTTCTGCCTGCTTAATTTCAGCATCAGAAATGACTATATCGCCTGCTATTCCTCCCATTGCAAGTAGCTTACCGTTTGGTGAATAGCTTATATCGTGAACACTTCCTTTACTGGCACCTTCAGTTAATACCACAATACTACTTGTGCGAATATGTTCCCCTGTATTCATATCCCATAAAGTAATATTAAGACTCCCTCCCCATGATCCACTGACTAACAATTTATTATCTGGAGAAAGACTCATTGAAGAAGTCATGAACCATGATGCGTTTTTAGGTTTTAAGAATTCAAAATACTCATTATTATTAATTTTATTTAATAAATAATAATATTCCCATCCTCGGAAACCTTCATCAATCTCTGTTATGAGGTTCCAGGCTTCCATCATATGACCAATTTCGATCAAGCGCTGCACCTCTCTTATAGACATGCGATACAATGAATAACGTGCGCGATCTTTTGCTTCTTGCGCCTCTAATCGTTTGATATCCGCTCTCTGCTTTTCTTCGTAAGCATGTCGTCTTTGTTCCTCTGCCACCACTGTGGCATTCTCTGCTTTTATTTTGGCATCACGTGCAGAAGCTTCACTTTGTTGTAAATTATGTATAAAAAACGTTATCATGATGATTGCGGTAACCAAACCTGCACCAACAAGCGCAAATTCAGAGCGATGACGTTTGTACAACAACATCAATTGTCGAAAAGCACCGGCCCCTTCAGCTTCAGTGGCAAACCCATCCATATAGGACCGGATATCCTTTTGTAGCGCCGCGACATCTTTATAGCGTTTTTCTATTTTATTCTGCATCGCGCGCATGC
The DNA here is from genome assembly GCA_028280785.1 of Planctomycetota bacterium. GTDB lineage: Bacteria > Planctomycetota > UBA11346 > UBA11346 > UBA11346 > JANQLF01. The sequence continues at coordinate 159,351 of JANQLF010000212.1, forward strand.
ACACGGCTGAAAGCGAGTATGGAATGACATTATTAGGACAATGCTTTAATAAAATCTCACGCTCTTTAGCAATGCGCCTAGTTTCTTCTTTAACTTCCTTAGCCTGTTCCTTTTTACGTGAAACCGTTGTCGTATTAAATTGTGTTGGTGGTGTAATGTCTCCCTTAACCACTTTATCAAGCAAATCATGAACGCTTTTGCCAGAAACTGGTGGGCGTAAGGTTAAGATTTGATAGAGAATCGCACCAAGTGCATAAATATCGGTCTGTGGACATAATTGATCAATATCTCCACGCGCTTGCTCAGGTGCCATAAATTGTGGGGTGCCGAGAATTTGACCATCCATGGTTTGATCTAAATTATCCATGCGCACACTTTGAATGCGTGTCGATTTTGTTTCTGGTGTAATTTCTTCAGAACCGAGTATTTTAGCCAAACCCCAATCCATTACCTGCACTTCACCAAAGTCACCGATCATGATATTCTCAGGCTTCAAATCACGGTGAATTATACCTTTGCTATGGGCAAACGATATCGCATCGCAAACACGATTGAAAATATCAAGCAACATCGACAACGAATATTTATTGATGGTATCCTGTTTGCTATCAGCAATATGTGACAAGATATCTTTAAGCGTTTCGCCATGCACCATTTTCATGGTGTAGAATATTTTTCCATCAGCATCGACACTCAGTTCGTGTACCGGCACAATACTTGGATGCTCAAGTTGACCGGTGATCTGTGCTTCTTCGACGAAACGACGTATTTCATGATCACTTGCATCTTGTGCTAGGATAACCTTCATGGCCACATCACGACGCAGGTTCACATCGCGTGATTCTAAAATGGCTCCCATGCCACCACGATTTATTTCACGAAATACTTCAAAGCGCTGTTCTTTATTGCTTTGTTTGATTCCATAATGCTCGTCTTCACCAATTTGTTTGGCTCCCTGACCCATCGGTAAAGTTGCATCTAAGATGGTATTTTGCGTTGGGGTGTGATCTAAAATTGAATCATGACCCAACGTGGGATTGGAACTGAAGGTCTTATTCGTAGCTAGCGTTTCTGCATCCTCAAAGGACGAACCCTGACCGCCCATGAGTGTATCCTCATTATTTTCTTTATCTTGTTGTTCTTGATCTGGAGCGGACATAGACCTGCACTGATCCTAGCTTTCTAGCCTCAGTTTCAAATGTCTGATTCATATCTCCAGTGAACCATGTGTGGTGGTGTACCGTGTCTACAAAGTCGGATATCCTACACTATTCACTGATATTTCTCATTTACTTGACTTGCTCTAGATGAGCGAGTCCAAAGCTAGCGACCATGCTCCTGGAATTGCGCTCCCAACACCCTGCCGCTTACGGAGTCAGCCTTTCGCTGATTGCTTCATTTTGGGGCGCTGTGTTTCTCATCGCCTATAAAGCAGCAATTGTTGATGTTGACCGCCCAGGCGTGGTCTTTTTCATGCTACTTTCAGCCGCACTGGCAAGCACGATCTGGTCGGTCGTCATCAGAGCACCTTTAATTAGCAAAAGCTCGCTCGAATGGAAATGTATTATTATCCTCGCCGTGCTTACTGTTTTAGGCAATTACGCTATCGCGGCTTCTTTAGAAGGATGCGATCCAGCATTGGTAAGTGTTATTTTACAGATTCAAATTTTTCTTATTGCTTTATTAGAATTCGTATTTTTGCGTTCCTCAATTTCAAAATGGCTTTTACTCGGCGCAGTAATTGCTGTTTCTGGATTCGTTTGGATAAATTTTGATAAAATTGGCACAGAAGCTTCATCGTTCAATGGTATGTTCTGGGCCCTCGTCGCAGCCGCTAGCTTTTCGTGTATGTTAATTATCACTAAACATGTAGTTGAACGCATTGATGTTAATCGTGTTAACATGACGCGACTTGGTATCGCTGCAGGCGCTATGCTATGCTGGCCAGGCATGTTCGATTATATGCAATCAGTACCACTGCCACAAATTGGCTTTGCCGCGCTCGGCGGTCTCAGCGGACTCGTTATTAGCCGTTTATTCCTGATGAATTCTGTGCGCTATATTAGCGCAACGCAATCAAAACTGATTACGCTTTCCGCTCCTATCTTTACACTTATTCTTGCCTATCTGTTTTTATCATCGATACCAAGCAACAAAGATTTAATCGGCAGTCTCATCATACTCATAGGCGTAGCGCTCCCCCTCTTATTCCAATATCTGAAGGAGCGCCACCAACAAGCTAGCTGATAATTATTTTATCAATGATTTGTACTGCTTCTGAAATGCTGCTTTATCTAAGAGGATTTCACTATCGCAACGAGCCAACTCTTTTGCTTCCTGTGAATCTAAAATAATCACGGCCGGAACCGATCCAACACCTAGCCGATTGGCCAATTTTCCATTTTCTTCAACCGTTAATGTAACCAATTGAAAATGTTTGCTCATATCTGATTTAACATGTTTATCTTTAAACGTCGTATTAGCCACTTTCTTACAGGCACCGCAATAGGGCGAATGAAATTTTACCATGAGTGGTTTGTCACGTTTCTTAGCCATGGCTAAAGAGGCATCATAATCAGTGTCCAAGGTTTTATGCCACTTATCTTGAGGATCTGAACCTTCATAGGCGATTACCAAAGTTGGTCGAAAAATATAATCCTGGAATTCACTAGAACTTTGATCGGTATACCCAGAACCTTCATAGATTTGAATAAGACCGTGATTTTCTATCTCGCCATTATGCCATTGTTGTACAATGCCAGTAATATCTGAGGCAATAAAGCGGAACATTTCATTTTCGAGCGGAAAGTCTCCAATGTTCGCGGCACCAGCCACTTCGGCATAGCGGTCCTTTTCCGTATCATCAGCAGCTTCTTTGCCCCAAAAGCCACGACGTTTAGATTTATCACGTGCATGCTTATAATCCGGACCGAGCCATGTTGCCACTCCATCTGCCGTTGGTAATTCATACCAATGGCGACGCATGGCATGATAGTGCAGCTTACCATCTTTTAATTTACCATGATGGTGTCGTGAAATGGTTGTGCGTATCCAAGCACCGAGAATTTTCGTATCCTTCCGAACACCTGACAAATCAAATTTAATTAAATTTCGCGCTACACCCTTATAATGTGGTCCGGTTCCGATCATCATGGCTTTGTCTGTACCGAAATTTGCCATCGACGCTGCCCAGTGCCCATTATTAGGCTGCATCGTATTGTCCCACACCGAAGTTCCAAAAACCTGTTCGTCTTGATACGCTTTATACTTTTGGTCATTATTAATCAGGCGGCGTAAGCTTGCAATTTTCGCGCTTGGAAATTGTTTCTTCAGCTCTTGATAGGCCGGATCAATAATATCTTTACCATAATCCGGATTATCAATCGTAACATCATATAAATAATCCGCTCGGCCACCAGCCATCTCCAATCGATTCATGCGAATCGCAATTTGATGCTTCCCAGATGGAACGCGACTTGGAATAAAAAGAGTTATACCGTAAGCGCCGCCACAACCACAGTCACCAGCAAAAGGTATTTCTTCGACAATTTTGTCACCATCTTTCACTAGTAGTATACCTTGCGGTTCACCACCTGGAAATTTTGCTTTAAAGAATCGAAATTGGTTTTCGATATCAGAGCCAGCAACGGCCACACATAAATTAATTGTTTTCTTGGTGCCAGCACTCCATGTGCCAAGGTCACTACCTGGCAAATGTGAAGTACTTCCGGGTCCACCTTTTTTACGTTGTGAACGTGGAATTCTTCTTTGCACGAATGGGAACGTCGTACCACCAATACGGTAAATTGGCGCACTCGCATAGTCATTGGTGAATTTCGGTTGAATATTGCCAGGCAAAGTGCCCATGCGCATGGCTATATTTTCTTTATTGGTAAAACGAAAACTAGATCTCCAATGCAAAGCATCCCCTTTTGATTGTCCGCTCTCATCTTTGACGTAAGGCGACCCATTCATGATCCATTTAATAGTCACTGTTCCATCTGTGCAGGGAATATCGCCAAAGGTATAGGAAAAATGTTCAGTTCCGCGTTTATCTTTGCTGGTTTCAATTTTAACAGCTTCACCTTCTTCAGTCAGATCACCATTAAAGTTTTTATCAACATAAACAATATCATAACCGGTGCCTGGACCACCAGACTCATCCCAAACCACCGTCATAAGATCCTTACCAGATCCACCGAGGGCCCAACGTGCATACTTCACCTTATCAGATTTATACGCGGGTTCTTTTTTCAGTGCGCCCGCAACCCATGAGAAATCCTCAGCCTCCACTTTGTCATACTGCAAATAACCATCACGCATGGTCGGTGTCGATTGTGCAAGCAAAGTCGCCGAGACGATTAAACTTAAACCAAGTAGTAGATATTTAGTCATTGGATACTCCGATTATTGATTCTTTTTAACACTGTTTCCTGATACCCAGGAACCTTTTATGCGTTGGATTTTCGCCTTTTCAGGGCGTAAGGTTTTACATCGTTTGGCTAGTGCTTTTACCGCAGCTCGGCCCATGTCTTGAAATGGGACCTGTGCATAAGCGATAGCAATATCGCCACAACGCACATTTGAAGAATCTGCGACACCTACGATCGACAATTCATTAGGTACATGGACCCCGCGTTGCTCAAACGCTTCTACCAATGAAGCGGCCATGCCTGCATTAAAAGCAACGATAGCGCTTGGGCGTTCTTTCAAGGCCATAAACTCATCAACAGCCTTATTCAAAGCCTTATCATTGTGTCCTTTAACTGGAAAATATTCAGCTTGTTGATCCAAACCATGTTCGGTCATGGCCATATCAAAACCAAGCTTGCGCTCATAACTATCAGAGGACGCAACTAATTTATGCACACCTTCTTTATCAGTAATTAAGGTGTCTGTGGTAAACCCACCAAAATAAGCTATGCGTTCATGACCGTTATCAACTAATTGCTGAACTGTTAATGATGCCAACTGCCTGTTGTCGCAAGCCACAAAATCTAAAGCGACGTTTTCATTCACACTGTCAGCAACAACAACAGGAATTTCGTGTTGGCTAAATGATTCTAAGTAATCCTGATTAGTAACTGACAACATGACAATACCATCCATGTGATTACTACTTAACTCTTCCGGACTCATTGGTCCTTCTTTGGTAATCGAAAAAATATTAACGTTGCAATCGATAGATTCCGCCTCAAGCATGACTCCTTGAAACATCTGCATTAAGTAATCTGAATTGAAAAATAAATGATGTGAACAATACACAATCAGACCAATTTGCTTGAGCTGACGCGCTTTATTACGTGGTGCTGCATGCACAAACATACCTTTACCAGCACGACCAGTAATCACCTCTTCATCAATGAGATGGTCCATGGCCCTCTTAACCGTAACGTAAGATACATCTAAGCGCTTAGTCAGTTCACGATAACTGGGCAATTGATCACCCTGGCGCCAACCACCACTGCGAATCATCTCAATGATGCGCTCGGCTACTTGAAGGTGGAGCGGTTGCTTCTCTGAAATAGTCAGCTGTTTGTTCATTCATTCATCCGATATAATTGATATACTGATATAAATGATATACAAACGAATAACGAGTCAACGAAAGTTCGGTGACCATCGATTCTAAGATTTGGGCGATTAGCCGTTGCCGACTTTACTCTTAAGCTCTTTTGCTAACTTGAGATATATTGAATCGCCATAGCGCTTCATAAAGAGATCCAGACCCCGATTCAGGGTGTTGAGCTGCGCTGCATTACCCACCTGTCGCCCCTTTTCCATCTCCACGAGCCGTTGGTACATCGCATAAGCCTGCTTTTCTGACTTATAGTTTGGGCGATCTTTGATGGCTTTAATCTCGGTTTTAGCCTCATCGCCAAAAGCATCCTTACTAAATTGCTTAGCGACTGCATCGTACACAGCGAGGGCTCCAATAGGGTCATCAATAGCCTGCTCTCGAGCCTTGGTCATTAAGCGATTGAAATGCTTCTCCACATAAGCGAACAAATCTTGCGCTTCTTTTTTCTCCTCGGCGTTTTCACTCTCTAATAAAGGCCGCAATTTCTTCAAATGGCGACCATAACTTTCATCATTATACACTTTTTTAGCTAAGGCCTTGAGATGTATAAAGGAATCGGATTTAGGAATGAAATTTTGGGCATCTTGCAGGTGCTTAAATGCATCTTTGCGCAACAATGCAAATGGGGATTTTTTACCGCTCACAATCATGTTATTGTCTTCTGTTCCCGTTGCTCCATCGCGCTGCCATATACGACCATCTAAGATGTTATCCTTAATAATAATATTACTGGAGTTTTTATAGCGATATTCTATCGGTGTTTCGTACCCACTACAAAATACTTTATTACCGATAATTTTTGAATTTGGTGAATTGGTAATGAGTATACCGTCGTCACCACGAACTCCTGGATCACGCACGAAGATATTATTAACTATCTTTCCACCGTTATGGTCGTATTGCTTTCCCTTCGCTGGCGGCTTCTTTTCGTTGAGTCCATACGCTATACCACGCGCACAATTGATGATTAAATTGTTTTCGCAGTGAGTATTCTCTGCACCATTCCACATTAAAATTGCATGTCCTGCCATTTGATCATGAGCAGGACCCATGATATTATATATAATATTATTGGTGATGACCCAGTCTTTTCCCGTATGAATATCAATAGCTTGCGTATACCATGAACGAGCCATTTCAGTATATTCAAACAAACAGTATTCCACTTTACCGCGCAATACACCGCGACCAGCGGCATAATTTGAATTACCCTTTAAAAATTGTTCGCCAGCATCAAAAAAACGCACATTGTAGAAATGCATGTCAGTACAGTCACCCTGCATGGCTACTGGGTGATGATAGACATCGCCAATACTTAAATTAGCCACACGAACGTTAGTACATCCGGAAAATTCTAGACAATGTCGACATTCTCCAAAATCTTTATTCTTATAACCTTTACCAACAATCTTCACTTCGTTGCGATCAAATTGCGCTCCGCGAATTTCAATATTCTTACGCCCTCGAATAAAGACTAATTCCGAAAGTTTATAAATGCCTGGAGCAATAAGCACCGTGGTATTATCCGCTATATTGTTTAATTGCTGTTCAAGGTCTTTAACATTATTAACTCTGACAAGCTTCTTATTGAGAACCGGGATATCCTTGGTCGCGACATACTCTACAGCACCGAGATTCGATATGAAAGGCAACGTTAAGATACAGAATAAGAGAACGTATTTAGACTTTAAAAAGAACAGCGGACAGCTCCTCAAATTCCCAAGGAATATCGGTCACAATTGTGCCTGCATACACTATAATATGCAGTATTCATAACAAAATTGGATTGCAGCTCGATACTTTACACTGAGTCAACATACATAAACTCAAATATAGCCTCACCTTATTATCGAAGGATAAACCGTGCGCTTAACCACCCTCTTATTTTTCATAACAGTCATGACTATTAATAACACTGCTCAAGGTGCCGAGAAGGTGCTATTCGACTTCAATGACCCCAAAGCTAAAGAGCTGAATTGGGTTAATAGTTATAAGGATAACCCTGAGCTCCAAGTCGTCGGCGAAACTACTTCTAATAATTTTAAACTCAAAATGATCACCAAGGGCGGTAACTGGCCAGGTTTTCACCTACCAGTTCCCAGCGACTGGAGCAAGTATCAAGTCTTCCGCTTTGAGGCTTACAGCGCCGGCCCCTCTCAATTAAATGTACGTATCGACGATCCTGGCAGCAAAGACTATAATTCTCGGTATAACCACACCTTTAAACTTAAAGCTGGTCGTAATCTTTGTCAGATCGAAACCCGAAACATCGGTGGCAAGTTAAATATAAAACAAATCAAAAGAGCAATATTATTTTGTAATAAACCGCCAAATGGATTAATCGTCGAATTTGATAATATTGTACTTGGTGATCTTAAGGGTGAAGAAGTTCCATTTATTCCCTATAAAGACCGTAAAGACCTACAACCTAAATTCGATATTGTTACACCACATTTTCCCCTCGGTAAAAAATTAGCCGGTGGTCCACTTAAAAGCTTTTTCTTAACCAGCATTGTTGAAGGCCGTGAAGTTGTCGAAATGGCTCAGCGCATGGATATCGAGCCAAGCGTTCAGCACTGGGATATTTCTTATGGTCGAAACACCTGGGGTATGGGAGATTTTTACGGCAAACGAGGCCATAAAACTGATTACGTGCTGATGCAAGAATATTTGGCCAGCTCCATGCAGGGTCCTGAAAAGTTTGACTCGATGCTTTTATTTACCCCACAGGGATGGGAACGTTTCGGTAAATCTGCGCAAGATGCTATTGTCAAGCGCGTTAAAGAAGACGGTGTTGGTCTTGTATTTGTATTTCCCTACCCAGGTGTGGAAAAAGGAAAATGGCCACAGAATTTACGTGATATCAATGCATTGATCGACAGCGAATCAGATTTTCCAAGGAATAATGGCTATGTGCGCTTTGCAGCTAATGGCAGGAAAAAAGGTGAGAAATGGAGCGTCGTAGGCGATCATCCAATTACCCGAGGCATACCCCTCGAAGCGTTACCTTTTGAAAACATGACGCATCAGCAATACAAAGTCGCACCAGATGCACAGGTATTAATTAAATCTGAAAGCGGTGACCCAATTTTAGCAGTTCGTCAAGTTGGCAAAGGTCGTGTGGCTACGTTTGCTTGGCGCAGTCAAAGTTTGACACCAAGAATTAGTCGTGCTCTTGGCGCAGATCCGCTGCGCAGTTATCGTTATTGGGAAGTAATTTACTCGTTAATGAATCGTAGCTCGCTGTGGGTTGCCGGACGTGAAATGAAATCCGGCACGGCGACTGAGTTAAAAGACGGCACCGAGCATAATCTTAAAGCTACCGTGCATAAAAATGACAAAGGCGAAGTCACCGACTGGAGCCTTGCATTCACTCCTCCGGGCAAGAGCAGTGTGAAAACACTTCAAGTGAATGCACCAGACTTTATTAATGCCGCCGATAAAATTGCAGCCAGCGTTGCCCATGATGACAACTTAAAAGCGGTCATCAAAGCACACCCGAAAGCAAAATTGACTCTGAGCCTCAACGAACAAAAACTTGCTCGCCATCGCACCTTAGCCAGCAATGACACAAGTCTCAGCTCTATCAGCGCAGATGTTAAGCAGTCATTTTCATCAGACAAAGTCACACAAATCATGGCTGTCGTCCATGCAGAAATTCGTGATGGTGACGAACTACTCGCCCAAGGTCGCAAAGAAATCATCGTGACTCCTGATGGCCCTTTGTGGGACGACTATGAAATTTTAATGTGGCATGTTGGCGGACTACCATTCATGCGCGAACTCGAAGATAAAATGGTTACGCAATTTGGCTCAACTGGTATCATGGAAACACGCTGGAATGATGCGGGACTACGCATGCGTTATGCCCGTGCCGGACTGCGATTAATGGTTCACGACTTAGCGCGCCCACAACTACAATTGCGTGCATTCCCTGATAACTCGACCAAATATAACAAAACTGGCGATAAAAAACTTTTAATTCGTGATCCTTCTTACGCCGACAGCAAGTTCATGAACAAAGAACGTCAGCGTGTGACCAAAGCCGTCAGTGAACTAAAGAAATTTCATCCAACCAATTACATTCTCTGCGATGAACCATCGATAACCTATTACAAGTTTGACTTCGATTATGACTTTCATCCTGAAAATATTCAACGATTCAAAAAGGCGCTCGAAAAGAAATTTGGAAGCATTGATAATCTCAATAAATGCCTCAGTACCAGCTATAAAGATTTTAATGCCATTTATCCTACGCTTACTGCGCAGGCGCGTAAAAACAAACAATGGCCGATCTGGAACGAATGGCGTCAGCATAACGACGATATCATGGCCGATGGATATAAGATGTACAAAGACGCTGTTACTGCTGCCGATCCCAAGGGAACCATCAGTTTATCAGGCACACAAATCGCCACCCCATTCGATGGCTTTGATTGGGCGAAATTATCACCGCACTTTGGTTCAATGCAGGGCTACGGCTATGGTGATCAAGAACGCAAGCGCATGAGTTTTGCTGATGGTGCCATGGTTAATGCCGTTCCCGCTGGCTATGGTCGCGCTGGACGCGCTGTTGATTTCCAAATCTGGGATAGCGTCACCAATCATGGCGGTGGTCATGTCTTGTTCTGGTGGATCGCATTCCGTAATCCCGATTTAACCTTCTGCCAATCTGCTTATGACTACATGAAATTGTTTAAAGAAATGCGCGGTGGTATTGGTCGTCAATTCCTACTCGCCCAACGTGAATTATCGCCAATCGCCATGCTATACTCTATGAACTCGATGCGCGCAGCATTTGCTAATGGCAAAAATTATCACGCACCATGCGATCAAACGTCTAAAGATTTAGTCGCGCTTGGCTATGATCCTATCTACGTCAGCGAAGAACAAGTTGCTGCTGGTGATTTGGAAAAACGAGGATTTAAAGCCATATTCCTACCTGCTAATTTCAGTTTGGGACAAGGTAAAAATAATGGTCAATTAAATACTGTTGCTGCATTAAAAACCTTTGCCGATAAAGGCGGCCTGGTTTATCACCGTGAAGACAATGTCCTCGATGAGTTCATGCTTAATGCCAGCTCTTCCTTACTCGGTTTTTCTAAAAAATACGACAGCGTTAATGCCGATATAGCAAGTGCCATAAATAAAGTCGTCAAACCTATGGTTGCTGCATCAGGCAATGAAGAAAGCGTCCTTAAGAAACTCTCACTCAAAGTACATCAGATTAAAGGTCGCGACGACGCTCGCATCGTTACCGTTCTCCGTCCACCAGTTGGCACCAAAGAAGTACTCGGCGGTGACGGCGTAGTTCATGTCGTACCAGATGAAAGCGGCGGAAACGAAGTCGAAAACGTCACTATTAATCTCAGCGAATTAAAACCGAAACATGTCTATGCTATTCGCAGCGGTAAAAAATTAAGCCTGAGCAACAATAGCCTGAAACTCGATATGCTTGCTGGTGATGGTACACCATTAGCACTGCTACCGTATGCAATATCAGGTGTAGACCTAACGCTCAGTAAAACAGCTACGGGCGACATCGCCGTGGCTTGGCAATTAAAAGGCAGTGATGCCTATGCCAAGCATGCTGTGCGCATTGCCGTTTTAGAAGACGGTAAAGAAGACATAGTTTTAAGCGCTAATGCTACCTCATCTGAAAAGGGCAATGGCGCACATACCATTCGCCTCGCTCAAGAAGATGCTGATCGCAACCTTAGCATTGTGGTTAAAGACATATTAACTGGTGTGAAATCCAAACCACAAACACCATAATTGGTGCAGAAATGATGTTTGCCGTGCAGAAATGCACGGCAGAATCAATGCATGCCGGAATCTGATTCAGATTTTTTTGCTGAACTCGCCAGCACCATTACTGGGGCTTACTCAAATTATGCATCGTGGCTGTGGCTACAGATCACCGAGCCATTCAGTGCTACTAATTATCTAAGTATGCTTGTCATTGCTTCAGCCGTTGTTTATCTGGGCGAAGTATTTTTTCCGTGGCGCAAAGAGCAGAAACTTATCCGCAAAGATTTTTGGCTCGATACGTTTTACATGTTTTTTAACTTCTTCATCTTTGGCCTAATTGCATTTGCTGCTCTTTCAGAACTCGGTGTATTTTTGTTGAACAATGGTTTTGAAGCCATTGGTCTTAAGGCACTTGATGAATATTTTGGCCTGCAACTCACCAAATCACTCTCTCCTTGGACGCATCTTTTAATATTATTTATAGTTCGCGATTTTATCCAGTGGGGCATACATCGCTGCTTGCATCGTTTCGATTGTCTATGGCGCTTTCACAAAGTTCATCATTCGGTGGAGGAAATGGGCTACGCTGCTCATCTGCGCTACCACTGGATGGAAAATATAATCTACAATTCTGTTCAATTTATTCCTTTAGCGTTGCTCGGTTACGGCTTGGTTGATATCTTTGTCGTCGCCACCATTAGCACCTGTATTGGTCATTTAAATCACGCCAACATCAATATTCGATACGGCGTACTCGGTTATATTTTCAATAATCCGCGCATGCACATTTGGCATCACGCGATTAAATCATTTGAACACGCACGCTATGGCGTGAATTTCGGCATTAGCCTCAGCTGTTGGGATTATATCTTCGGCACAGCCTATATACCAAGCGATGGACGCGATGAAGCACTCGGCTTTGAAGGTATTGAGAATTACCCAGATAAGTTTATCAGCCAATCCATCAGCGGCTTCACCCGCACACCTTAATTTTCATTACAATTCCGGCTACTTAGCACACGGTATGCTGTCACAGAATTGGCATGCAGCGGTTCCATTTATGGAAAACATTAGCTTTCTTCGAAGATTTCTTTCCATACAAATAGCAACCCCAAAACACAAGACCCTCTCAGCACAGAACGGTACCGCATGATCAGAACACTGCTCCTTTGCATCATTCTCTCTCTAGTCGCCTGCCAAGACAACACAGTTCGCAAGCCCACTCCGGTTGAAGGCTTTTTTGAACGAACAATCACTCAATTTCCATTAGATAAAGAAAAAGGCATTGATCCGGAATCGTGGTCTGATGTCACTAAGATCGATGGCAAAGAATGTCGTCAATTGCTCGCCGGTAAAAAAGGTCAATTAATTATTCCCATTTGGTGGGGAAAGGGACTACGTCCTGAGGCAGGACACAATGCCTTAGCTAAAATTCATTTTAAAGATACTGCAAATAGTCCCATCCGCGTCAATTTATTCGCAGGTCTACCAACCGAAATTGAAGTACACCGCATTGGTGGCTTGGGTGATAACGCCTGGAAGACTGCCTACGTCCCAGTTCCATGGGACCAAATTATGCGCTTTAAAGATCAAGAGCACACCGCCATTTCTCTATACGCACCTCAAGGGCAAGATGTGCCCGTTCATCGCATTGTCTTAAGCAAAGGCAATCCAGAAACTGATGAAGTGCGCTGGTCTGCCGAAACGCGTGCCTGGGTTGCTCGTGTCCAAGCTGAGAAGCGTAAAAAAGCAAGCTTACCAGAAAAACAAAATAGTGCAGCCACTAGCAAAGATACTGCAGTCCTCTACGCACGCTCCATGGTTGAATTAGTCTATCCAAATTCAGCACCACAGCAAAAAGACAGCATTGGTAAGATTCACATACAGTTAGCTCAAAATGAAATGGAAGGCCGCCAATTTGCTGTTTATGCAAACGGTGCAGCATTAAATGATGTTTCAATCGAATTAGGCGATTTGAAAAATGAAGCCGGCAAAACATTAAAGGCCACCGTCGAAGTTTATACCGTCGAATATTCACTAGCTACCTCTAAAAGCGATAGCCACCCCCTGTATCCACAACGATTGTGGCCGCACTATAATGTAGACATTCCGGCCAATGCTTCTCATGGCTATTGGTTCAACGTCGAAAGTCATCGCGGTAAAACTAAAGCAGGCACTTACAACGGCACGCTCACTATTCGCAGCAACGGCAAAGCAGTCGGCAGCGCAGCATTAACTGTTAAGATATTACCCATTGATTTATTAACCATGAGCGAAGCCGGTTTACACCTTGGTGGATGCATTCCTAAATTTATCCCTGCCCATGAAATGAAAGAATTAGCACGCTACAATCACAACAGTGTTAATTTATGGTATTCTGGCACTTGGGCTGGGCAGCCAATTCGAAAGGTAGGCGACGACTTCGAATTAGACTTATGGATTTGGGATGACTTCATGAAGCATGCCAAAGCTGCAGGTATCGAAAATTTTGTATATTTCCTTGGCGGTAACCCTTACGGCTATCCTGACACCATGCAGCTCGAACGTGACCTCTATCGCTTCGCCTATTCTGATAAAGAAAATATTGACGAATCACGCACTGAATGGCTCAAGAAAACTTGGGCTGCTGCTAAAGTCGCTCCAGAAATTCGTGATCTTTACGGCAAATGGATTCAAAAATTCTACGGTCATGCCGAGAAAAATGGCTGGCCAGAGCCAATCGTTACCCCCTTTGATGAACCGGCTAAATGGTCGCAAGAAAACTGGGCACGCGGTAAACAATATCGTTGGCTCAATCCCAATGGCCGTTGGGGCTTTGGCGTAACCATGAATCGCAACGAAGCAAAATTTCTCGCTGATAAAAAAGCCAAAGGCTTAAAGCCAGAATATCTCTGTGACGGCAGTGCCGGACCATGGATTAAATCGCACTTCAAGGACTGTGCAGCCATTATTCATAAAGCATGGCCAAAAGCGCGCATCTACGGTTCCATTCACCATGCTGCTAATGGTCTACCATTTTTAGAAGACATCGAAGTTTTCTGCACCAATGCCATCCACATGGATCATCAATTAGGCGATAAAGTTCGCGCGGTTCCGAATAAAACCTTCTGGCAATATTCAGGTACTAATGACAAACGTGAACCTGTGGTGCCTTGGTTTACCTTCGGTGTTTACTTCGGTTCTTTTAACGCCCGTGGCTCTTTAGTCTGGGCCTATAATTGGGGCAGTCGCTTTGATACTGCTAGTCGTGGCAACCAATGGATGTATGGCTGGACCACACCGTATTCATTAGTCCGTACACCTTATTTAGAAGGCTTACGTGAAGGTTATGACGAGCGTCGTTACATGGAAACATTGAAGAAAGTTGCCAAGGCAAAAGGCAAGGAGCAAGTAGCTGATGACCTCTTAAAAGCGATATTCAAAGAAGTGCGCCTAGCACGTAATGATAAAGGTCGCGACACCGTTCATAATTTCTTCGACCAAACTAAAGACCCTGAGAAATTAATGAAATATCGACAGATGATAGTCGATAAAATACTCGAACTACAACAATAAAAAAAGGGAGCGCTCGGGCGCTCCCTTTTTTGTTAGTTATCGCGTTTATCCATCAAACACATTTATGAGTGGCGACTCCATGCCTAACTCAATGGTGCCATCACAATGTTGTGAGCCCTCAATCACTACTTTATTATCGACGCGGTGTGCAGTTACACTGATACCATTAGCAAAGGTCGTCTTTTCCACACCCTTACTTAAATCGATAAATTCATGATTGGTCATCGGTTCAGCACCGACTTCCTTATGCAGTGCTAAAATCTGACGCTTGGTTTCCAATTCCGTATGCAATTGCGATTCCCAGTCATCACCACGCACACGTAACCAACATCCTTCACCATAAAGCATGGCGTTCATTGGACTGCCATAGTTATGTTGAACCACACAATCGTGAAATGCTAAATTCCATAACGGCACACCAATACCGATGAGTTTTGATTCATTAGTACCGTCAGTTAATTGAACATCTGCAGTAAAATGTCCAATCGAATAACAAAAATCTACTTCAGGAATTGCGAAATCGCGTAGCTCCTCAATTTGCACACAGACTGGATGCGTTTGGCCATCGTTACCGCTGCGCATGGTATGCAGGACTTTTTTCTGCATCGCCCTATTTTCCGTACGTGTTAACGGATGCTCTTCGTGATAACATTCAACCGTGCGCGTAAAACAATCGAGATAATAAGCCGTTGGCGCACAGATATCCATAACCGACGGCGAATTGTGGTACATATACTGATCGCGCACGCCCTCGAAAACATTTCGTTTTAAAAATTTTAAACTGGAAACGTAGCAGTTATGATAAGCCATACCACCTGCCCAGTTATTGACTTTAATCGGTTGACCATTTTCTTGGATACGGAAATTATCTTCAGTAAAACTTGGTGCATCCCAATAACAATCGATGTATTGGTCATGCAGCGCAAATAAATATCCGAGCGCTTTGACACGTTCGCTGAGTTTTTTAAGCCCGGCGTTACCACCACAGTCAGGACTCGCTGGCAAGGTTTCAGGATGCAAACTATCATAACCAAATTTGCCCCAGCCATCCAAGTGCACCACTGCATCTTCAATGCCGGTTATTGCCTTAAGCTTTTCGATGCGCGTTGCCGTTTCATCAAACGGGGTAATGCGAATTTCCAAATTGCGGGTGCGGCGAATCATTGATTCAGCATCAATAACTGGGCCACCAATAAACTTTTGAATATTGGGATTGAATTTAATCTTGTCTTGTAGTGATGCATAGAATCCATGTTCTTTAGCCCAATCACGATAGCGCAGGCCTTGCTCTACATAATTCAAGCCTTTACGAAATTCATAACGGACTACACGCTTATAACGCAATGATCCCATCGATGGCAACCAATGGAAAAAAGTATTAGCGCTATCTTCTGGGCGTTCATTCCACACCGCAATATAGAGATCATCTGGTGTCGGCGTTAAGGCAATGAAACCACAGTCATTCTTAGCATCATATGCACCATGGAAATGCATGCGCTGTTCCGAATAACCTTCGGGATGATGAAATTTCGCTGGCCAATCCGCTGGAATAATGGCTCCCTGATTTAACGGGAAGACCGTATAGTTCCCTTTTTCAACAGCTAATTCAAAATGACGCGGATATAAAATATCACGTGGTTTAATGTCGGTGTTGTGCTCAGGTGCTATTTCAAAAGTAACGTTTTCATCATCAAGTAAGATACTAATTGAGAGTCCCGCATCAGGAATGCGTACTAATAAAGCATCGTCTCTGTTCCAGCATTCAAAATTGTCCTGGAATTCCGAAAAGGCATGCTGGACCAGACTGCTCTGCCCTTCGTCCAAAAGAACGTCTAGATCCGATCCCTCAAACATTGACCAGGTCGAGCCCGTTGCCTTATGAACAACGCTGACGGCCAACGTCTTTTGATCTAATTTGACTGATAAATACTGGTTTTCTATACTATTTTGGCTACTCACGGTATGCACTCGCTTTGTAGAGCATGTGGTTATAAAAAATGAAATAATGCCTGGGTAAACCAGACTGGTGCATCATTTCTAATTTTTAGTATACCAGGAAGATACCGAGTGTATAGGCAAGAATATTGTTATAAATAAATATAATTGTTAAATTAATATACGAACAATTAGTTTTAATAAGCCCGGGATCTCATTATCCCGGGCTTATGTATTTATTCCTTATTTGCACGACGTCCGCTGCGTTCACCTTTATTTCCACGTTCACGTTTGGCACCATCTTTACCTTTGTCACATTTATGATTTTTTCGTTGTGCACGTGCCGCTTTAAATTCCTCACGATCAATCGTACCATCACTATTTTTATCAATACGCGCAAATATTTCTGGCTTTTCTGTTTTTAATTTCTCAATGCGAGCAGCGCGGCGTTCCTGCATGCCAGCCTTTGCTGTGGCGCGCTCTGATTCACTGAGCTTGCCATCATTGTCGGCATCAAACTGTGCAAGAATCTTGGCTTTGCGCTCTTTGCTACATTTATGCTTTTTATCACCGTCGCGTTCAGCTGCCGAGGCAGTGGCAACAAAAATAATGAGAACAAGAATACTTAAAAAATGTTTCATGATTGGCTCCTTGATTGAATAAGAGCCACAGGCGTGCCAATCGTAAGTCCTGTAAATACGTTACTTAGCGTGTTGTTTTTTGCTGAATCCGCAGTTTCGTGTAGGCTAATCCTTCACTGAAGCCTAGCAGTGCTTGCACGAATACTCAAATCGGTCGGGTCCTTAATCAGCGTTGATTTAGTTTTCTCACTCACCAATTGCTCGACTGCCTTTTCTGCTAAGCGATCAAAATTAAAAGCAACACTGGTCAACGGCGGTACACAAATTGGCGCATAAATGTCATCAATACTGACTACCGATAATTCTTCAGGAACTCGTCGTTTACCTGCTAAAGCTGCATAGAGTGCTATGGCCACCATTTCATTGTAACAAATGACAGCCGTTTCATGTGATAGGGTTTCGACTTTGTCCGCTAAGCCCTTTTGAATTTCCTGAATTTCCTCTGCTTCACCACTGATGCGCTTAGTCGGTATGATTAATTTTCCGCATCCTATATCAAAACGCTCCGCCGTATGTTTAATCACTTCATAGCGGTCGTTTTGATCAGAATTTAGATCCGCTGCTAACCATAAAATCTTCCGATGACCAAGACTGTGCAAATGGGTCACAGCACGAATCAACCCTTGGCCAACATCAAATTCAACGCCACGCATACCTGATGGCACACGACACAAAACCGCGTGATTAACCTGCTGGAATTTTAAGATGTCTTGTTCACTAAAACCCCAAGCATTAATAAGAACACCATCACAACGATTACTATGTATTGACTGCAAAGCATCAGCCGCGCTAGAGATGATTTGCAAATGTAAATCACGTTTACTCATAGCCATTTCAACCGCACTGATTAATGCACGTTGCAGCCCGTTAGCACGTTCACTCCAACGCAGGGCAAGTGCAAGCACACCAGTCTTTCCTTGCTGTAAAGCAAGCCCACGCGAATCGCGAACCCAACCTAATTTGCTTGCCACGTCCTCGATACGTGCCCTGAGCGTCGGGCTAAAGCGCTCATAGCCCTTACTCTTATTGAGGATCTGCGAGGCCGCACAACGGCTAACATCGGCATAACGGGCAATCTCAGCAATACTAGGCACGCATTGATAGTACCGACAGGCCACTCAAGAACCAGGGCAAATTTACATAAGTGCTTTAGTTACGTGCGTAACTATATGCATTTGTCACTTCAGCGTCTACCTCACGTAAGCTTAGCATTCCACAAGATTGGAGTCATAATCATGCCAGCCACCCCCATCGTTCGCAGCAAAGGATTATCAATAATGTTCAAACTCTGCATCCCCTTCATCGCCCTCTGCCTCTGTGTCCAGCTGAGCGCCGCCGAGACCTGGGCCTTTGAACCAGAGGCCGATACCTTCTCTGAAGACGCCCTCCTCGATTTACGTTACCTCAATGAAAAGCACGCCGGGCAAAGCGGCTGGATTCGCACTAATGACCGTGGCGACTTTGTACATGGCGATGGCAAAGAAATTCGTTTCTGGGCGCTGAATACCGGTGTTGAAAAAGATCCCGCGCATGAACGACCGCTGTGGAATCATATGTCCAAAGTCGATCTCGCTTGGCATGCAAAATTCTTGGCCAAACGTGGCGTCAATATGGTGCGCTTGGGCACTGAATTAAATCCAGATCCAAAAACACAAAATCTTAACGATGTCAACATGAATAAATGTCAGTGGGCATGGAAAGCGATTGGCGCTATGGCCAACGAAGGTATTTATTCGACCTTCTCTCCTTACTGGGCATTTTTGGTGAAGTCCGATGATAAAAAATGGGGCACTGACTGGAATGGCAATCATGCCGGCTTGTTATTCTTTGATGAACGAATGAAAGCCGCCTATAAGAATTGGTTAAAAATATTTTTTACCACACCAACTGAGCATCTTGGCGGAAAAACCTTGGCAGAATTTCCGGGTCTCGCCGTTTTTCAGATTCAAAATGAAGACAGCCTCTTATTCTGGACGGTTAATCGCATCAAAGGACCCGCAGCACAAAAACTCGGTAAATTATTTGGTCAGTGGTCGATTAAAAAATACGGCAACCTCGATAAAGCATATGCAGTGTGGGGCAAAAACTTTTCAGAGAATGACGACAAAGACAACGGCATTTGCATGATGGCTAACCTCTGGCATATGGCCAAAGATGGTCGCAAAGATCCACGCAACTGCCCACGCATAGACGACCAACTACAATTCTGGACGGAATTGATGTATGATTTTAATAAAGAAATTGCCCACTATGTCCGCGAAGACCTCAAATGCCCTGTTTTAATTAATGGCGGTAATTGGAAGTCAGGTGACAGCTTATTATTAAATGATGCCGAACGTTATTCCTATACTGCTAATGAAGTCATCGCGGTTAATCGCTACTTTGGCGGCTTACACAATGGCGAACATCGTGGCTGGGCCATTCTCAATGGCGATGAATACACCAATAAAAGTGTCGTTGATGATGCAGCACTTGAATTTCCATTAAATTTAAAACAAGTCGCTGGCAAACCAATGATCATCACCGAAAGCATTTGGGTATTCCCTGAAGAAAATGCCTTTCAAGGATCACTCTTAGTTTCAGCTTACTCAAGCTTGAATGGATTTGATGGATTATACTGGAATGGTGCATATGAAAATGATTGGGCCCATCCAAAAGCTGCAAATGGTTATAAGCCATCACAGAAAAAATGGATCTGCATGACACCAGATCAAGCTGGTCAATGGCCCGGTGCGGCATTAATGCTACGCAAAGGTTATATCAAACGTGCAGATCCAGTGGTCCACGAACACCGCTCGCTTGATGCTATTTATAAAGGCAAAACGCCAATCATTTCAGAAAGTGCAACCTTTGATCCAAATCGTGATGCCGGAGACCTACCAGCAAACTCTTCAGTGAAAACTGGCGTCTCACCATGGGTGTATTTTACTGGTCCAGTACAAGTCACCTATGACAGTGATGAAAGCAAAACCAAAGTTACAGACACAAGTAAACTCATTAGTAAAAGTGGCAACGGCATGCGCGTTGAAAGCAATACCGGTGAATTAGTAATCGATACCGGTAAAAAGTTATTCACGGTCGATACACCAAAATGCCAAGCCATGACTGGTCACTTTAGCAGTAAAACCACTATAGACCTGAGTGACGTTAGTATTTCTACATCAAATAGTGATCTCAGTGTCAGCGTTATTTCGATGGATGATAAAACATTAACAAGCTCATCTAAAATATTAATTCAACTAGGCACTAAATGTCGACCCACAGATTGGGCCACTGAACCGGTCACCATAACACCAAAAAATTCTAAGCCGCTGCAAGGATTTAAAGTCACCAATTATGGCAAACGTCCTTGGCAAATCGTCACGACTCAGGGCAGCATTAG